>DASRUM010000057.1:0-14276 GCA_035655415.1 Pseudomonas sp.
TGGGGTTCTACGATGGAGTGGCGGGCCCAGGCACTGGCGCCTTCTGGACGGTCAGCAGCCTGCTGCTCTACCCGCTCAATCTGGTCAAGGCCAGCGGCGTGGCCCGCAGCATGAACTTCGTCAGCAATATCTGCGCGCTGACGGTGTTTATTATCAGCGGGCAAGTGGCCTGGCTGCTGGGCATCTGCATGGGCTTGGCGTTGATGGTCGGGGCGTTTCTCGGCGCACGCACGGCGATCAAGGGCGGCTCGAGGTTTATCCGCCCGGTATTTATCCTGGTGGTGCTGGCGTTGACCGTACGCCTAGCCTGGCAGCACTGGTTCGGGCTGGCCTAAGCGGCGCGCCACATAGACGTCGATCAGGTAGCGGGCAATCGAGCGTGCCGCCGGTAATGGCGGCAGGTCATGCACGCTAAACCACTGGGCATCCTCGATTTCATCGGCTTGCATCACGATATCGCCCGAAGCGTATTCAGCATGGAAGCCCAGCATCAATGAATGCGGGAACGGCCAGCCCTGGCTACCCAGGTACTGCAGGTTGCTGATCTCAACCCCAACCTCTTCGCGTACTTCACGGGCCACGCAGTGCTCCACCGACTCCCCCGCCTCCACGAAGCCGGCCAGGGTGCTATAGACCCCGGCAACGAAACGCGGCGAGCGCGCCAGTAGAATCTCATCACCGCGGGTTACCAGCACAATCATGCTCGGTGAAAGCCGCGGGTAATGCTGCAACTCGCAGCGCACACAGTGCATCGCGCGTTCACCCGGCACATGTTGCATCGCCCCACCACAGCTGCCACAGAACCGATGCTGGCTGGCCCAGGTGCCAATCTGTGTGGCGTAGCTGAGCAACTTGAAGGTATCGGCATCGCCCTGCAGCATAAACTGGCGCAGGCTCTGCCAGGCGCAGCCCGGCATGTCGAAGGGCTGGCTCAGTTCCAGCAGGTAGACCGCATCACCATCAAAATGGCCAAGGCCATGCTCGGCGATAATCGGCAAATCCTGCTTCTTCAACCATTCACGGGGAAACAGCACACCGTTGCTATCCGCCATAAAGTGCTGCTTGCAGTGCGCGACCACCCAACCACCGGGTTGCTGACTGTCGAGCAGAGTGGCTTGCCAGCGCTGCATGCTCAAGCCTCCAGCGGCATGCCCAGGGCTCGCACGCTTTCTGCGGCGAGATCAAGCACGCTTGGCTGGGTTTCCGGACGCATCACCGCACCGGCTTCGAGGTAGTACTCAAGGCTACTGAGGGCATCGGCAAGGGTTTCCAGCATCTGCTCGGACGGCATCTGCGGCGCATCGAACATATGCTGCTGGATGTAATCGGCGCAGGCGCCGACCAACAACGCGGCACGCTCCTGACCGAGGAACCACAACCCGCCGCGCACGGCCTGCAGGCTGAACGGCACGTTGGACAGGTGCATGCGCTCGCCACTTGACTCCAGATACGCAGTAATCGCTCGCTTGGCCAAGGCCAGACCAGCCTGGGCCTCATCGACCACCACAATGCGTGCTTCATTAAGTTGATGCAGAGCGAAGGAGTCAGCCTCTTCACCAGGCTGCGCCTGAGTAGGCCGCGTGTCACGACGCTCGCCACGTTCCAGGCTGGCGACCATGCCTTCGACGTACAACACGGCATCGGCCAGCTTGTGCAGCTCCAGAGGCGCGGGGGCGCTCTCCTCGCTCCAGCTCGCGACAACTGGCAATTGAGCACTCAGCGAGTTGCCGGCCGAGCTCAGGCCGACCATGCCGAGGGTCTTGCTCAGTTTGCCGAGCAAGGCGTGCAGGCTGTTGAGGCTGTCGCTTTGCAAGGTGCCGCGCTCAATCAGGTCGAGCATGTCCTTGACGCTGTTGAGCTCTTCACGGATCGCCGAGCTCAGCGAACGCATGACCGCCTGCCCAGGGCCTGCCAGGCGCTGGTATTCCTCTTCCAGCAGGTGATCGGTAAAGGGCAACGGCGTCAGGCCGAATACTTCACCCAGGGCTGCGGCTTGCGGCCCGCGGCTATCCGCCAGGGCCACCAGATAGAGCAATTCCTTGAGCAGGCCACGCGGCGCTTCGTACTGCCCATTGACGAGCATCTGCTTGAGTTCGCGGTCAATCCGCGAGAACAGCTGTTTACGCGACTTGCGCGCCAGCAGCTGGCCGTCGACCTGCGCCTCAACGGCAGCCGAGCCAACCCAGCACAGGCGACCACGTGGCTCATTGGCAAACAGGCTGTCGAGACGGGTCAGTGCGCGGCCCATCAGCTTGAGGCTGGCTTGCGGGTTCTGCTCACGAATAAAGCCCAGCAGCCCTACCTGATACATATGGCGCAGACGGCGCCCTTCACTTTCGCGTGCCGCACCATCAACCGATGGTGGCGAGGTACGCGGGCGAGCATGATCGAGGCGCACGCTGAAAAAGAAGCTTTCCGGCAAGGCGGGTTGACCGCCGGCCTGACGCAGGTCGTTGATCGCTGGCAGCAGCAACTCCGGCATTTCCTGGCGATGTGCTTCAACGTTTTCCAGATAGCGGCGCAGTACGTGCAGCGCGTTGCTCAGGGCGGAAAGCTGCACATCGCGCTCTTCACCGGCGCCGGCGGGAATATCGGTGGCCTGATCCAGCACTTCCTGAGCCAGCAGCTCGGCACCGGCCAGTTCGATCAGATTCAGTGTGCCGCGTACCTGATGCAGGTTTTCCACGGCCTGTTGCAGCAGGCTGCCGTTGTGACGATCGGCGATAAAGTGTTCGAGGCTCGACTCTGCCTCTTCCATGGTGGTGAACAGTTCATCGCGCACCAGATTAAGCGACGTGGCTCCAGAAACCATGAGCTATTGCGCCTCCCGCGTCGGTGATAAAAACAGGTGGAAGGACAGCATCAGTCAGCGAACTCCGGTTTCTGCTTGCTCATATGAGCCGTCATGGCCACCCGTAGATCGGCCGATTGCAGCATGGCGGCGTTCCAGGTGGCGATATATTCCAGGCCATCGTCGACCCGATGATCACGCATGTAGCGCAGCATTTCCTTGGTACCGCGAATCGCCACCGGCGACTTGCTGGCAATCTCGCGGGCGATGCCCATCACACCATCGAGCAAGGCATCAGCATCGGCATAGGTTCGGTTGACCAGACCAATGCTACGGGCCTCTTCACCATCGATGGTGCGACCGGTAAAGGCCAGTTCACGCATCATGCCGTCACCAATAATGCGCGGCAGGCGCTGCAGGGTGCCAACGTCGGCAGCCATGCCGATGTCGATTTCCTTGATCGAGAACTGCGCATCAGCCGTCGAGTAACGCATATCGCAGGCCGAGATCAGATCGATCGCGCCACCCAGGCAATAACCTTGAATGGCCGCGAGAACCGGCTTACGGCAGTTGTCTACAGCATTGAACGAGGCTTGCAGTTCGAGAATCTTGCGCCGCAGCTTTTCGGCATTGCGACCAACATCCGGGCCCAGCTGGCTGCCGACCGAGGCCAGCATCATCAGGTCGATACCTGAGGAAAAGTGTTTGCCTGCACCGGAGATCACCACTGCGCGCACTTCATCGGTGTCATCGGCCCAGCGGAAAATCTCGATGATTTCGCGCCAGAAGTCCGCGTTCATCGCGTTGACTTTTTCCGGGCGATTGATCACCACATGGGCGACCTTATCTGCCAACACGACATTAAAGGCTTTGTAGTCGGACACGGCAGTCATCCTCAGCTGGGGTGCAAGCGCACAATGAAAATTTTCTTATGCTAAAAATCGAGCAACTATAACAACCAACCGACAAATGTCGATGCCGGCCACTGTGACGCAGAACACGTCATCAAAGTTAAGCTCAATTTTGACTTATCGGCGATAAGCGCTTGATCTACTGAGAAAGACTGGCGGCAAGCCGACGAATAACGCCAGTGCCGCCAGGCAAAGCCGCAGGCCAGGGCGGGATCAGGCCTTGATGCAGTCCACGGTGTAGACGCCTTCCTCACGCTGCAGGCCGTGCACATCGGCATCGAAACCGGGGAAGCTGCGGTCGAAGGTGCGGGCAAAGGCCAGGTAATCGATGATCGAACGGGTCTGCGCGGTAAAGCGCTCACCCGGCATGATCAGCGGAATACCTGGCGGATAGGGCACCAGCATCACCGCGGCAATGCGGCCTTCCAACAGCTCAATCGGCACCGCCTCTACTTCACCACGCACCAATTGGTTGTAGGCATCGGCCGGCTTGATCGCCACTTCTGGCAGCACTGTGTACATGCGCTTGAGCGCCTTGGCCGTGGCGTTTTCGCGGTAGCAGGCATGCAAGGCATCGCACAGGTCGCGCAGACCCATGCCCTGATAGAAGGTCTTGCCGGCCTGGGCAATCGAAGGCAGCACATCACTCAGTGGCAAGTTGGCGTCATAGCTGCGTTTGAACTCCAGCAACTCGGTCAGCAGCGTGCTCCACTTGCCCTTGGTAATACCCATGGAGAACAGCACCAAGAAGGAATACAGACCGGTCTTCTCCACCACCAGGCCACGCTCCCAGAGGAACTTACTGACCACTGCCGCCGGAATACCGCGTGCGTCCAGCTTGCCATCGGCGGTCAGCCCCGGCGTCACCAGGGTCACCTTGATCGGGTCGAGCAACACATAATCTTCGGCCACATCGCCAAAGCCATGCCAATCGGCTTGCGGCTGCAGCAACCAATCCTGGGTCACCACATCATCGGTGCCTTCGGCCTTGGCCGGCTGCCAGATGCTGAACCACCAGTCATCGCTACTGAGGTTTTGCCGCAGGTTGGCCAGGGCGCGACGGAAGCTCAGGGCTTCATCGAAGGTTTCCTGAATCAGCGAGCGACCCGCCGGCCCTTCCATCATCGCCGAGGCCACATCCAGCGAGGCGATGATGCCGTACTGCGGCGAGGTGGAGATGTGCATCATAAAGGCTTCGTTGAAGCGATCCCGATCCAGTTGGCGCGCACCACCATCCTGCACATGGATCATCGAGGCCTGGCTAAAGGCCGCCAGCAGCTTATGCGTCGAGTGAGTTGTAAACACCAGCGGCGCATCGTCGGTGCGCGCGGTGCCCATGCCGTAACGCCCGCTATAGAACTCGTGAAACGCCGCATAGGCGTACCAGGCCTCGTCGAAATGCAGCACTTCGACGCTATTACCTAGGGTCTGCTTGATCAGCTCGGCGTTGTAGCAGAGGCCGTCGTAGGTCGAATTGGTTACGACCACCAGCTTGACCATCGCTCCGCTGGCGCTCGGCACCCGACCACGGGCAAGCGGGCTGGCATCGATCTTCGCCTGAATCGACTCGCGGCTGAATTCACTCAGCGGAATCGGCCCGATAATCCCCAGCTCGTTGCGCTCCGGGCAGAGATACAGCGGGATCGCGCCAGTCATGATGATCGAATGCAGGATCGACTTGTGACAGTTGCGATCCACCAGCACCAGGTCATCTCGCCCAACCATGCTATGCCAGACGATTTTGTTGGCAGTCGAGGTGCCGTTGATCACGAAATAGGTGTGATCGGCGCCGAAGTTACGCGCCGCACGCGCCTCGGCCTCGGCCAAAGGGCCAGTGTGATCGAGCAGCGAACCGAGTTCCGGTACCGATACCGAGAGATCCGAGCGCAGGGTGTTTTCACCGAAAAACTGGTGAAACGCCTGCCCCACCGGGCTCTTGCGATAAGCCACACCGCCGCCATGGCCCGGCGTGTGCCAGGAGTAGTTGGACTGCGCGGTGTGCTGCACCAGCGCCTTGAAGAATGGCGGCAACAGGCAATCCAGATAATTGCGCGCGGCCCGGGCCACTTGACGGGCGAGGAACGGTACGGTGTCTTCGAACAGATAGAGAATGCCGCGCAACTGATTGAGGTCGACCATGGCCTCGGCCGGTGCGTTCTCGATGGTCACCTGCTCACCGAGGGCGAAAATCGGCAACTGCGGCGCACGACGGCGAGCGATGCGGATCAGCTCGACCATGTCCTGCAGCAGGTTCTTGTTTTCACCCGCGCCTTCGGCGGCGACCAGAATGCAAGCCAGGCCGTGATGGGTAGAGGCAACGATGCGCCCCTCGGCGGAGCTGGCGGTGGAAAGAATGCTGAAGCCGTCCTGCTCCAGTTCTTGGGCGATGGCGCGTACCCGGTCACCGGCCACGGTATCGGCCTTGATGTCACGGTGCACGATCAGGACGGGGAACTTGAGGTCTTTATACATTGTGGCGTCCCTGGGAGTGACAGGCCCTAGCCTGCCTATCGCCTCAGGGTAGAGGCTGGCTCCGCCAGGCGGAACCCCCTCTGCGTGACGCTGTACGAAAAGGTCGCGAGTGGATAACTCGCGACGTGGTTAAAGCTCGGCTGCGGGCTGCTCCATCTGCACCCAAAGCGGTGGCGCACCCGCGGATTTTTCGATAATCGCCAGACGCGCTGCATGTTCGGCCAGCTCAGCAGCACTGGCCTGGATCACCCGTGTACGCGCCCGCTCAGCGGGCAAGCGGCGGATCGCACTGGGTTGCTGACGACCATTGCTGTCGCCTTCCGAACCATCACCGGCCAGGGACAGATTGGTCTGCCCACCGGTCATGGTCAGGTAGACGTCGGCGAGAATCTCGGCGTCGAGCAAGGCACCGTGCAGGTCACGGCCGGAGTTGTCGACGCCATAGCGCTTGCACAGTGCATCAAGGTTGTTGCGCTGCCCTGGGTGGCGCTCACGCGCCATCATCAGGGTGTCGAGGATCGAGCAGTGCTCGCTGATATCAGCGCGGTCGTCCTGCTTGATCAGGGCGAATTCGTTGTTGATAAAGCCAACGTCGAACGCCGCGTTGTGGATGATCAGCTGCGCGCCCTTGATAAATTCGAAGAACTCGTCGGCCACTTCCTTAAAGCGCGGCTTGTCCTTCAAAGCATCATTGGTAATACCGTGGACGGCGATTGCGCCTTCATCGATCTCACGATCAGGCTGCAGGTAGACATGGAAATGCCTCCCGGTCAGGCGCCGGCCGATCAGTTCGACACAACCGATTTCGATGATCCGATGACCATCGGCCACCGGCATACCCGTGGTTTCTGTATCCAGCACCACACTACGCATGCTTCAACCCTCTTACTTCATCAACACCGCGATTGGCCAACTGGTCGGCGCGTTCGTTACCCGGATGACCGGTATGGCCGCGCACCCACTGCCACGTCACCTCATGACGATTAACCTGCTCGTCCAGCGCCTGCCATAGATCGGCATTCTTCACCGGCTCTTTGGCGGCGGTTTTCCAGCCGCGCTTCTTCCAGTTCGGCATCCACTCTTGGATGCCCTTCATCACATACTGCGAGTCGGTAATCAGGCGCACCGAGCAGGGCCGAGTCAGCGCGATCAAGGCACAAATCGCCGCCATCAGCTCCATGCGATTATTCGTGGTGTTGGGCTCACCGCCCCACAGTTCCTTCTCCACACCCTTGCAAACCAACAACGCGCCCCAGCCACCGACGCCAGGGTTACCCTTGCAGGCACCATCGGTGTAGATCTCGACCTGTTCACTCATGTATCTGCAATCTCTCGCTCAATTAATCGGCCGATGTTGTTCATCTGGCGTTTCGCGCCGGCTGACTTTGGCCACGGGCATAGGAATCAATTTGCCAACAGCCTGCCGGCTGGGTTGGCGCAATGGCCGCAACCCCACCACCAGCTTGCGCGCCACCAGCACATAAAAGCCGCCACCGGGTGGCTGCCAGGCCGCGCCCAGTCGCTCCAACCCAGCCAGTCGCGTTTGCCAGGCCGGCGCAGAAAGCGGCGGACGATAGCACCCGAAGCGGCGTTTCTCCAGCGCGAAGCCCAGCAGGTGCAACCAGTCGCTGACCCGATTGGGCGCAATACAACGGGCCTGGCGCAGCGCATCACGAGTAAACAGATGTCGCAGCCCCCAACTGCTCATCGGATTGATCCCAACAATCAGCAGATGCCCACCCGGCCGCACGCTGCGCGCCGCCTCGCGCAACAGGCCATGGGGCGACAAGCTGAAATCCAGACCATGCTGCAACACCACCACATCGGCGGCATGTTCGGTCAGTGGCCAGGAGTGCTCCTCACAAACGATCTCCACGCCCTTGAATGGCGCCCCCAGCCGCACGCTGCGCTGAATCTGCTGGGCATCCGGCGGCGTGTCGGCGGCTGGGCCGTAATGCACTAGGTAGCCGCCGAAAAAGCGCGCCAGCTCTTCCTCTAATAGTTGCCGCTCCTGCTCCAGCAGCAACTGCCCGAGCGGGCCGCTCAGCCAACTGCGCGCCGCAGCGATAAGATCGAGCCATTCACTGTCTGCGAGGGCAAATGGATGATCGGACATAAGGACTGCTCCCGTTTCTTCGCCACGGCACCAATGTAGTCAGCGCCGCCGATGAGACCTAAGATGCACCTTTGTACCCTGCTTAGCGACCCGCTCATGATTAAAATCGACGCCCTGCCTGCATTCACTGACAACTATATATGGCTGCTGCAAGACGCCAAACAGCGCCGCTGCGCAGTCGTCGACCCTGGTGACGCCGCGCCGGTCGAAGCCTGGCTGGCGGCCAACCCCGGCTGGCAGTTGAGCGATATTCTGATCACCCATCATCATTTCGATCACGTCGGCGGTGTTGAAAAACTGAAGACGGCAACCGGTGCTCGGGTACTGGGCCCGGCCAACGAAAAGATTCCAGGGCAGGATCTGGCGCTGCGCGACGGTGACCAGGCCGACGTGCTGGGCCAGCGTTTCGATATATATGAAGTACCAGGGCACACCCTGGGGCATATTGCCTATATCCAGCCCAGGCAGCACTGGCTGTTCTGTGGCGACACGCTGTTTGCTGGCGGCTGTGGTCGTCTGTTCGAGGGCAGCCCCGAGCAGATGTACAACTCGCTGGACCGCCTGGCCGCCCTCCCCGAACAGACTCAGGTGTTCTGCACCCATGAATACACCCTGAGCAACCTGCGCTTTGCCGCGGCAGTTGAGCCGGACAACGCGGAAATCCAACAACGCCTGGCGCAGGTCAGCCAATGGCGCGAGGCCGGACAAATCAGCCTGCCGTCATCTATTGGTCTGGAGCGCGCCACCAATCCTTTTCTGCGCAGCGCACAAGCGTCGGTAGGCGCCCGCATTAATGAGCGCGAAGGGCCCGCCAGCCGATCGCCAGCGCAGGTGTTCGCCGCTTTACGCGCCTGGAAGGACCATTTCTAAACCTCGACAACCACACAAAAGACTGGTTAAAACTTGACCAAGGGCAGGCTGGTTCCTAGAATCGCCCGACCTTTTCGCCGGGAAGTACACCACCGCCAATGCCTCTATCACCACGCAAGACCTTGAATTTAAAGGCATTGGCACAAAGCGCTCAGACGCTTGTGGTGATCATGTGCGTAACCCTGGCCGGCTGCCAGACCAGCAACCAATACCGCCCGGACAGCGGCCGCGACACCGACCGTGCGGTCGGCCTTGAGCAAGAGCCAGAATGGCTCGACAGCAGCGTGGTGGCGCCCCCCGAAGCGCCGAAAGACATCTGGGAACGGGTGCGCAACGGCTACCAGCTGCAGGACACCATCACCCTCAACCCGCGTATCGAGCAGCAGCGTCTGTGGTTCGTCAGTAACCCCTCGTTTATCGAGAAAGCCGGCGAGCGCAGCAGCCCCTATATCCACTTTATCGTTGAGCGCCTGGAACAGCGCAATATGCCGATGGAGCTGGCGTTGCTACCGATGATCGAAAGCTCCTACAACCCGCTGGCCTACTCCCATGCCCATGCCGTCGGGCTGTGGCAATTCATCCCATCCACGGGACGTAATTTCAACCTGCGCCAGACCAACTGGTATGACGGACGCCGCGATGTGATGGCCTCGACCGATGCGGCGATCAGCTACCTGACGCGTCTCAAGGAAATGTTCAACGGCGACTGGCTGCTGGCCCTGGCGGCTTATAACGCTGGCGAAGGCCGGGTCAGCCGGGCGATTGAGCGCAACCAGAAACTCGGCCTGCCGACCGATTACTGGAACCTCACGCTGCCGGTGGAAACCCAGAATTACGTGCCCAAGCTGCTGGCCCTCTCGCAAGTGGTGATGACGCCACAAGCCTATGGCGTTAGCCTCGCGCCGATAGCCAACGAGCCATATTTCGAGAAGGTTGTATTCACCCAACGCATGGATCTCGCGCGCGTCGCCGCCATGGCCGACCTGGATGAAGACGAGCTGTACCTGCTCAACCCCGCGTTCAAGAAAGGCGTGACCCTGGATGGCCCGCAACACTTGCTGGTGCCGACCGACAAGGCCGAGCTGTTGACCGCCAACCTGTCGCTGATGAAGCCGCAGGCACTGGTGGACTGGCAGCAATACCGGGTGCGTTCAGGCGACAGCCTGCACAGCATCGCCAATCGCCATCAGCTGACCGTGAACACCCTCAAGGACATCAACAAACTGTCCGGCAACAACCTGCGCATCGGCCAGATGCTCAGCATTCCTGCGCAACCCGGCGTGCCGGCACGCGAGCCAATGTTCCAGCGCAGCGTCGCACATAGCGCGCCGAGCCGTACCTACCGAGTAAGAAGCGGCGACAACCTCTGGCAGATCGCCAAGAACCACAAGGTTGCTGTCAAGGATGTGCAGCGCTGGAACAAGCTTTCCGGCAATAGCCTGCGGGTCGGTCAGGTGCTCACCTTGCAAGCCGGCAAACCTAGCAGTGGCGGGAGCGGTAGCAGTGGTAACTCGTCGCGCCAGAGCGCGACCTATTACAAGGTGCGTCAGGGCGACTCGCTGTACCTGATCGCCAAACGTTTCAAGGTACCGATGAAGAGCCTACAGAACTGGAACCCCAAAGCCGGCAAGGCGCTCAAGCCCGGCCAGACCCTGACACTGTACAGCGTCAACTGATCAGGCCTTCTTGCTCATCGCCTCCAAGCAGCGCCCGGTCAACTGGGTAAAGCGCTGAAAAGCGACAAACTGCTCATGCTTCAACGCTCGCCCAGATACCCGGCTGTCGGCATATAACAAACCAATTTCGCGGGTGCCAGCCAACAGGGGCGCAATAAAGAACATACCCTGCCCCAGGCGCTGGCGAATCGGCTGGGTGACCAGCTCATTAAGGTTGTAACTGGCCGGCACGCCCATCCACAACGCTTCTTTATTACGCAGCGCGTAACTGAAAATATGCGGCTGCTCTTGCTGCGCCACGGGCAGGACGAAGTCACGGCTCCAGCCTTCGGTGCCTTCGCCAATCACCCGCTTGGCGCGGAAACAACTCTGCCCGTCCGCCAGCACCACCAGCATGATGCGCTCCAGTCCCGTCCCCTGATGCAGGCCCTTGAAGAGGGTGTCGAGCACCAGTCCAAGATCGCCGCGGCGCGAAACCAGCAGGCCAAGGTCCTGCAAAGCCTGCTGCAAAATCAGCAGATTGGGTTGCAGCAACCGCGCCTTACGCTGTTCCTGCTGCAGGCGAATCTGTTCCGGGTCGGTATTGGGGATTAGCTTGCACAGCTGGCTAGCGCCAAAGGTCGTTGCCATCTTCACAGTTTCCTCAGCGCTGGCCAGCACCTGCTGCATGGCTTCCTGCGGGGTCACCCCAATAAAACTGGCCAACTGGCCGACCAACGCCTCCATGACTGGCGTATCCCAGCCATCCAACGCTGCCTGACTGATCTTTGCCCCCAGGGTCACAGCTTTGACCGCCGGATCATTCTGACTGGTTGACTGATGCGCCAGGCTGACGGTATCGCCCAGGTTCCAGCTTTTCACCAGGGCCTGGCTCAGTTGGCGGAAACTGGTGCCCAGCATCCGCATCACCACTTCGTCTTCATCCGCCCCAGGCTGGGCCAGAGCGCTGGCCAGGTCATCGGCGTCATCACCGGCACAACCCCAGAACGCCAGCTCGCCGACGTTGTGCAGCAAGGCGGCGATAAATACCACTTCATCGTTTTTAGAAAGCACATAGCCGGCGATATTGCGGGCCTGCACAGCGGCGTGAAACGAGCGTGCCAGCAATTCAGCAAGCTGGTCGCGGGAGCTACGCGCCAGCAGGCCATCGATCAGGCTGACCGATAGACCGATCTGGCGCACGTTATCAAAGCCAATCAGCACGATGGCCCGAGAAATGGTGCGTATAGGTTCCTGGGAAGGGTTGTAATAGACGCTATTGCCGATGCGCAGCACCTTGGTGGTCAGCGCCGCGTCACGCAGCAATACATCGGCCAATTGTTGCACCGAGGATTTGTCGCCTTGGGTAAGCCGGTGTAAATCCTGCACCACCGCAGACAGGGCGGGTAATTCGGCTTGGGTGAAACGGTCAATCCATGACTGCAGACCATGGCAAGCTGTAGCCAAGTTAATACCCTCGCGATTAGTAATTGCAGTGTAGTCAAAGTGCCGCTATTGCTTGCCGGCGATCCTACCCTTTTTCCAGCCGATACAAGCTGTTAATGTGCCTGACCAGCAGCCCACAAGACGCCACGGATCGGATATTTCACTTGATACGTCCCCTCGTCTCGCTACTTCTCTGCATGGCCATCAGTTCATCTGCCTGGGCCACTCTGTATAAAAGCCACGGTTACGCCCAGTTTGGCGAGCTGAAGTATCCCGCCAGCTTTACCCATTTCGCCTGGGTCAACCCGGAAGCCCCCAAAGGCGGCACGCTGCGGATGATGGCCAACGGCACATTCGACACGCTCAACCCCTATACCCTCAAGGGCAGCAGCCCGATCAGCAGCGCCAACTTTCTGCAATATGGCGTCAACGAGCTCAACGCGCCGTTGATGGTCGGTACCGGTGCCTATGACCCGTCCGGTGACGAACCTGCCTCCAGCTACGGCCTGATCGCCGAGTCGGTTGAGTACAGCGATGATCGCAGCTGGGTGGTGTTCAACCTGCGCCCCGAAGCGCGCTTTCATGACGGCAAGCCGATTACCGCCTACGACGTGGCCTTCTCCTACCGCCTGCTGCTCAAGGAGGGTCATCCGCAGTACCGCACCAACCTGCAGGAAGTAAAACGGGTCGATATCCTCAATCGCCACAGCATCCGTTTTGTTCTCAAGCGTGCCGGCAATTCCCTGTTGATCCTGCGCCTCGGCGAATTACCGGTACTGCCGCAGCACTACTGGAAAGACCGCGACTTCAAGGCCACCACCTATGAACCGCCGCTGGGCAGCGGGCCCTACCGGATTACCCAGGTCAGCCCCGGGCGCAGCCTGAGGTTTGAGCGGGTCAAGGATTGGTGGGGCGCCAAACTGCCGGTAAACCGCGGCAAATACAATTTCGACCGGGTCGACGTGGAATTCTACCGCGACAGCCATGTGGCCTTCGAGGCGTTCAAGGCCGGTGAGTTCGACATCTACATCGAGCAGCAGGCGAAAAACTGGGCCAACGGCTACCGCTTCCCGGCATTGAGCCGTGGCGAAGTGATCCGCGCCGAGATCCCGCACCAGATCCCAACCCAGACCCAAGCGCTGTTTATGAATACCCGCCGCGAGGTGTTTGCCGACCGCCAGGTACGCGAAGCCCTGGGCCTGATGTTCGACTTCGAATGGGCCAACCGCGCGCTGTTCAACAGTTCCTACACCCGTGCCAAAAGCTACTACCCCAACAGCGAATTTTCCGCCCGCGACAAACCGGAAGGCGCCGAATGGCTGTTGCTCTCGCCCTACCGCAAGCAGTTACAGGCGCGCCTGTTCAGCGAGCCATTCAGCATGCCGCAGACCGATGGCCGGGGTATCCCGCGGGAAACCTTGCGCCGTGCCCTCGGTCTATTGGCCGAAGCCGGCTGGAAGCCATCCGGCCAACGCCTGCTCAATAGTGACGGACAGCCGCTGCGATTCGAGATATTGCTAGTCAATCCGAACCTTGAGCGCATTCTCCAGCCCTTTACCGAAAACCTTGCCAGCATTGGCATCCAGGCCAACCTGCGTACCGTTGACCGCGCCCAGTACAAGCAGCGCCTCGATCAATACGACTTCGACATGATTCTGCTCACCCTGCCGCAAACCCTCAGCCCGGGCCTGGAACAGTCGCTGTATTTCCATTCGTCCCAGGCCAAGATCAAAGGCGGCAGGAATTACGCCGGCGTTACCCACCCGGTGGTCGACGCGCTGATCGAAAAACTGCTGTCGGCGCAGAGCCGTGACGAGCAGATCGCCGCCACCCGCGCCCTTGACCGGGTACTGTTGTGGCAGCACTACAGCATTCCGAACTGGTATATCGATTACCACCGCCTGGCTTACCGCAACCGATTTGCCTTCGTCACCACGCCGCCCTACACCCTGGGCCTGCGTACCTGGTGGCTGAAATCCATGGAGAACGCTGAATGACCCATGCATTGCGCGCCC
>DASRUM010000058.1:0-19576 GCA_035655415.1 Pseudomonas sp.
GCCTGATCGCGACCTTCCTGCTACCTGTGCTCGCCGGGTTACCGCTGCCATTCTCGCCGATCCAGATCATCCTGCTGGAACTGTTCATGGACCTCGCCGCCTCGGCGGGCTTCGTTGCCGAACCGGCCGAAGCCGACATCGCCCGTCGCCAGCCACGCCGCGCCGCATCCGCGCTGCTCGATGGCGCCGCCGTGCGCACCATCCTGTTCAAGGGCGCGCTCTTGTTCGCCGCGGTCATGGCCGCCTACGCTTGGGCAAATTGGCGCGGATTGCCGCCCGCGGCCGTGCAAAGCTGCGCCTTCGCCGCCTGGATGGTGGGCCACGTGGCACTCGCTTTCATCTCGCGCAGCGACCGTGACTGGATCGTCCGCCACGGTCTGTTCGCCAACCGGGTGATGAACCTGTGGGCGGTGGCGGCGATCGGCTTCCTACTGCTCGCCATCTACCTGCCACCGCTGCGCGAGGCGCTACGCTTCGCGCCGGTGGCGCCTGTCGACCTCATCGTGTCCGCGGTACTGGCCCTGCTGTGGGTCGCCCCGGCTGAACTGAGAAAGGCATTCGTGAGATGAACCGGCAAGAAGGGTTGGGCCGCCCCGGCGTGCGCTGTGTGCTGTCAGGCACCTGCAAGGTATTGCGGCGGGGCGGTTCAATTCGACACCCGAGGGATAAGTACGTGCATCGTCGTCATAGTGACCGCAGTTCATGGTCGGTCTTTCTCATCTTCCTGCGCCTTGGCTTGACCTCCTTCGGCGGCCCCATCGCGCACTTGGGCTATTTTCGCGACGAGTTCGTCACACGACGGCGCTGGTTGTCTGAACGCAGTTATGCAGACTTGGTGGCGCTGTGCCAATTCCTGCCGGGGCCTGCAAGCAGCCAGGTCGGAATTGCCTTGGGTCTGTCCCGGTCGGGCTACGCTGGAGCGCTGGCGGCTTGGGCAGGCTTCACGCTGCCTTCGGCCATTGCCCTGATCCTGCTTGCGCTGGGCATTTCCCGCTACGGCGATGCCATCTCGCCGGGAGCACTGCACGGTCTGAAAGTGGTGGCGGTCGCTGTGGTCGCCCAAGCGGTATGGGGCATGGCGCGCAACCTCTGCCCGGACGTGCTGCGTGTCACCATCATGGCGATTGCGGCCTGCGTCGCCCTGCTTGTGCCGTCTGGTGGGGGCAGGTCGGCATGATTGCTGCCGCTGGCATCGCCGGTCTGCTGCTGTTCAAGCCTGGTGCGGCGGTGTTATTGAGTGATTTACTGCGTGTCGGCAGCGGCCGATGGTCGGTTAATTACTGGCTTTCGCAAAAATTCGAGGCAGCCGGCAAGTCCGGTTCGAAGCGTTGAGGAGATGAACATGCATTTTATTAAGAACATTCGCTGGACCTTGTTTTTCCTGATCGTGGCAGTGTCCATAGGGGCTTACTCCATCCTGGTCGCTTACCCGCCCAGCAAGGGTAAACAAGGACGCGCCAAGGCAGTCGCATCGGAACCGATATCGGCGGCGGAAGAACTGAACGCCGTTGCGCTGTATTCCATGACCTGCGCGGCATGCCACGGCCAGCGGCTAGAGGGCGGGGTCGGGCCGTCGCTCGTCGGCATCGGATCACGCATTCCCCCTACCAAAATCGAACGAATCGCTCAGCGCGGCAAAGGGAAAAACAAACCTGTTTCCATGCCCCCTGGGCTTGCCACGCCTGAAGAGGCGCGCCTGCTTGCGCGCTGGCTGGCAGCCGGGCCAAAGCTCGCCGTGGATGCGCCCGAGACAGGTCAGGCGAAATGATGCTCCGACTTGCCGGTCATGATTTATGGGTGTCGTGGCCCTCCCTTCTAGTGACGCTGCGGGCTCTATGTTTCTTCAATCATCGCTACAGGAGAACAGTGATGTCGCATAAACACTGCAAAGCAGCTCTTTTGGGACTCGTTGCGAGCGTTGCGCTGGCATCGGCGCACCTGACACTGGCTGCCGGGCCGCAGATCGAGACGTTCACCCTCGTGAGCGGTGCGGAAGTCGGGCCGAATGGCAAATCATACTTCACCGCCGGAAACGGCCACCATGGCTTCTTCGGGCGAGGCGGGACGATCGACGGTCAACCCAATCCCACCCTGAGGGTCAAGCAGGGCGACACAGTGAAGATCACGCTGCTCGATCTGGACCAGCGTGGGCAACCTGCACAACTCGCCGTTCCCGATCTCGGCCTTGCCACGCCCACGCTTACTCGCTCCGGTCAGAGTGACACGCTCAATTTTACAGCCAGCAGGGCTGGCACCTTCAGGTACTCCGGCGCGATCGCCTTCGACGGACACAATCATCAGCACATGGTCGGTGAAATTGTGGTCGAAACGAAATGAGCCGGACATTCTTTGACTTGGTTCAACTGACGGAGGGGAAATGTCGCGCAAGACACTGAAGTGGCTAGGCCTGGCGGCCCTTGCGGCCATCATCGTTGCCGGCGCTGGTGCGGCCTATTGGCGCCAGCAAGCCGCACAGGCGGATGCTTACACCACGGTCAAGGTAACGCGCGGCGATATCCGCGACACCGTGTCGGCCTTGGGCACGCTGGTGCCGTCGCAATACGTCGACGTCGGCGCCCAGGTCTCCGGCCAGCTCATCGAGCTGCCGGTCAAGCTAGGCGATACCGTGAAGCAGGGTCAACTGGTCGGGGTCATCGATCCGACGCCGTACACGGCCAAGGTGGCCCAGGATCGCGCGCAGATTGCCGACCTGCAGGCGCAACTGGCGCAGTCGCAGGCGACGCTTGCGCTCGCCCGCTGGACTTACGCGAGCAACAGCACCTTGGCCGCGCAAGGCGCAGCCACCGGACAGGCACGCGAGCAAAGCCAGGCGAATCTGAAGGTGGCGGTGAACGCGGTGGCGTCGCTGCAGGCGCAGATCGACAAGGCGAACAACATCCTCAAGGTCGATCAGGCCAACCAGGGCTACACCCGGATCGTGGCGCCCATCGCCGGGCTAGTGATCTCGCCCACGAGCGCGAACTACGGCGCCGCCTGGAACAAGCTGGATATCGCACGACGGGGTCAGACTCTCAACGCCAACCAGAATGCCCCCGTGCTCATGCGTATCGCCAACATGGATCGCATGGTGGTGCGCGCCCAGGTCTCCGAAGCCGACGTTGCCCGGCTCAAGACCGGCATGCCAGTCGATTTCATCACCCTCGGCCGGCCCGATCGTCGTATCAAAGCCCAGCTCGGTGCCATCGAGGCTACGCCGGAACTGGTCAACGGCGCGATCTTCTACGACGCCGTTTTCGAGGTCCCCAACGCCGATCACAGCCTGCTGCCGCAGATGACCACGCAGGTGTTCTTCGTGGTGGCACAGGCCAGCAATGCCTTGATCGTGCCGCTCACGGCGCTGTCTTCGATCCAGCGCCAGAACGGCGTGGGTATGCCCGGTTGTCCCGCCGCTGCGGCGGTCGGAAATGCCGACTGCGTCCAGGTGCTGATCGGGGGCAAGCCGGTGGCCCGAACGGTGAAGGTGGGCGTGAAGGACGAGGTCAACGCACAGATTCTCGAAGGTCTCGAGGCGGGCGATCAGGTCATCGTCGGCGCGACCGGCACGACCGCCGCCAGCGGCAGTGGCAGTGGCACCGGCGGCGGCAAGGGCAAAGGCAAAGGAGCCGGCAGCGATGGCGGCGGGCAGTGAAGGCGCGCGCGTGACGCCGCTGATCGAATTGCGCGACGTCGTCAAGCGCTATGCGCAGGGCGATCTGAGCATTGAGGTGCTGCACGGCATCTCGCTCACGATCCAGGAAGGCGAATTCGTCGCCATCATGGGCGCGTCGGGTTCGGGCAAGTCCACGCTGATGAACATCATCGGCTGCCTGGACCGCCCCACCAGCGGTCACTACCGGGTGCTGAGTCGCGACGTCGCCGAACTCGACAGCGACGCGCTGGCCGAGCTGCGTCGCAACACCTTCGGCTTCATTTTTCAGCGCTACAACCTGCTAGGCAGTGCGAGCGCTCAGGAAAACGTCGAGGTTCCCGCCCTCTATGCCGGCCTGGCAGCCGGACCACGACGCGAGCGAGCGCGCCTGCTGCTGACCCGGCTGGGGCTCGGTGAGCGGCTGGACAATCTTCCTGGCCGGCTCTCGGGCGGGCAGCAACAGCGGGTGTCGATCGCGCGGGCGCTGATGAACGGCGGGCGCATCATTCTCGCCGATGAGCCCACTGGCGCCCTGGACAGCCAGAGTGGAAAGGAAGTGATGGAACTGCTGCGCGAATTGCATCGCGCCGGCCACACCGTCGTGCTCATCACCCACGACCCGAAGATCGCCGAAGAGGCCGACCGCACGGTGTGCGTCAGCGACGGCCATATCGTCGAGGATACGGGTGAACGCGTCGCCCGCCGAACCGAAGCTGTGTTGCCAGCGCCCAGCGTGGGTCCTACCGGGAGCGTACGCTCGGTGCTGATGCTGGACATCATGGCGTCGGTGCGCACGGCCCTGCGCGCGCTCAGAGCCAGCCGGGTGCGCACCTTCCTGACCCTGCTCGGGGTGATGATCGGTGTGGGTTCGGTGGTGGCCATGCTCGCGTTTGGCAACGGCGCTCGCCAGCAGGTGCTGGATCAGATCCAGGCGCTAGGCACTGATCTGTTACTGGTCAAACCCGGCGCACCCGGGGTGCGTGGGGCCGGCGGCACGACAACGCTCGTGCCCGCCGATGCCGAGGCGCTCGTCCGGCTGCCGAACGTGGGCTACGTGGTCCCGCAGACATCCAATCCGGTGACAGTGCGCTACGGCAACGCGACCTACACCACCACCCTCTACGCGACCACGCCCGCATTCACCGCAGCCAACAACTGGCCGGTGGCGCGCGGCACCTTCATCAGTCAAGCGAATCTGCAAGGCTTTGCGCCGGTTGCGGTGTTGGGCCAGAGTACCGCCAAGGCTCTGTTCAGCGCGGCTGATCCGGTCGGACGCTATGTCCTGGTCAACAACACGCCCTTGCGCGTCATCGGCGTGCTGGCGGCGAAAGGCGCCGACCAGCAGGGCAACGACCGCGACGACGCCGTGTTCGTGCCGCTCACGACGGGGCAGGCGCGCATCACCGGGCAGAGCTACCTCAAATTCATCACCATCCAGATCGACGACACCCAGCAGATCGCCGCTACCGAGGCGGCGATCAACGCATTGCTGATCAAGCGCCACCGCACCCAGGATTTCCAGGTGCGCAGCATGACCGCACTGCTGGAGCAGCAGGCGCAGACGCAGCAGTCGCTGACGCTGATGCTGGGCGTGGTCGCACTCATTTCACTGCTGGTCGGCGGCATCGGGGTCATGAACATCATGCTGGTGAGCGTCACCGAACGCACCCGCGAGATCGGGGTGCGGATGGCCGTCGGCGCACGCACCTTCCACATCCTGCTGCAGTTCGTCACCGAGGCGCTGGTGGTGTGCACCATCGGCGGTCTGATCGGCGTGGCAGGCGGCTTGCTCGTCGCGGGAGTGGCGGCGTGGAGCGGCGCCGCGGTGCTGGTCACGCTGCCGCCGGTGCTGCTTGCATTCACCAGCGCTCTCGCCACCGGACTGGTGTTTGGCTACCTGCCGGCCAAACGCGCCGCCGCGCTGGATCCCGTCGTCGCCCTCAGCACGGAGTAACCATGATTGACCTTCTTAACATGCAGAGATGGAGCGGCCTGATCGCCGCCTTGTTGCTCGCCGGCTGCGCGGTCGGGCCGACCTATGAGCGCCCGGCAGTCGAATCGCCGAGCGACTGGGTGGCTGACAAGGCCGATGCCCGCTGGCCCGCGATCGACTGGTGGACCGCTTTCCGTGACCCGGTACTCGACCGGCTGGTAATCGAGGCCCTGGCCAACAATCACGATCTCAAGGCCGCGGTGCAACGGATCGCCCAAGCGCGGGCACTGGCCCAAGTCGCCGGCGCGGCTCACTACCCGAGCTTGTCAGCCAGTGCCCAGGCCAGTCGGCAAAACAATTCCAACAACAATCTCAACGGAAAATTCGTTACGCCCAACAGTTACCAGGCGGGACTCACCGCGAGCTACGTGCTCGACCTGTTCGGCCTGAATCGCGACCAGGCCGAGGCGGCAGCTGCGAAGCTGAAGGGTAGCGAGTTCGAGCGCCAAACCGTCGAACTCGGCGTGGCGGCGGTCACGGCGAGCAGCTACTTCAAATTCGCCGCGCTCGACGCGCGACTCGCAGTCGCGAAGGAGACGTTGGCCAAGGCCCGCCATGCAGCTGAACTCGTGCGCACACGGCAGCAAGCCGGCATGGCGACGGCACTCCAGGTCGCTCAACAGCAAGCCGAAGTCGCCTCGCTCCAGGCAGCAATTCCGACGCTCCAAACACAGCGCCGCCAGGTCCTCAATGCGCTCGCCATGCTTGCCGGACATCTGCCCGATGGATTTGATGTCAAGCCGACCGCGATTGCACAACTTGGTCTGCCCCAAGCCCCGGCCGGCCTGCCGTCCGCGCTGCTGGAGCGCCGTCCGGACATCCTGCGCGCGGAGGCGGCGCTGGCGGGCGCCAATGCCGACATACGCGCCGCCACTGCCGCGCTGTTCCCGCGCATCAACCTCACCGCCCAAGGCGGCTATGCCAGCGCTGCCTTGCGCCAACTCTTCGATCCCGGCAACACGTTTTACAGTTTGGCGGCAGGGCTGACAGCGCCTCTCTTCGAAGGCGGGAAATTGCGAGGCGAGCTCGCTTACACCGAGGCTCGTTACGGCGAGCTCGTGCAGAATTATCGTCAAACCGTACTCGCGGCCTTCACCGACGTGGAAAACGCTCTGACGGCCCAGCGCAATACGGACGACACGCTAGTTGCACAACGTGACGCCGTCACTCAGGCCACGCTCGCCTACTCGCTCGCCGAATTCCAGTACGAGCAGGGTATGGTCGATTATCTGGCGGTGCTCACCGCGCAGCGCAGCCTGCTCGCTGCAGACGACGCCGAGGCTCAGGCGCGATTTGCACGCCTTGACGCTGCAGTGTCTGTCTATCAGGCGCTGGGGGGCGGCTGGAACATCCCCCAATGAATGAAGACTTGGCTGAGGCCAAACGGTGAACCCGTGGGGTTCTTGCTCAATTGGGCAACCACACCTTATAGCTGCTTTTTCTGACGAAATGTGCGGGTATGGCTCACGCCAAAGCGCATAAACATGGAACTACGACACCTCCGCTATTTCATCGCCGTGGCAGAAGAACTCCACTTCGCCCGCGCGGCCGAACGCCTGCACATCGAGCAGTCGCCGCTATCGCGCGCCATCAAGGACCTGGAATACGACTTGGGCGTACAACTGTTCGAGCGCACTACGAGGAGCACCCGGTTGACATGGGCTGGACAGGTATTCCTGGACGAGGCGCGGCGGGTGCTATCCACCTTGGAACAGGCCAAGGCCAGTGCCAAGGCTGCGGCCACTGGCTATCGTGGCACGCTGCGCATCGCGCTGTCCGATGGTATCGCCCCGCCACGACTCGCCGCTCTGCTCGCGCAAAATCGCGAAGAAGAGCCGGAGGTGGAAATCCGTTTGTTCGAAACGACGCTGGCTCAGCAGTTGAAAGGGCTATGCAGCGGCCTGTACGACGCCGGATTCGCCCATGCGGCCGAGGTCGGCGAAGACATCATCGCCGAACCGGTGTGGACCGATCCGCTGGTGATTGCTGTTCCCGCGCGGCATCCGCTGCTGGCGCATAAGCGCATTCCCTTGGAGGAGTTGATCCGCTACCCGCTGGTGCTATGTCACCCGGAAGCCTGCGAAGGCTGTCACAGGCAACTCGAACGGATATTGCGCACCGCGAATGTGGAGCCCATCGTGGCGGAGCACGTTACCACCTTCAATCTGATGATGATTTTGGTAGCTGCGGGCTACGGGCTGGGATTCGCCAACGAATCGCAGATGACGGTCTGCCGTCACCCGGAGGTTGTGGCTCGCCCACTGGCGGGGCGAGCCCTCATGCTGAGCACCTACCTGCTGCGTCCCAATACGGAATCCTCCGAACCGTTGAGCCGCTTCATCGCCCGAGCGCTTGAGACAACCGTCAGTCCCGCAATCACCAAATGAAAGATCATGCGATGAAAACATTCCCTGCGTTGTTGCTTGCCATCGTGCTAACTGCCTGCGGTCAATCTGCTCCCACCGATACCGTCGATTCGTTAGCGGCCAACCCCGAACGATTGAAGGAACTGCGCCAGCAGTGCAAAGCCGACCGCGCGAAACTGGGCGACGCGTTGTGCAACGCAGTGGCCGAAGCCACACGCAAACGCTTCATGGGCAACGGCACGCCGTACACGCCCGAGTCGGCCCCAAAGAACTAATTTCACGCAGGTAGCGACACTGCGGCCAGTCAATGCCCGCCGTATGGCTCGGTACGTGCCGATCCCTCACGTCGGCAAAAAATCTTCCAACAAATCACCCTACACGCCGCAGCCCACTGTTCTTTGCAGCGATGCGCTCCGCTTTTCCCCAGCTAGAAATCTTGTTTTCTTCGTCTCCGCTATCCCGATAACGGTCTTTGACCGGCACTGAGTTGACACCGAACCTCACGTCTGCAGCACGTCTTTGTGCGCGCGATGTGCAGAAGATATTCGGAGGTCGAGATGCAAGGGACCAGTGTGCTGTTCGGTCAGGTGTTGACGGTGTTCTGCATCGTCATCGCCGGTGTGTGGGGTGCCACGCAATGGACTGCCGCCGCACTGGGCTATCAGCTGCGCCTGGGTACTCCCTGGTTCGACTTCTTCGGCACGTCGATCTATCACCCGTGGAGGCTGTTCGAGTGGTGGTTTTTCTTCGACGCTTACGCGCCGCACATCTTCAACACGGGTGGTGCCATCGCCGGTGCCAGTGGCCTGGTCGCTATGGTGGTTGCCATCGGCATGTCGATCTGGCGCTCGCGGCAGTCCAAGCTGGTCACGACCTACGGCTCCGCACGCTGGGCCGATGCCAAAGAAATCCGCAAGGCCGGACTGACCGGTCCGGCCGGTGTCTTTCTCGGCCTGCATGACAGCCAGTATCTGCGCCATGAAGGGCCGGAACACGTCCTGACCTTCGCGCCGACACGCTCGGGCAAAGGCGTGGGTCTGGTAGTGCCGACGCTGTTGTCGTGGCCCGCGTCCGCCGTCATCCATGACATCAAGGGCGAGAACTGGAACATCACCGCTGGCTGGCGCTCGCGCTTCTCACACTGCCTGCTGTTCAACCCGACTGATCCCAGATCGGCTGCATACAACCCGCTGCTGGAAGTCCGTCGCGGCGCGCATGAAGTGCGTGACGTACAAAACATCGCCGACATCCTGGTCGATCCCGAAGGCGCACTGGAGCGGCGCAACCATTGGGAGAAGACATCGCACGCGCTGTTGGTCGGCGCGATTCTGCATGTGCTCTATGCGGGCAAAGATAAGACGCTGCGCGGTGTCGCTAACTTTCTATCCGATCCTGCGTGCCCGTTCGAGGTGACCTTGCACCGGATGATGAGCACGCGGCACCTGGGCCAGAGCACCCATCCTGTCGTTGCATCGGCCGCGCGAGAAGTGCTCAACAAGAGCGACAACGAACGCTCGGGCGTGCTGTCCACGGCCATGAGTTTTCTGGGTCTGTACCGCGACCCTACTGTGGCTGAAGTGACTTCGCGCTGCGACTGGCGCATTGCCGACCTGATCTCTGCCGAACATCCGGTGTCGCTGTACCTGGTGGTGCCTCCTTCGGACATCAGCCGCACCAAGCCGCTGATCCGTCTGATCCTCAACCAGATCGGTCGGCGGCTCACCGAGTCGCTCGACGGTTCCGATGGTGTGGAGCGCAAGCACAAGCTGCTGCTGATGCTCGATGAGTTCCCGGCGCTCGGGCGGCTGGACTTCTTTGAATCGGCACTGGCCTTCATGGCCGGCTACGGTCTGCGTGCCTTCCTGATTTCGCAGTCGCTCAATCAGATCGACAAAGCCTATGGCCAGAACCATTCGATTCTGGACAACTGCCATGTGCGGGTAACCTTCGCCACCAACGACGAACGCACCGCCAAACGTATCTCCGAGACGCTGGGCACTGCTACCGAATTGCGGGCGCAGCGCAACTATGCGGGCCATCGTCTGGCACCGTGGCTGGGGCACCTGATGGTGTCGCGCCAGGAAACGGCGCGGCCCCTGTTGACACCCGGCGAAGTCATGCAACTGCCGCCGGATGAATCGGTGGTGATGGTCTCCGGCCATGCCCCGATCAAGGCCAAGAAGCTGCGCTACTACCTTGATGCCAATTTCAAGCGGCGCGTACTGCCGCCGCCCACGCTGACCTTCGGCCGTTATGCCGACGTGCCAGCGGCACGCGCCGACGACTGGAGCGCCTTGGCTGTGCCCACTGTGCCAGCCACTTCGACGACGGTTGGGCTTGGCGAGCAGGCCGATGCCGGCGGCCCACGCCAGCAGCCGGAGCTATCCGAGATTGCCACCTACAGCCCCGAACCCGAACAACCGGCCAGTGACCTGTCGCTGCTCGATGACGACGATTTCTCGCTTCCTCTCCCATCCCAGCTCGACCCTCGCTTGCAGCGCACGGCACGGCTGGCCGCCCTCGACCCTGACGACGGAATTCAACTATGAGCCAAGCCCGCCTGAATCTCTTTATCCAACATGACCACGCCAAGCGCCTGGACGAACTGGCCGCAAAGAAAGGCGTGTCCAAATCCTCCATCGTCGCGGCGGCGCTCGCGTCCTGGCTCTCACCGGACGCGGGTGACCAACGCGAGGCGGCCACTGCCAAACGGTTGGATCGGCTGTCGCGCCAGTTCGAGCGTCTGGAGCGTGACCAGAACATCCTGATCGAGACGCTGGCGCTGTACGTGCGCTACTACCTCACGGTCAGCACGCCGGTGCCGGAGGCCCATCAAGAAGCGGCCAAGGCTCAAGGCAAGGCGCGCTTCGAGCAGTTCATCGAACAGCTCGGCCGCCATGTGCTGCGCGGGCGCAGCCTGGTCAAGGAGGTCTACGAAGAAATCCAGCCTGATGCCACTCGGCTGGCAGAAGCGGCCATGCAGGAGGACGGAGCATGAGCGCCGTCCCGAAGTTGCCACCCGAGTTGCAGCTTAAGCCGCCATCATCGGCCGCCACATCGTTGGACCGGCGTATCCGCATGCTGCGCACGGCGATGGGGCCGCTGATTGCCGCCGCGCTGGAAGACCCGGACGTGGTGGAGATCATGCTCAATCCAGACGGCTCCTTGTGGATTGATCGCCTGTCGTCGGGCCGCTCGCCGACAGGCGTCAAGCTGTCCGAAGCCGATGGCGAACGCATCATCCGGCTAGTCGCCGCGCATGTCGGCACCGAGGTGCATCGCGGCCAGCCGTTGCTGACCGCCGAGCTGCCGGAAACGGGGGAGCGCTTCGAGGGCATCCTGCCGCCCGCTGCGCCAGGGCCGGCCTTCGCCTTGCGCAAGCGCGCAGTGAGCATCATCGGCCTGGAACGCTACGTCGCCGACGGCATCCTGACCGAGGAACAAGCCGAGTTCTTGCGCCGTGCGGTGCGCGAGCGGCTGAACATCCTGATCGCCGGGGGCACGAGTACCGGCAAGACCACGCTGGCCAACGCACTGTTGGCCGAGATTGCCGCCACCGGCGACCGGGTACTGGTGCTCGAAGACACCGTGGAGTTGCAGTGTGCCGCCCGCGACCACGTATCGCTGCGCACGCGGTCTGGCGTGGTGTCGATGGCCGAGCTAGTGCGGGCCACGATGCGGCTGCGGCCCGACCGCGTGATCGTCGGTGAGGTGCGCGGCGGTGAAGCGCTGGACCTCATCAAGGTCTGGGGCACTGGGCATCCCGGCGGCATCGCCACCATCCACGCCAGTTCCGCCCACGGTGCGCTGCTGCGCCTGGAACAACTGATCCTCGAAGTCGCTTTGACGCCGCCGCGCGCGCTGATCGCCGAGGCGGTGAATGTCATTGTCTTCATCGCCGGGCGCGGCCGTGCCCGTCATGTCCAGACCATCGCCCGCGTTGTCGGTTTTGACGGCCACGGCTACCAGCTCGACGACGCGCTCGCTCCGCCGCTTCCGACCATCTCGCTCCCTTCCTCAACCACCCCTGGAGAACTGCCATGACGCACACCGTTTTTTCGACTTCCCGCTTTTCTGTAAATCCGCATCTGCGGCTGACGTTGCACGTTGCCGTGCTCGCCGTGCTGATGTTATGCCTAGCAACGACTGCCCACGCGGCCGGTTCCAGCATGCCCTGGGAAGGGCCGCTGCAATCCATCCTTGAATCGATCCAGGGACCGGTGGCCCGGATCGTCGCGGTCATCATCATCATTTCCACCGGCCTGGCCCTGGCCTTCGGCGATACGTCGGGTGGCTTTCGCAAGCTGATCCAGATCGTGTTCGGTCTGTCCATCGCGTTCGCCGCATCTTCGTTCTTCCTGTCGTTCTTCTCGTTCTCGGGCGGAGCGGTGGTCGCATGAGTGCCGCCAACGAATTCGCGGCGGGTTTCGCCAGTGGTTTCGAGATTCCGCTGCATCGCTCGCTGACCGAACCGATCCTACTGGGCGGCGCGCCGCGCACCGTGGCGATTGCCAACGGCACGCTGGCCGCTGCCGTTGGTTTGGGCCTGCAACTGTGGATACCCGGCCTGGTGCTGTGGATCGTCGGCCATTCGCTGGCGGTCTGGGGTGCGCGGCTCGATCCGCAGTTCATGGTCGTGTTCTCCCGGCACATCAAACACCGCCCACTGCTGGACGTGTGAGACCGACAAGGAGAACACGCCATGATGAATCTCGCTGAATACCGCAAGCGTCCCGCGCTGCTGGCCGACTGGCTGCCCTGGGCCGGGCTGGTTGCACCGGGTGTGGTGCTGAACAAGGATGGTTCGTTCCAGCGCACGGCGCGCTTTCGCGGACCGGACCTAGACAGCGCCACGCAGGGTGAACTGATTGCCACGTCGGCACGTTTGAATAACGCGCTGCGCCGGTTGGGGTCAGGCTGGGCCTTGTTCGTGGAGGCCGAGCGGCGTGCCGCCGCCGACTACCCGCACTCGGAGTTTCCCGAACCACTATCCTGGCTGGTGGACGAAGAGCGCCGGGCGTCGTTCGAGGAAGACCACAGCCACTTTGAGAGTAGCTACCACCTGACGCTCGTGTACCTGCCCGCTGAGGAATCACGTGCCCGCGCGGCCAAGCTGCTGTACGAGAACACACCGCAAGGCGGCGTGGACTGGCGCGAGCGGCTGGAATCGTTTATTTCGGAGACGGATCGCTTCTTCGACCTGCTTGATGGCGTCATGCCGGAGATCGTCTGGCTGGACGACAGCCAGACGCTGACCTATCTGCATGCGACGGTCTCGACGCGGCACTATCCGGTCGCTGTGCCAGAGCATCCGTTCTACCTCGATGCCTTGCTGGCCGATTCCGCGTTGTTGGGAGGTTTGGCACCCATGCTGGGCGATCAGCATCTGCGCGTGGCATCGGTGCGCGGCTTCCCAACCTCGACCTGGCCGGGGCTGCTGGACGACTTGAACCGCCTGGGCTTCGCCTACCGCTGGTCCACACGCTTTCTCTGTATGGACAAATCCGAAGCGGAGAAGGAACTCACACGCCTGCGCCGCCAGTGGTTCGCCAAGCGCAAGAACGTGGTCGCGCTGCTGCGCGAAACCATCTTCCAGCAGGAAAGCCCGCTGGTCGATACCGATGCCTCCAACAAGTCAGCGGATGCCGATGCGGCCCTGCAGGAGCTGGGCAGCGATCAAGTTTCCTTCGGCTATGTCACCGTTACGGTGACGGTACTCGATGCCGATGCCGGCGCGGCTGACGAAAAATTGCGTCGGATTGAACGTGTCATCCAGGGCCGCGGTTTCGTCACGATCCCGGAAACGCTCAATGCCGTGGAGGCGTGGCTGTCCTCGATTCCGGGCAATGCCTACGCCAATGTGCGACAGCCCATCATCTCGACGCTGAACCTGGCGCACCTGATGCCCGTGTCTGCTGTATGGGCCGGGCCGGAGCGCAATGACCACCTGGACGGGCCGCCATTGATCGTGACGCGCACCGACGGTGCCACGCCTTTCCGGCTGGTGACGCACATCGGCGACGTGGGCCACACGCTGGTAGTCGGACCGACTGGCATGGGCAAGTCGGTGCTGCTGGCGGCCTTGGCAATGCAGTTCCGCCGCTATCCCGGCTCACGCATCTTTGCCTTCGACATGGGGCGCTCGATGCGCGCCACCATCCTGGGCCTGGGCGGCGAGCACTATGACCTGGGCACGGACGGCGAAATCGCCTTCCAGCCGCTGGCCCGCATCGACCAGGAGGGCTACCGCACCTGGGCCGCCGAGTGGCTGGAAGGTCGCTTGCTGCACGAAGGCGCAGCCGTCGGCCCGGAAGAAAAGGCCGCAGTCTGGTCAGCGCTCGGGAGTCTTGCGGGTGCGCCGGTGGAGCAGCGCACGCTGACCGGGCTGTCGGTGCTGCTGCAATCGAATGCGCTGCGCCAGGCCTTGCAGCCTTACGTGCTTGGCGGCGCGCACGGCAAGCTGCTGGACGCGGATTCAGACCGTCTGGGGTCTGGCTCCGTCCAATGCTTCGAGATGGAAGAGCTGATGCACAGCAAGGCCGCCGTGCTGGCAGTGCTGGGCTATCTGTTCGCGCGCTTCGACGAACGTTTCGACGGCGCGCCGACCTTGCTGATTCTTGACGAGGCCTGGCTGTTCCTCGACGACCCGGTGTTTGCCGCGCGTATCCGTCAGTGGCTCAAGACGCTGCGCAAGAAGAACGTCAGTGTCATCTTCGCCACGCAGTCACTGGCCGACATCCAGAACTCGTCCATCGCCCCGGCCATCGTGGAGAGCTGCGCCAGCCGCATCTTCCTGCCAAATCCGCAGGCGACCGAACCGCAGATTCGCACGATCTACGAAGGCTTTGGTTTGAGCCGTCGCCAGATCGACATCGTGGCCGAGGCGGTTCCCAAACGCGACTACTACTACCAGTCCCGGCTGGGCAATCGCTTGTTCGACCTGGACCTCGGGCCGGTCACGCTGGCCTTTGCCGGTGCCTCGACACCGCAGGACCAGCGCGCGATCGACGAAATACGTGATGCGGTATCCCGTTCGGTGCCGTCTCCCGACTTCGCAGCCGCCTGGCTGCGCCATCGCGGCCTCGATTGGGCCGCCGACCTTGTTCCGTCCTTTCCGTCCCATTCATCCATCCCACAGGAGTACCCATCATGAAAAAAACCATCCTCGCCATTGCCGCCGCAGCGCTGGTGACTCTCATGCCTACCGCACACGCGCAGTGGGTCGTGATCGATCCGTCCAACCTGGCCCAGAACATCATGACGGCCGCACGGACGCTGGAGCAGATCAACAACCAGATCAGGCAGCTCCAAAATCAGGCGCAGTCGCTGATGAACCAGGCGAAGAACCTCACCGGTCTGGACTTCAGCGCGTTGAATGAACTGCGTGCTTCGCTGTCGGCGACAAACCAGCTTATCCAGCAGGCGCAGGGATTGGCGTTCAACGTGTCGCAGATGGAGACCGAATTCCAGCGGCTCTACCCCGACGCGTATTCCGCTTCCACCTCGGGAACCCAGATGGCGACCGATGCGCGTTCGCGTTGGCGCAATTCGCTCGAAGCGCTACGCACCGCGACCAAGGTGCAGTCACAGGCGGTGCAGAACTTCGCGTCCGATGAGCAGACGCTGACAGACCTGGTGAACCGCAGCCAGTCGGCGGTCGGCGCTTTGCAGGCCACACAGGCGACCAACCAGTTGCTGGCCTTGCAGGCCCGGCAGTCGATCCAGGCGCAGCAACTTCAGATTACGCAAGACCGTGCGACCGCGCTGGAGCAGGCGCGCATTGTTGCCGTGCAGGAGCGTGCCCGCGAAGTGCGGCGGCGCTTCATCGGTGACGGCACGCCGTACACCCCACAGACCGTTGATTTCTACGGCAACTGAGGGGACGCCATGAACGACGTTTCCGTCATCGACCATTTCCTCAGCGTCTTCTCGCACTACATCGACTCTGGTTTCGGTTTGCTGCGAGGAGAAGTTGCTTTCCTGACGACCACGCTGGTGGTGATCGACATGACGCTGGCCGGCCTGTTCTGGGCCATGAGCCACGCCAGCGGTGGCGGCGATGACATCATTGGCAAACTCATCAAGAAGGTGCTGTATGTGGGCACCTTCGCCTACATCATCGGCAATTTCAATCTGCTGGCCGGCATCGTGTTCCGGTCCTTCGCCGGCTTGGGATTGGTGGCGTCGGGCTCAACGATCACGCAAGCCGAGTTCCTGCAGCCGGGGCGGCTGGCCAAGGTTGGCATCGACGCGGGTGCGCCGATCTTGAAGCAGATCGGCGACATGGCGGGCTTCCCCGAAGTGTTCGTGAACCTTGACGCGATCGTCGTGCTGTTCCTGGCCTGGCTGGTGCTGATTGCGAGTTTCTTCGTACTCGCGGTGCAGCTCTTCGTCACCTTGATCGAATTCAAGCTGACCACGCTTGCAGGCTTCGTGCTGGTGCCGTTCGCGCTGTGGAACAAGACCTCGTTTCTCGCTGAAAAGGTGTTGGGCAACGTGGTGTCGTCGGGCATCAAGGTGCTGGTGCTGGCGGTCATCGTCGGCATCGGAACAGGGTTGTTTGCCGAATTCCAGGTGACGCCGAATGAACCCTCCATCGACCATGCGCTGACCATCATGCTGGCCGCACTGTCCATGCTGGGCCTGGGGATCTTCGGGCCAGGCATCGCGACCGGGCTGGTGTCTGGGGCACCGCAGTTGGGTGCAGGTGCCGTTGCCGGAACCGCGCTGGGCGTTGCGGGAGCAGCGGTCGCCGTGGGTGCTGCCGCCTCCGGCGTGGGCGGCGCGGTGGCGGCCGGTGCGCGCATGGCGCCGGGTGCCGCAAAGATGGCCGCGAGCGGTGCCAGCTCGATGGCCTCGACCGCCAGCAGCGCGAAGTCCGCGTTCCAGGCCGGTTCTGCCGGTGCCGGTGGCGGGCTCAAGGGTGCGGCGGCAGGATTGGGCAACGTCGCCAAGACGGGTGCGCAATCGGTCGGGCAGAAGGTCGCCGCTGGAGCCAAGTCGATGAAAGACCGGGCTGCGGCGGCCATCAAGCCGGATGCCCCGGCATCCGGGGCTGGCGCTGGTGCTGGTTCAGCCAGTACAGCCAGTGGCCCGGCCACCCAAGGCGGCAACGATGCCGCGCCCGCCGATACCCAGCAACCCGCGTGGGCCAAGAGCCTGCACCGTCGCCAGCAGATCAGCCATGCCGCCTCGACCGTCGCCCACACGCTGCGCGGTGGGGACGGCGGCGGCTCGGGCAGTAGTCCCAGTCTGCGCGACGCCTCGGATTCATAAGGAGAACATCCATGCGATTCAAACGTTCATTGGTGCGCTATGCGGACACGCCGCAGCCTGCCACCCCGTACCAATCCGCCGAGCAGGTCTGGGATGACCGCATCGGTTCATCTCGCGTGCAAGCAAAGAACTGGCGGCTGATGGCCTTCGGTTGTTTGGTACTGGCTCTGCTGATGGCTGGCGGCCTGGTCTGGCGCTCTGCGCAGTCCATCGTCACACCCTTTGTGGTGGAGGTGGACAGTGGCGGGCAGGTGCGCGCTGTCGGCGAGGCCGCCACGCCGTACAAGCCGAACGATGCGCAGACGGCCCATCACCTGGGGCGCTTCGTCACGCTGGTGCGCTCACTGTCCATCGACCCCATCGTCGTGCGGCAGAACTGGCTCGACGCCTACGACTACACCACTGACCGCGGCGCGGCGGTGCTCAACGACTACGCACGCACCAACGATCCCTTTGCCCGCATCGGCAAAGAGTCGGTGACGGTGCAGATCACCAGCATTGTGCGCGCCAGTGACGCGTCGTTCAACGTGCGCTGGACCGAGCGTCGCTATGTCAACGGCGCAGCTGCTGGACTGGAGCGCTGGACGGCTGTTGTGTCTGTCGTCCTGCAAACGCCGCGCACCGAGGAACGGTTACGCCGCAATCCGCTGGGCATCTACGTCAATGGGTTGTCGTGGAGCCGTGAACTCGATTCTTCCGAAGGAGCCAAACCATGAAACCGACTTTGCGCATTTACGTATTTCTGTCACTGCTGGTCGCCACATCCATGACCCTCTCGGGCTGCGCCACGCAGGGCAAGCCGCCGCCGACCATCACGCTTGATGAAGCAGTCGCGGCGCAGCCGCTGCCGGAGTTGCCCAAGCCCATCGAAGTGGTCGCGGTTCCGCAACCTTTGCCATTGCCCGAACAGTTGAAGCTGTTGCCGGATGAACTGGAGGCCAAGACGGCACCTGAATCGGCCGACGAGAAGGTACGCGTCACGCGCGCCAATCAGGAGGCCCGAATTGCACCGACCCGCGAGGGCTACCTCAATGCGATCCAGGTCTGGCCGTTCACCGATGGTGCGCTGTACCAGGTCTATGCCAGTCCGGGCCGGGTGACAGTGGTTTCGCTTCAACCTGGCGAGGAACTGGTGACGGTCGCCGCTGGCGATACCGTGCGCTGGATCGTGGGTGACACGTCCAGCGGCGCGGGGGCCGGTCTACGCGTGAGCGTTCTGGTCAAGCCCACGCGCAGTGGTCTCAAAACCAATCTGGTTGTGACGACCAACCGGCGCACCTATCTGATTGAGTTGACCTCGACAGAGAAGGCCTGGATGGCATCCGTGTCCTGGGACTATCCGAAGGACCGCATGCTGGCCTTGCAGCGCCAGGCACAGGCGGCCCAGGTTGCCGCACCGGTCGATGCGGGCCTGTCGCTGGAGAAGATCCGGTTTCGCTACGCGATCACCGGCAGCAATCCACCCTGGAAGCCGCTGCGCGCCTTCGACGATGGCGAGAAGGTCTATATCCAGTTCCCCAGCGGCATTGCGCAGGGCGAGTTGCCGCCGCTGTTCGTCATCGGCGCGCAGGGGGGCGGCCAACTCGTGAACTACCGTTTCCGTTCGCCGTACTACATCGTGGATCGGTTGTTCGGCGCGGCCGAACTTCGCTTGGGCGGCGGGAGTGGTGACAAAGGAGGCGACGTGGTGCGGATCGAGCGCACGGATGGGATTGTGAGCGGGACGCGGAGGAACTGACCATGAGCCAAGCGAACAATGCACCTGACACTCCGGTGCCAGACGTGCCGCCCAAGGTGGCCCCGGAAAACGTGACGCTGCGCTCCCAGCCGCGTCCGGTCACGCGCCTGAACCGACGCATGCTGGCCGTTCTCGCTGGAGGGCTGGCGACCGCCGTGCTCGGTGGCACCATCTGGTCGTTGCAATCAACGCAGCGCCGTGGCGCTGCCGACCAAAAGGAGTTGTACAACGTCGATCGTGTGTCGCGCTCGGAAGGGCTTGATCGACTGCCAGCAGATTATTCCAAGCTGCCGCCGACTTTGCCAACCGCAGTGCCGCAACTCGGTGCGCCGCTGCCAGGCGACCTGGGCGGGCCGATCCACAAGGCCGAGCAACAAGCGCAGGGGTATGGCTATCAGCAGCCTGGCCATGACCCGGCCGAGGTTGAACGCCTGGCGCGTTTGAAGCAGGCCGAGGAAGCGGCGGCTTCGTCGATGTTCTTCCGTTCAAGTGGTCAGAAGGTTGCCGCGCCGACGCAGACTGCGCCTGCCGCCCAAGTGGCGGCGAACGCCGCC
>DASRUM010000059.1:0-3833 GCA_035655415.1 Pseudomonas sp.
TGGATTGACCAACCCCAACACCATCCCTATACTGCGCCGCCATTGTGCCCCGGTGGCGGAACCGGTAGACGCGGCGGATTCAAAATCCGTTTTCGAAAGAAGTGGGAGTTCGAGTCTCCCCCGGGGCACCATAGATTCGAAGAAAGGCCTTGAGATTCAAGGCCTTTTTTATTGCCTGAAATAAAGCTACGACACACCCGAACAGCACTCCGATATCGCGCTGACTAATGCGCCAGACTCCCGCAAAGCGCATGCTCCTAGGGCCGCGCAAAACACCTACAACCCAACAACCGCATGCCCTGCAGGGGCTTGGCATTTGCCTGGGAGTTGGCGTAAAGTTTTCCCACTGTGTTTGCATGGGTCGCGAAAATCGTGACCTGGTGCAGTAGATCATCTAGATCCGCTACATCCCGCTCGACCGTCGCACACCGCCTTGCAACCAGTATTCAGCCCCTCATGTCGAGTAGCTGCTGTCATCAACTTCAGGTTCAAGGAAATACAACATGTCGAATCGTCAGAGCGGTACCGTTAAGTGGTTTAACGATGAAAAAGGTTTTGGTTTTATCACTCCTGAAAGCGGTCCGGATCTGTTCGTGCACTTCCGCGCGATCCAAAGCAACGGTTTCAAGAGCCTGAAAGAAGGCCAGAAAGTCAGTTTTATTGCTGTGCAAGGCCAGAAAGGCATGCAGGCTGACGAAGTACAAATTCAGGAATAATCCTGCCGTGCTGAAAAACCCCTGATGGCAACATCAGGGGTTTTTTATGCCCTGCCATTCATGGCGGCCACCCTTTGGGCCGTCGCTGCGAGATGTTAAAAATGACTCCCGGCCATTTTTTTATGGCCGACCATTCCTATGAATGCCGTATTGTTGCCGCCATTCCGCCAGCCGATTGAGTAAAGAGCCGACCATGCCGAAACACCTGCTGCGCCCGCAGGGTGAATTCCCCAGCGCCGGACTGACCCGCCGCCTCGCGGCGATGTTTTATGACTTTCTGCTGTGCATCGCACTGCTGATCGTCGTGACCTTTATCTACAAGCTGATCCTGATGGGGTTCTACGGCGAGGCGCAGCTCAAGCAGATGTCCGACGCCGGCGCCCTGGATGGCGATCCTCTGCTCTCGACTCTGCTGTTTCTCAGCCTGTTTGGCTTCTTCGCCAAGTTCTGGACCCACAACGGCCAGACCCTGGGCATGCAGGTCTGGGGCCTACGCATCCAGAATGCCGACGGCACTGCGATCAGCCTATGGCAGGCATTACTGCGCTTTCTGGTAGCCATCGGTTCCTGGCTGCTGCTTGGCCTGGGCTTTCTCTGGATGCTCTGGGACAAGCAAAAGCGCAGCTGGCATGACATCTATTCGGACAGCCAAGTGATTCAGCTGCCAAAGAACATCCATAAGAAGTAAATTCAATGCATAAAAAAGCCGGCGTGCACCCAGTGTGCACGCCGGCTTTTTTACGCCTGAATCAACCCGCGCGGCGTAGCAACCAGACGCCGGCCAGCGCGCAGATACCCGCAGGGATCAGCACCGCCAGCAACGGCGAGAAGCCGAATACCAGACTCGACGGACCGAGCAGGTCCTGGCTGATCTTGAACACAAAGCCCACCAGCACCCCGGTAAACACCCGCTGCCCCAGGGTTACCGAGCGCAGCGGGCCGAAGATAAAGGAGATAGCCATCAACACCAGCGCCGCCGTTACCAACGGCTGTAGCACCTTGGTCCAGAACGACAGCCAGTACTGGCTGTTATTCAGCCCTTGCTCGGCCAGGTAATGGATGTAATTCCACAGCCCGGTCATCGACAGCGCATCCGGCGCCAGCACCACGGTACCAAGCAGCTGCGGCGTCAATTCAACATCCCAGCGCTCGCTGCCCTGCGTAATAACCTCACTGCTGCGCTCACGGAAATGCGTGGTCGCGACATCTTCCAGCTGCCAGTGATCGCCCTGGTACTGAGCACGTCGCGCGAAGCTGGAAGACTGCATGCGTTTCTGTTCATCGAAGCGATAGCGAGTAACGCCGAACAGCACGCCATTGGGCTGCACGGCGTTGATGTGCACATATTCCTGACCCTGACGATGCCACAGGCCGCGCTTAGCGCTTTGCGCTTCACCGCCGCCCTGGGCCATGGCACGACTGGCCTGGGCCTGATTTTCGCTATAGGGCGCGAGATACTCACCGATCAACACGCCGACCAGCATCAGCACCAGCATCGGCTTCATCACCGCCCAGACAATCCGCCCGATCGATACACCGGCCGCACGCATGATGGTCAGTTCGCTGTTACTGGCTAACGAGCCCAAGCCGATCAGGCAACCGATCAGCGCCGCCATCGGCAGCATTTCATAGATGCGCCGCGGCGCCGTCAGCAGTACATAGCCGAGAGCATCGAGCAGGCTGTAGTTGTCCTCGACATCGCCCAGCTCGTCGATAAAGGCAAACAGCAGCGCCAGGCCAACAATGATGCCCAGCACGGCAAGGATGGCGACAAATACCTGCGCACCGATGTAACGATCCAACTTAACCACGGGCCACCTCCTGTGCCACACGACGGGCCGCCCAGCGCAAACGCAGCGGCTCCCAATAAAGCAGCAGTAGCCCGATCAATACGAACACGCCATGCACCCACCACAAGCCAAGTGCTGCGGGGATTTTCTCTTTATCCAAGGCGCCACGCGCGCCGATCAGCAGCGCCAGATAAGCCATGTACAGCAGAATGGCCGGCAACAGTTTGAGAAAGCGCCCCTGGCGTGGGTTAACCCGCGACAGCGGCACAGCCAGCAGGGTGACCACAAAAACCAGCACTGGGATCGACAAGCGCCACTGCAGTTCGGACTGCATGCGCGGTTTGTCGCTGCCAATCAGCTCGCGCGTCGGCATCGCCTCGCGATCGGTGACCTCCACCGCTACTTCTGGCTTGGGTAGCAGCACGCCATAAGTGTCGTATTTGATGGCGCGGTAATCGGCCTGACCCGGATTGCCGTCATAGCGGTAGCCATTTTCCAGAATCAGATAGCGACTGCCATCGGCCTGGATCTCCTGACGACCGGACTCGGCCACCAGCACAGAGATACCACGCTCCTTGTCGCCCTCGCGGGACAGCTGCTTCTCGGATATAAACACCCCGGCCAACGAGCCGCGATCCTCGGACAGTTCCTCGGTGTAGGTCACCCGCGAGCCATTTTTCATCGATTGAAAACGCCCAGGCACCAGGGTATCCAGCTCAGTCATGGCACTCTGCTGGTTAAGAATCCGCGCCACATGCTCAACGCCTTGTGGAGCCAGGCCCAGGCTCAACCAGCCGGCCAGTAACGCCACCAGGGCCGCAGGCGCCAGGCTGTAGGTCAGCAAACGCTGCTGGCTCATGCCGGTGGCCGAGAGCACAGTCATCTCGCTGTCCAGGTACATCCGCCCGTAGGCCAGGAGAATGCCGAGGAACAGCGCCAACGGCAGAATCAGCTGGAGGAAACCGGGAATTCGGTACGCCATGATCATCAGCAGCACCCCAGGGTCGAGCAGACCCTGCGCCGCCTGGGCCAGGTAACGGATAAAGCGGCCACTCATAATGATGACCAGCAACACCGCGCTCACGGCACTCAGGGTCAACAACACTTCACGAGACAGATAACGGAAGACGATCAAACCAGACACTCCAGGGTTGTCAGGCTCAGGCGGCTAAGATCAAACTAGCCGACTGCTTGCCGGCTCGCCCAACTGGCGAACCATCGAAAAATAGCCGGCATTATCCTGCAATACCGACGCCTTGTCTTGGGGACACCACGTAATGGAATTTATTGTTAAAAGCGCACGCCCAGAAACACTAAAAACCGCCAC
>DASRUM010000060.1:0-13573 GCA_035655415.1 Pseudomonas sp.
TGTCAAAAAGAAAACCGAAAAGCAAACCACTTCCTGGATCGGCGAAGTAGAAAAATACTCGCGTCAAATCTGGCTGGCTGGTTTGGGTGCCTACTCCAAGGTCAGCAAGGACGGCAACAAGCTGTTCGACACGCTGGTCAAAGATGGCGAAAAAGCTGAAAAGCAAGCCAAGACCGAAGTCGACAAGCAAGTTGGCGCCGTGAAGTCCTCTGTGGGTTCCACCGTGGGCTCCGCCAAGTCGAGAGTCGATGAAGTCAAAGACAAGGCTATGGGCAAGTGGGGCGAGCTGGAAGAAGCCTTCGACAAGCGTCTGAACAATGCCATTTCACGTCTCGGTGTACCGAGCCGCAATGAAGTGAAAGCGCTCAACGCCAAGGTTGAAAGCCTGACCAAGCAGATCGAACAACTGACCGGCGTTTCGGTCAAGTCGGTCAAGCCTGCCGTCAAGAAAGTTGCTGCAAAGCCTGCCGCCAAACCCGCTGCCAAGCCGGTTGCTAAAGCTGCGGCTAAACCAGCGGCCAAACCTGCTGCTAAGCCTGCCGCTAAACCGGTAGCCAAAGCTGCGGCCAAGCCGGCTGCTAAACCCGCTGCTAAGCCGGTAGCCAAAGCTGCCGCTAAGCCAGCAGCTAAACCTGCTGCCAAACCAGCAGCCAAGCCTGCCGCTAAACCGGCAGTCAAAGCTGCGGCCAAGCCGGCACCAGCCAAACCAGTAGCCGCTAAACCGGCTGCTCCGGTGGCCGCTGCTGCGCCTGCTCCGGCAGCCGCTCCTGCTGCACCTGTGACACCTGCTACCCAGTCGTAAGACGCGCAGCAGTCAACGCAAACGCCCGGCCTAGTGCCGGGCGTTTGCGTTTAGGTGTTCGCGTTAATCTTCCAGGTAACGCTGTGCCAGGTGTTCGGCGGCGTAGCGTGACTCTTCAACCAGGTGCGGAGCCACCAGCATCATCACCTGATACACCACCAGGCGACTCTCGCCTTCGCGGCCGATGATGCGTTGGTAGTCCAGCGAGAACAGCAGGGTCAGGGTGATCTGCTCGACCAACTGGCCCAGCGACTGGGTGTCGCTGTGCAGTTGGCCACTGAGCTGCAGACGCGCAAGCAGTTCGGCCAGGGTGCGTTTCAGGCTATTGAGCCAGTGGCGCATGCCGCGTTCCAGTTTTGGCAGGCGGCTGGTCAGGTTGGACAGGTCCTGAAACAGGAAGCGGTAGTGCGCCAGGCGCTCGACGATCAAGTGCAGGAAGAGCCAGTAGTCTTCCACATCCAGTTGCACGTCTTCGGGTGGTGAGAGCAGCGGCGCCAGTTCGGCTTGAAAGCGCTCGAACAGACCGAGGATCAGCGGTTCCTTGCCGTGAAAGTGGTAGTACAGGTTGCCTGGGCTGATGCCTAGTTCGTTGGCGATTTCCAGGGTGGAGACATTCGGTTCGCCCTTCTGGTTGAACAGCAGCAGGGCACATTCAAGGATTCTGTCGCGGGTTTTCATCCGGTCTTCTTATTCTGGCCGCGGGAAGGCTGACGATACCTGGCCGCAATAGCTTGCGGCCAGTCTGCTCATGCTTGGCTTGGCGTTTTAGCGCACATGCACATAGGTGCCGGGCGCGGCTTCCATGGCCGGGTAGTTCTGGTTGCCCAGGGCCATCAGGGTGTCTTTCTGCTCGCCCGAGCGCTCCTGCATCCAGCTCAGCCACACCGGCCACCAGCTGCCCTGCACATGCTCGGCGTCGTGGTACCAGGCGCGTGGGTCGCCAGTGAGTTTGGGGTTTTCCATGTAGTTGGATTTGGGATTGCCCGGCGGATTGAGAATGCTCTGGATATGCCCGCTGTTGGATAGGATGAAACGTCGATTGCCGCCCAGCAGCAGGGTCGAGCGGTACACCGCATCCCAGGGGGTGATGTGATCGTTGATTCCGCCGACGCTGAAGCTGTCCACCGTGACCTTCTGCAGATCGACCGGGGTGCCGCATACTTCCAGGCCGCGCGGGCGGGTCAGCGGGTTGTGCTTGAAGAAGTCGATCAGGTCGCCATGCAGGGCAGCTGGTAAGCGAGTGTTGTCGTTGTTCCAGTAGAGAATATCGAAGGCCGGTGGTTGCTTGCCGAGCAGGTAGTTGTTGATCCAGTAATTCCAGATCAGATCATTCGGGCGCATCCAGGCAAACACCCGCGCCATGTCGCGGCCATCCAGCACGCCTTGCTGGTAGGAGCGGCGTTTGGCAGCCTCCAAGGTCAGTTCGTCGGCAAACAGCATGGCCGGGCTGTCGATCTGGCTGTCGAGCAGGCTGACCATGTAGGTGGCGCTGCTTACTTTGCGCAGCTGCCGTTTGGCCTGCAGATGGCCCTGCAGGGCAGCGATGGTCAGGCCACCGGCGCAGGCGCCAAGCAGGTTGACGTCCTTGCTGCCGGTGATTTCCCGACAGGCATCAATAGCAACTTCGAGTGCTTCCACGTAGCTCGACAGGCCCCACTCGCGGTGCCGCGGGTCAGGGTTGCGCCAGCTGACCACGAAGGTCTGTAGGCCGTTCTTCAGCGCGTACTGAACGAAGCTCTTCTCGCTGGAGAGGTCGAAGATATAGAACTTGTTGATTTGCGGCGGCACGATCAGCAGCGGCTTGGCGTACTGCTTTTCGCTCATCGGCTTGTATTGGATCAGTTCTAGCATCTCGCTGCGAAACACCACGGCGCCGTTGGTCGTGGCCAGATTACGGCCGACCTCGAAGGCATGTTTGCTGACCTGGCTGGGCATGCCGTCGTTGTTCACCAGGTCATCGAACAGGTGCGTCACGCCCTTGAGCAGGCTGCTGCCGCCGGTGTTGAACAGCTCCTTGATCACCTGCGGGTTGAGCAGGGTGTTGGACGGTGCCAGGGCATCGCCCAATAGGGTGGCGACAAAGCGTGCGCGGGCACGGTCGTCGGCATCCAGGTTGCTCTCATCGATCCAGCTGTTCAGCTGTTTCTGGCAGGCCAGGTAGGCTTGCAGGCTACGGCTATAGATCGGGTTGTCGCGCCAGGTCGGGTCGGCGAAGCGTGGGTCTTGCGGGTTGACCTTGAACGGCTTGTCACCCATCAACACACGACCCAGTTGGCCGCCCAGCGCGGCGACATGCTTGGCACTGTAAATGGGTTGTTTGATGCCTTGCAGGGTCAGGTCACGCAGGGTGGAAAGCAGGTCGCGGCCACGCAGGCCGACCACTGCGTTCTGGGCATTCATCACGCTGCTACGTACAGGCAAGGTGCGTTTGGCTGGTTGGTCTCGCATTGGGCAACACTCCGTCGTCAAACCGTGAGACTTCAAGGTTGATAGATAAGCAGCAAGGCTTATACCAATGCGCGCGCATGGGCGTTCCAGACTGCCGCGCGCCAAGTCCCAGGTAATACAACGTGCCCGAAAATGGGTCAAGCATTGTGCTTTCAGCACAGCCTCAGTGCGCGCTGTTGAGGTGCTTGCCCAACCAGGGAGCGTTTAGCTGAGCGTGCGGGCTGGCGTGGGCTGCGGGTGCATGATCGCGCGCTGACGCTCTTCCTCGAGGAATTTCATGATGATCGGCGCTACAGCTTCAGCACGGGTTACCAGGAACAGGTGGCCATCGTCGATCACATGCAATTCCGAGTTGGGGATACGCCAGGCCAGCAAGCGCATATTTACCAGCGGGATCAGCGGGTCGTCGTCGCCAGCCATCACCAGTGTCGGTTGGCGGATCTTGTGCAGCCAGTGGATGCTGGTCCAGCCGAGGCCGGCGAACAGCTGCCAGTAGTAGCCCATCTTGCCGCCCGAACGAACTTTACTGGCATGCGCCAGGGCCAGTTTCGGGTCGCGGCGGAACGCGCCGCCGTAGATTTCCGGGGCAATCTGCACGCCGTAGGACGGCTGCACATAGCGCCGTGGGCTGGCCATGCACCAGAGTACCTTGGGTTTGCCAGGCACCATCACCGCGCCGGCCGAGGTGGCCGCGAGGATCAGCTTCTTGCAGCGCTCTGGGTAATCGTGGGCGAATTGCTGTGCCAGGGCGCCGCCCCAGGACACGCCAATCGCATTGACCTGACCGTAGTCGAGGTAATCGAGCATGCGTGCCGCCAGCTTGGCCAGGCCAGGAAAGCGATATGGCGTGCTGGGCGTGGAGGAGCCGCCGACGCCGGGGACGTCGAAGGCGATGACCTCCAGACCAGGGTCCAGGGCGCGTACAAAGGGCATGACCAGCTCCAGGTTGGCCCCGATGCCGTTGAAGATCAGCAGTGGGGTCATCTGGCCGTTACCGGGGCGAACCGCGGTACGGATGGTCTGGCCGTCCAATTCAATGGTACGGAATACGAATGGTAGCGGCATGCGCAAAAGCCCTATCAATTAAAACGCTGGATCAGACCCTCCGGGTCTTTTCCAGAAACACCAGGGCAAAGCCTGGTTCGTCTCACCCGTACAAATGAACGGGTGGCGAGCGACACGTCCAGTGCCGCGGGCAGTGTTGCGCAGTGCGCAGGTAATCAACGTTCGTGCACGTAGGTGCCAGGGGCTGTTTCGCCGGCCGGGTATTTCTTGTTGCCCAGTTGGGTCGGTGCCTTTTTGTGCTCACCAGAGCGTGCGGAGAGCCAGGTTTGCCAATGCAGCCACCAGGAGTCGGCGTGCTTGGTCGAGCTGGCTTGCCAGGTTTTTGGATCCGCGTGCATCTGGGTATTGGTCATGTAGCGTGCTTTGGGGTTACCCGGCGGGTTGAGAATGCTTTGGATATGCCCGCTGTTGGACAGCACGAACTCGACATTGCCGCCGAACAGGTTGGCCGACTTGTAGCACGACTCCCATGGGGTGATGTGGTCGGTGGTGCCGGCCACGCAGAAGAGGTCGCTGGTGACCTGCTTGAGGTCGATCGGCGTGCCGCAGACTTCCAGCGCACCCGCGCGGATCAGCGGGTTGGAGGTAAACATGTCGATAAACTCGCCATGCAGAGCAGCTGGCAGGCGCGTGGTGTCGTTGTTCCAGTAGAGGATATCGAACACCGGCGGCTCGTTGCCGAGCAGGTAGTTGTTGACCCAGTAGTTCCAGATCAGGTCGTTGGGGCGCATCCAGGCGAACACCTTGGCCATGTCGCTGCCTTCCAGCACACCGGCCTGGTAGGAGCGGCGCTTGGCCATCTCTAGGCTTTTTTCGTCAGCGAACAGCGCCACATCGGTTTCCAGACGGTTGTCCAGCACGCTGACCAGCAGGGTCAGGGCATGCACCTTTTTCTCACCCAGCGCGGCGTAATGGCCCAACAGCGAGGTGGTGGTAAGGCCGCCGGAACAGGCGCCGAGCATGTTGATGTCTTTGCTGCCAGTGACGGCGGTGACCACGTCGATGGCTTCTTTCAGTGCTTCGATATAGGTCGACAGGCCCCACTCGCGGTGTGCCTTGGTCGGGTTGCGCCAGCTCACCACGAAGGTTTGGATACCGTTGCGCAACAGGAAGCGTGCCACGCTCTTTTCCGGCGACAGGTCGAAGACGTAGAACTTGTTGATCTGAGGCGGCACCACCAGCAGTGGGCGCTCGTGCACCTGCTCGGTGATCGGCTTGTACTGGATCAGCTCGAGCAGGTCGTTGCGGAAAATCACCGCGCCATCGGTGGTGGCCAAGCTTTTGCCGACCTCGAAGGCATTCATGTTGACCTGGCTAGGCATGCCACCGTTGTTGACGATGTCCTGAGCCAGGTGCGACAGACCGTCGAGCAGGCTCTTGCCGCCGGTTTCGAAGAAGCGTTTGACTGCGGCCGGGTTGGCCATGCTGTTGCTGGGGGCCATGGCTTCGGTCATCAGGTTGATCACGAAGTGGCCACGGCTGGCATCCTGTTCGGACAGGTTGCTGTGCTAGACCCAGTCATGCAGCTCCTTGCGCCAGGCCAGGTAGGTCTGCAGGTAGCGACGGTACAGCGGGTTCTGGCTCCAGGCCGGATCGGCAAAACGCCGGTCGCCTTCGATGGGGGTGAGGTCGGATTGGCCGAGCATCACGTTCTTCAGCTCGATGCTGAAGTGGGCAAGGTGTTTGGCGCTGTGCAGGGGTTGCTTGAGGGCTTGCTTGAGCACGATTCGGGCGGAGCTAAGCAGGTCTTTACCGCGGATGCCGATCACCGGGTTAAGGCCCAAAGTGTTCTCGGAGGCCTGGTGCTTCAGGTCATCATTATTCTTATCTGTCATCTACAACGCTCCATTGTCCTGAGACGAAATACCGGCGTAAGGCTGTGCACGGCGACACAGGGCTAGAATCTTTTCCAAGTCTGCTGCGCGAGACTTTGAACAGGTTCCATGAACCAGGTATTGCCCGGATTACCAAGGGCGGATCGCTCCGCAATATTCCTCGTCGCAGGGGCTGCCTGGCGCGAGAAAACTTCCGACTACTTGGTTACCCGAGTTTGAGAATTTGTGCAAGCCGGCCGCGATCCAGGCCTCATGCGCGATGAGTATGCAGGGAAGGATTAGAAAATGCGCTCTAACAGGTCAGGAGCAACGGGCTAGACGGGCTGGTACGCCACGGCCTGTTGCTGCTTGATGGCGTGGAGGAATACGGAAATAGCGGAGGTGCCTGGGCCATTTCCTACAGGCATGTCGCGCCTGCGTTTCAAAGCATCAGCTTGACCACACTTTCGCTAGGGTCCCGCGATTTGCCTGCGGCGCTCAGGGTCGCGAGGTAATCGTTCCACAGCTCTGCCTGACGCATGGCCAGCTGCTCCAGGTAATCCCAGGTGAACAGGCCGCTGTCGTGGCCGTCATCGAAGGTCAGTTTGAGGGCGTAATTGCCGGCGGGCTCGATCTTGTTCAGGCCAACGCCGAGCTTGCCTGTCTGCAGGATGGGCTTGCCATGTCCCTGCACCTCCGCCGACGGCGAATGCACACGAAGGAACTCGGCGGGCAGGGTGTAGCGCTCGTCGGCCCCGTAATGCAGCTCCAGGGTTTTCGAGGCTTTGTGCAGCTTTATCGCGGTAGGCATGCGCATGGTTGCTTCCTGGGTTGCTCCGTAGCCCGGATAGCATCCGGGCTACGGGCGGGCGCGTTACAGGATATAGCGCGACAGATCTTCATCCTGCGCCAGCTCGCCGAGGTGGCTGTTGACGTAGGCAGCGTCAATCATGATCGGCGCGCCATTCTGCTGGCCGGCCAGGTCGCCAGCGCTGAAGGAAACCTCCTCCAGCAGGCGTTCGAGCAGAGTGTGCAGGCGGCGTGCACCGATGTTCTCGGTCTTCTCGTTGACCTGATAAGCAATCTCGGCGATGCGCTTGATGCCGTCGGCGACAAACTGGATGCCCAAGCCTTCGGTGTTCAGCAGCGCGGCGTATTGCTCAGTCAGCGAGGCATGCGGCTCGGTGAGGATGCGCTCGAAGTCCTGCGGGGTCAGGGCTTTCAGCTCGACGCGAATCGGCAGGCGACCTTGCAGCTCCGGCACCAGGTCGCTCGGCTTGCTCAGGTGAAACGCGCCGGAGGCGATAAACAGGATGTGATCGGTCTTCACCATGCCCAGCTTGGTATTCACCGTGCAGCCTTCGATCAGCGGCAGCAGGTCGCGCTGCACGCCTTCGCGGGACACGTCGGCGCCGCCGGTGTTGCCGCGCTTGGCGACCTTGTCGATTTCGTCGATAAACACGATGCCGTTCTGTTCTACGGCTTCCAGGGCCTGGGCCTTAAGTTCGTCTTCATTGACCAGGCGCGCGGCTTCTTCGTCGCGCACCATCTTCAAGGCTTCCTTGACCTTGAGCTTGCGGCTCTTCTTCTTGCCCTTGCCCATATTGGAAAATAGGCTCTGCAGCTGGTTGGTCATCTCTTCCATGCCCGGCGGGGTCATGATTTCGATGCCGGCCGGTGCTTCGGCCACTTCGATATCGATGTCCTTGTCGTCCAGCTGGCCTTCGCGCAGGCGCTTGCGGAACAGCTGGCGGGTGTTGGAGTCGCTGCCCGGTGCGGCTTCTTCGCTGAAACCGGTGCGGGCCGGCGGCAGCAGGGCATCGAGGATGCGCTCTTCGGCGGCATCTTCGGCGCGGTGACGCACCTTGATCATCTCCTGCTCGCGCAGCATCTTGATCGCCGCATCGGCGAGGTCACGGATAATCGACTCGACATCGCGGCCGACATAGCCGACCTCGGTGAACTTGGTCGCTTCCACCTTGATAAACGGTGCGTTGGCCAGCTTGGCCAGGCGACGGGCGATTTCGGTCTTGCCGACGCCGGTCGGGCCGATCATCAGGATGTTCTTTGGCGTCACTTCGGCGCGCAGTTCAAGCGGCAGCTGCATACGCCGCCAGCGGTTGCGCAGGGCGATGGCCACGGCGCGCTTGGCGTCGTCCTGACCGATGATATGGCGGTTGAGTTCGTGAACGATCTCGCGGGGCGTCATGGACATGCGGTGATACTCCAGAAAAAGGCGCGCTTATTCAGCGCAGTCTTCTTCTTCGATAGTTAGATTCTGGTTAGTGAAGACACAGATAGAGCCGGCAATGTTCAATGCGGTTTCGGTGATTTCACGGGCGCTCAGGTCGGTTTTCTGCAGCAGGGCCATGGCCGCGGCCTGGGCGAAGCCGCCGCCGGAGCCCATGGCGATCAGGCCCTGCTCGGGCTCAACCACGTCACCGTTACCGGTGATGATCAGGGAGGCGTCCTTGTTGGCCACTGCCAGCATGGCCTCCAGACGGCTTAGCGAGCGGTCGGTGCGCCAGTCTTTGGCCAGCTCGACGGCGGCGCGCACCAGATGGCCCTGGTGTTTCTCCAGCTGGCCTTCAAAGCGTTCGAACAGGGTAAAGGCGTCGGCGGTGGCACCGGCGAAGCCGGCCAGCACCTGGCCGTGGTACAGGCGGCGAACCTTCTTCGCATTGCCTTTCATCACGGTATTGCCGAGGGACACCTGGCCGTCGCCGCCCATGACGACTTTGCCGTTGCGGCGTACTGAAACGATGGTGGTCAAGGGGAGAGTCTCCACGCAGCGGGGCGAAAGTGCCCAATGCCGAATGAAGTGGGGGCAGCGGGGGCCCGCTTCAAGCCCTGCAGGGCACGCTGTCCGACAAATAGTCGGCAGAACCTGTCTCGGAATCTGCTGCGCGTCGGCCAAACTGCGTTGAAAACGGCTTCGGAATGCTCATTTACAGCTCGTAAACTCCGCTTCCTCAGCCGTTTTCGCCTTGTTTTGCTCTAGCTCGCGAGATCCGAAACAGGTTCTGAGACGGCACTGCTGGGCCTGAAATCGCGCGGTTTATTGCGCTTGGCGCTGCTGTAACAACAGATTGCTAAAGCCGCTGGCGGCCAGGGATTTCTGCGCCTGGCCGAGCTGCTCGCGGGTGGCGAAGGGGCCGACCAGTACGCGGTGCCAGGTTTCCTCGCGTACCGTGCCGGACTCCACCTGCACGCTTTGTCCGAGCAGGATGATCTGCGCGCGCAGGCTGTCGGCGTCATCCTTGCGGCGGAACGAGCCGGCCTGGAGGAAGAACTGCGAGCTGACCGGGCCCTTGGCGACCACTGGCGGCGGTGGCGGCACCTGGCCGTTGAGCGCGGCTTCGGCGCGGGCGGCATCGATCTTCGCCGCTTCTTCCGGGGTAACCGGCTTCTGCGCCGGTGGTGCAGGCGGCTCGATGCCTTGCGGCGGCAGGATCACTTCCGATTCCGGCAGCAGGGTGTAGAAGTCGTATTTAGGCTTGGCCGGCTCGTTGCTGGCTGGCTTGGCGGCCGCCGCTTTATTGGCCTGAGTGACGCGCGCCTGTTCGACCTTGGTGCGCTTGATCTCGTCGCGACCCGGTTCGAGGCTGAACAGAAACACCATAAAGCCGCCGATCACCAGGCCGCAGACCAGCCAGAACCAACCCGGCACCGGCTTTTTCGCTGGCGCTTGGTAACGGCTGGCGCCGCGTTTGGCGGCGGGCTTTTTCTTGGCGGCCACTTACATGCGCTCCAGGGTTTCCAGGCCGAGCAGTTCCAGGCCCTGCTTGAGCGTGCGCGCGGTCAGTGCGGCCAGGCGCAGGCGGCTGTTGCGCAGCGCCTCGTCCTCGGTGGAGAGGATCGGGCAGTTCTCGTAGAAGCTGGAGAACAGTCCGGCCAGGTCGTACAGGTAAGCGCAGAGCAGGTGCGGCTCGCCCTTGTCGGCGACGCTGGCAAGCACTTCGGCGAACTGCGCGAGTTTGCCGGCCAGTTCGATTTCGTGAGCGGCCTGCAGGTCGAGGTTGCCGCCGATCTCGTCGAAACCCTTGCCCAGCTTGCGGAATACGCTGGCCACGCGGGTGTAGGCGTACAGCAGATACGGCGCGGTGTTGCCCTCGAAGCTCAGCATCAGCTCGAAGTTGAAGCGGTAGTCGCTGGTGCGGTGCTTGGACAGGTCGGCGTATTTCACCGCACCGATGCCCACCGCGCGAGCGATCTGGCGCAGCTCGGCTTCGTCCAGTTCAGGGTTCTTGCCTTTGACCAGGGCGTAGGCGCGCTCTTCGGCTTCATCGAGCAGGTCGACCAGCTTCACCGTGCCGCCATCGCGGGTCTTGAACGGGCGGCCATCGGCGCCGTTCATGGTGCCGAAGCCCATATGTTCCAGCTGCATGTTGGCCGGGACGAAGCCAGCCAGGCGCGCGGCAGTGAAGACCATTTGGAAGTGCAGGGCTTGGCGTTGATCGACGAAGTACAGCGCGCGATCAGCTTTCAATACATTGGCGCGGTAGCGGGTAGCTGCCAGGTCGGTGGTGGCGTACAGGTAGCCGCCGCCTGCCTTCTGCACGATCAGCGGCAGCGGATTGCCTTCGGCGTTCTTGAACTCGTCCATAAACACGCACTGGGCGCCGTCGCTTTCGCTGAGCAGGCCCTTGGCCTTGAGGTCGGCGACCACGTTGGCCAGGTCGTCGTTGTAGGCGCTTTCACCTTTCACGTCGGCCATGCTCAGCTTCACGCCAAGGCGGTCATACAGCGCCTGGCAGTGGCTCAGGGAAATATCGTTGAAACGGTGCCACAGGCGCAGGCATTCGGCGTCGCCGGCTTGCAGCTGCACCACCAGCTCGCGGGCACGCTCGGCGAACTCAGGGGATTCGTCGAAGCGCTTCTTCGCCGCGCGGTAGAAACCTTCCAGGTCAGCCAGCTCGCTTTCGGCGGCGGCCGGGTTTTCCTGCATAAAGGCCAGCAGCATGCCGAACTGGGTGCCCCAGTCGCCCACGTGGTTCTGCCGGATCACTTCGTCACCGAGGAATTCCAGCACCCGCGCCACACCGTCACCGATGATGGTCGAGCGCAGATGGCCGACGTGCATTTCCTTGGCCAGGTTGGGGGCGGACAGGTCGACCACCACGCGCTGCGCCGGACCAGCCTTGCGTACGCCGAGCTTGGCGTCGGCCAGCAGGGCATCCAGGCGCGCGGCCAGGGCCTGGGTGTTCTGGTAGAAATTGAGGAAGCCCGGGCCGGCGATCTCGGCCTTGCTGATCGCAGCATCGCTAGGCAGCGCGGCGATCAGCTTCTCGGCCAGGTCACGCGGCTTCAGGCCGGCCGGCTTGGCCAGCATCATGGCGATATTGCTGGCGAAGTCGCCGTGGGTCTTGTCCTTGGTGTTCTCCACCTGAATGGCCGGGCTCAGGCCTTCCGGCAGCACGCCGTCGGCGGTGAGGCGGGTCAGGGCTTGCTGGATCAGGTGGCGAATGCTGTCTTTCATGGTCTGCTCGGTCGGCCGGTGGTGACGGCGGCGCACAAAGGCGCTGGTTGAAAACTGCGCATTATCGACGCCCTTCGCCCGCAGCTTCAAGCAGCGTGTGGTTTCGCCGGGCTAAAGGCCGCCGCTATGGGCTGCAGATCACGCCGCGCCGGGCCTCTATAAGGAAGCGCCGCAGAGGCGAAACCGCTGCGGCGTCTGGATGTAGCGCGCAGCGTTACGCGGAACGCTGCGCCGTGCCACGCGCGGCGGCGTTGCCGGCGACGAAATACGGCGCGGTGCTGCGTGGCAGCGGGGCGCGGCCCCGGATTTTGTCGGCGATCTTCTCGGCCATCATGATGGTCGGTGCATTCAGATTGCCGGTGACGATCAGCGGCATGATCGACGCATCCACCACGCGCAGGCCCTGCACACCGTGCACCCGGCCCTGGCCGTCGACCACGGCCATGTCGTCTTCGCCCATTTTGCAGGAGCACGACGGATGGTAGGCCGTTTCTGCATGTTCGCGGATAAAAGCGTCCAGTTCGGCGTCGCTTTGCAGCTCGGCACCGGGGCTGATCTCGCGGCCGCGATACGGGTCAAGGGCGGATTGCGCCATGATTTCGCGGGTGATGCGGATGCCGTCGCGGAACTCGCGCCAGTCCTGCTCGTGCGCCATGTAGTTAAAGAGGATGCTCGGGTGCTGGCGCGGGTCCTTGGATGTGACCTGGATGCGGCCACGGCTCGGCGAGCGCATGGAGCCCATATGCGCCTGGAAGCCGTGCTCCTTCACCGCGTTGCTGCCGTTGTAGTTAATCGCCACCGGCAGAAAGTGGTACTGGATATTCGGCCATTCGAATTCAGCGCTGGAGCGGATAAAGCCGCCGGCCTCGAACTGGTTGCTGGCGCCGATACCTTTGCCGAGGAACAGCCAGTTGGCGCCGATCATCGGCTGGTTCCACCATTGCAGCGCCGGGTACAGCGACACCGGCTGCTTGCAGGCGTATTGCAGGTACACCTCCAGGTGGTCCTGCAGATTCTGGCCGACGCCGGGCAGGTCGTGCACCAAGGGGATGTCCAGCTCGCGCAGCAGCGCCGCCGGGCCGACGCCGGAGCGTTGCAGCACCTGCGGCGAGGCAATCGCGCCGCCGCACAGCAGCACTTCGCGGCGCGCGTTGACGGTGATCGGTGTGTCGTTATCGCCCAGCAGATACGCCACGCCGCTGGCGCGCTTGCCGCTGAACAGGATGCGGTCAGTCAGGGCATGGGTGACGATGGTCAGATTCGGCCGTTCGCGGGCCTGATCAAGGTAACCGCGCGCGGTGCTGGCCCGGCGGCCCTTGGGCGTAACGGTGCGGTCCATCGGGCCGAAGCCTTCCTGCTGGTAACCGTTGAGGTCGTCGGTACGCGGGTAGCCGGCCTGCACGCCAGCTTCGATCATGGCGTGGAATAGCGGGTTATTGCCGTTCTTCGGCGTGGTTACCGACACGGGGCCATCGCCGCCATGGTAGGCATTGGCGCCGATATCACGGGTTTCCGCTTTGCGAAAATATGGCAGGCAATCCAGATAGCTCCAGTCTTCCAGGCCTTTTTCCTCAGCCCAGCCGTCGTAATCCATGGCGTTGCCGCGGATGTAGCACATGCCGTTGATCAGGGACGAGCCGCCCAATCCCTTGCCGCGCCCGCATTCCATGCGGCGGTTGTTCATATGCGGCTCGGGTTCGGTCAGGTAAGCCCAGTTGTAGCGGCGGCCCTGCAGCGGGAAGGCGAGGGCGGCGGGCATCTGCGTGCGAAAATCCAGGCGGTAATCCGGGCCGCCGGCTTCCAGCAGTAGCACGCTGACGTCAGCGTCTTCGGTCAGACGGGTGGCCAGCACGTTACCGGCCGAGCCGGCGCCGATGATGATGTAGTCGAATTCCTGGGGCATAAAAGCTCCTGTAGCCCGGATGCACTCCGGGGAAAACGCGGTGACTGTTCCCGGATTGCATC
>DASRUM010000061.1:0-12195 GCA_035655415.1 Pseudomonas sp.
CACTCTCGCTCTAGTCTGTCCGCGATTAACCGAAAAACTTCTGGCCGTTAGCGGCCATTTCGCGAAGCTTGGCAGTCGGGGTGTACAGCGCGCCCAGCTCGGCGTATTTGTCGGCCAGGGCAACGAACTCGGCTACACCGATGGTATCGATATAACGCAGCGCACCACCGCGGAACGGCGGGAAGCCAATGCCGTAGATCAGGCCCATATCGGCCTCAGCTGCGGTATCAACGATGCCGTCTTCCAGACAACGCACGGTTTCCATGCACAGAGGAATCATCATGAAGTTGATGATGTCTTCATCAGTCACTTCACGTTGCTCAGTCACGATGGACTTCAGCAGATCGTAGGCAACCGGATCAGAAACCTTCTTCGGCTTGCCGCGCTTGTCCATTTCGTAGGAGTAGAAGCCTTTGCCATTCTTCTGGCCCAGGCGATCTGCTTCATACATCACGTCAACTGCGGTACGGCCTTCAACAGCCATGCGATCCGGGAAGCCTTCAGCCATTACGTCACGGCCGTGGTGACCAGTGTCGATACCGACCACGTCGGACAGGTACGCCGGGCCCATTGGCCAGCCGAACTTTTCCATGACTTTGTCGATACGCACGAAGTCCACACCGAAACCGAGCAGCTTGGAGAAGCCGCCGAAGTACGGGAACAGCACGCGGTTAACCAGGAAGCCTGGGCAGTCGTTGACCACAACCGGGGTCTTGCCCATTTTCTTGGCGTAAGCAACGGTGGTAGCCACGGCTACGTCGCTGGACTTCTCGCCACGAATCACTTCAACCAGCGGCATCATGTGCACAGGGTTGAAGAAGTGCATGCCGACGAAGTTTTCCGGACGCTTGAGGGCCTTGGCCAGCAAGTTGATGGAAATTGTCGAGGTGTTCGACGCAAGGATTGCGTCTTCTTTAACCACGCCTTCCACTTCAGCCAGCACGATCTGCTTGACCTTCGGGTTCTCGACCACGGCTTCGACAACGATGTCGACAGCGCCGAAGTCGCCGTAGGACATGGTCGGACGAATAGCAGTAAGGGCTTCAGCCATCTTCGCCGCAGTCATACGACCTTTGGCAACGCGACCGCCGAGCAGCTTGGAAGCCTCGGCCAAACCCATCTGGATACCCTCTTCACGGATATCCTTCATCAGGATTGGAGTGCCCTTGGAAGCGGACTGGTAGGCGATACCGCCACCCATGATGCCCGCGCCGAGTACGGCAGCCAGCTTCACGTCTTTAGCGATTTCGTCGTACTGCTTGGACTTCTTCTTCAGCTCCTGATCGTTCAGGAACAGGCCGATCAGGCTGGCAGCAACCGGGGTTTTAGCCAGTTTGACGAAACCAGCAGCTTCCACTTCCAGCGCTTTGTCGCGACCGAAGTTGGCGGCTTTCTGAATGGTCTTGATCGCTTCAACCGGCGCAGGGTAGTTCGGGCCGGCCTGGCCTGCAACAAAGCCTTTGGCGGTTTCGAAGCACATCATCTGCTCGATAGCGTTGAGCTTGAGCTTTTCCAGCTTCGGCTGACGCTTGGCCTTGTAGTCCAGCTCGCCGGAGATGGCGCGCTTGATCAGGTCCAGGGCAGCGGCTTGCAGCTTGTCAGCGGCAACCACGGCATCCACTGCACCCATTTTCAGAGCGTCAGCAGCTTTGTTTTCTTTACCACCGGCAATCCACTCAACGGCGTTATCGGTACCGATAACCCGTGGCAGACGCACGGTGCCGCCGAAGCCTGGGTAGATGCCCAGTTTGACTTCCGGCAGGCCCACTTTGGCGCTTTCGGCCATGACGCGGTAATCCGCGGCCAGGCACATCTCAAAACCACCGCCCAGGGCGATGCCGTTGATCGCGACAACAGTCGGAACATTGAGGTCTTCAAAATCACTGAAGATCTTGTTGGCTTCGAGGTTGCCAGCCACCAGTTCTTCGTCCGGCAACTTGAAGTTGTCGACGAACTCGGTGATGTCGGCGCCGACGATAAATACGTCTTTGCCACTGGTGACAATCACGCCCTTGATCGAACCATCGGCCTTGATCGCATCAACGGATTGACGCAGTTCATTGAGGGTAAGACGGTTGAATTTGTTGACGGATTCACCCTTGAGGTCGAATTTCAATTCGACAATGCCACTCTCAAGAGCCTTAACCGTGATGGCTTTACCTTCGTAAATCATCAACTGATCTCCACGGTATGGAAGCTGAACAGTACACATCGGAGCCAACCAGCAAGCTACTCCACGACATAGCCGTCTCAGAGTAGCCCCAATCAGCCTGGCACACCCACCGACGCGATAATCGGGCTGTAAAGGCGGCGCCTTTGAAGGCAAACGCTCAATTCATACGCCCGTTTGATTTGGGTGTGCACACCTTCAAGGAAAAGCCCTTACTTGTCAATTGGCCTGTGGAGGCGGCAAAGGCGTACAAAAAATTACGTTCCGGCTTACACCAACGTACCTCCCCCCTGCAGCGAACAGGCGGCCATCTGCTGCGATATACGATTACTTGGCAATCTCTGAAAACAGAAGTGTGATCCAGCGCATACCTAGCAAAATGATTTAGCTGCAGGTACAGTCGCCTCAATACGGCCGTTTTAGACAGCCCGTAGCCAAAACAAAAAAATTAGAGCCCAATCAAAGGGCACACGGAGTTTTCCCATGTCGAGCCGCATGCTTGCCATTGTTTTGAGCACCCTGCTCGCGATCACCCTCCCCCTTTTCAGCGCCATGACCCAGGCTGCAGATGCCGCCACCAGCTTACTGAAGCTGCACCAGCTACGCCTCGCTGCACAAAAATCCCTGGGCGACTTCTATATGTTCAACGGCATGGAAGGCGATCAACGCTATGCGCGGATGATTAACGACTCAGTGAGCGAGGTGAATAACCACCTGACGGCGCTAACGGATATGCCCGGCGAAGGCGCGAAAGCCCTGCGCTCGCAGCTGGACCAACAATGGAAGGGTTACGAGATTGACCTCAACAACCTGATCAACGCATTGAAGAGCCAGGGTTACACCGACCTGCAGCCGGTAGCCGACCTGGCAGCACGCAACCAGCAACTGATGACCCTGAGCCAGGAGCTGTATACCAAGATCCAGCAGGAAGGCAGCTACAGCGTGCCTGCCCTGACCCAGCGCAGCCGTGAACAGAGCATGCTGATGCAAGGCATTGCTGTGGATTACGCCTCGCGCAGCGCCTCAGTAGGCGCCACCTTTATGGGCGGCGGCGACGCACGGCCAATCGAAGAGCTGGTCAGTGAATTCGCCAGCAAGATGGCGGCGCTGGAGAAAGACCCGAAGAACACGCCGCAGCTCAAGCAATCATGGGAAGGGGTCGCCACCAAATGGCGCTATATTGAAAAGTCGCTGATCAACTACAACGAAAACAGCGTGCCATTTCTGGTCAACAAATACTCCAACACCATCATCCAGGGCATTGAACAAATTTCCAGTCAGTACGCGGCCGCCAACCTCTGATCGCGACCGCCGCCATCCGCATTCGTTTTACCGGCCTGCCTGGCCGTACTCCGGCCCAGTGCTCGCACTGGGCCTTCTTTTATTCAGGCTTTGGCCTGGAGAAACGCGACAATTGCCTCCAACGCTTCGCGAGCCCCCCGCTCACCCCAACATACCGAAAGCATTTGATCGGTCGCCTCGACCTTGAATGCATCCGCCGGCAGCGCCTGCAATTGCGTCAACAAGGCCTGATCAGCGCAAGGCTCGCGCCATTTATTCACCCAGTGCCCCGGTTCCAGCTGCCAATAGCACCAGCTATCAGACTGGCCGCGACGGCGTGCACGGTGATATTGCGGGCAGGAGTGCGGCGGCTGACGCAGCAGCCAATGCGGCCATTCTTGGCGCGACAACTGCATCGCCACGCCCATACGCCGCGCCTGCAGACGCACATCCATCTGCCCGCGCTGGTGGCGCGAGGGCACCAGCCAGGCCAGTGGGCTGAGCAAAAAGGCCAGGAGCAAAAGCAGAAACCAAGGACTCATATCGTTATCTCACCAGCAAAAGTCTGTCATCATCGCTCAGGACGGCCATACTAAAACCATTGAACCACTTGCAAGGAGAGTTACCCCATGCCCTACCAGCACATTCTGATCGCCGTCGACCTTACCGAGGAATGCGACCCGGTCATGCACCGCGCGCAGAAACTGGCCGCCAGCAGCGGGGCCAAGTTGTCTGTGGTGCATATCGTCGAACCCATGGCCATGGCCTTTGGCGGCGACGTACCGATGGACCTGTCGATGCTGCAACAGCAGCAGTTCGACCAGGCCCGCGAACGCCTGGACAAGTTTGCCGGCAAGTATCCCGATCTCAGCGCCGAACATCGCCACCTGGCTTACGGTCAACCACGCCAGGAAATTCATCGACTGGCCGAAGAACAACAGTGCGATCTGATCGTCGTCGGCAGCCACGGCCGCCATGGCCTGGCGCTGCTATTGGGCTCGACGGCCAACGACGTACTGCACGGCGCGCCCTGCGATGTGCTGGCCGTGCGCCTGAAAAAAGTCGAGTAACGCGAGCTGCGAGTGAATAACGCGGCTGCGTTATTCACCGCTATCGGGTGAGCTCATGACCAGTGGGCGAATCTTCTGCAGCTGGGTTTCCAGCGAATAGGTCATGCTCGACGCCATGGAGAAGAAGGTCAGGAACGCCTTGAGGTTGGAATCACCCTCACAGGTCGCGTGAATCCGCTGCCAGAACGCCTGATTGACCAGCTGCAACTGCTGAAACATACGCACCAGGCCTTTCAACTCCCAATCCGCCGTGCGCCCCTCGCGCAAATTGAAGTACTGCTGAGTCAGGTACAACGACACCGTACGCAGAATAAATTCCTGGCTATTGGCAAACGGCAGATGGTGCTGCGCCATGGGTTTGAGCTTACCCAGCACCGGGCAAGCGCTGGTGGCCATGATAACCCCGAGCAGTGCGCGCAGGCCCTCTTCAAGACCCACCTGCTTGTTGTACTCGCGCTCAGGCGTACGCACCCACACAGCCACCTTCTTGAACGCCGGTAGGCCCTGGAAATCCTCAATGACCCGGTGCAGATCAACAGCCGCCGGACAATGACTGAAGTTGTCCTTGCTCAGTGGGCAGTTGCTGCACTGCTGATATTCAAGACGCGTCCAGGCCGGTGCGCTTTGCGCAACCTCTGCCTCATACACCCGGTCCAGCTCGATCCTGTAGCTGAACTGATGATTGTCGTCGAGAGTGATGCGGTACTCGATGGCCATGACTGTCTCCGGCAGAGGTCTCAAAATCCTGTTTGAGCGCGTTACGTACTTAATACATCGGGTTTAGCCTTCCAGCTCGGCCCAACGCTCGACCAATTGCTCCAGCTCATGCTGCACGGCCTGCAGTTTCGCCAGCACCTCAGCGGTCTTTTCCGCAGGCTGCTGATAGAAACTCGACGAGCCGATCTGCTCCTGCAAACTGGCAACCTGCCCTTCCAGTGCATCGATTTGCCCTGGGATGGCTTCCAGCTCGCGCTGTAGCTTGTAACTGAGCTTTTTCTTGCTGCTCTCCACCACCACAGACGCCACGGCAACCGGAGCCGGGACCACTGCTGAGGCTAGTTCAGGCTTGCCGGCTTTGCTTTCGCCAACCCCGAGCAGGCGCGGCGAACCGCCCTGACGCAGCCAATCCTGATAACCGCCGACGTATTCGCGTACGCGCCCTTCACCTTCGAAGACCAGGGTGCTGGTCACCACGTTGTCGAGGAAGGCCCGGTCGTGGCTAACCATCAGCACGGTGCCCGGGAAGGTCAGCAGCACTTCTTCAAGCAGCTCGAGGGTTTCCACATCGAGGTCGTTGGTCGGTTCATCCAGCACCAGCAGGTTGGCCGGCTTGCTAAACAGCTTGGCGAGCAAGAGACGTGCCCGCTCACCGCCGGACAGCGCCTTGACCGGGGTACGTGCACGCTGTGGGCTGAACAGGAAGTCGCCCAGGTAGCTCAGCACATGGCGGTTCTGCCCGTCGATCTCGATAAAGTCGCGGCCTTCGGCGACGTTGTCGATCACGGTCTTTTCCAGATCGAGCTGGTGACGCAATTGGTCAAAATAAGCCACATCGATGCGTGTGCCTTCGGCCACTTCACCGCTGGTGGGCTGCAAACCGCCGAGCATCAGCTTGAGCAAGGTGGTTTTGCCAGTGCCGTTGGCGCCGAGCAGACCGATGCGGTCGCCGCGCTGCAGCACCATGGAGAAGTCCTTGATCAGGAACGGCCCACCTGGATGCGCAAAACTGACGTTTTCCAGCACCATCACCTGCTTGCCGGATTTCTCCGCAGTTTCCAGCATGATATTGGCCTTGCCGGTGCGCTCACGGCGCTCGCTGCGCTCCACACGCAGGGCTTTCAGGGCGCGTACACGGCCTTCATTACGTGTGCGGCGGGCCTTGATGCCCTGGCGAATCCACACTTCTTCCTGAGCCAGGCGCTTGTCGAACAGCGCGTTGGCGGTTTCTTCGGCGGCCAGGGTGGCCTCCTTGTGCACTAGGAAGCTGGCGTAGTCGCCGTTCCAGTCGATCAGGCCGCCGCGATCCAGTTCGAGGATGCGCGTAGCCAGGTTCTGCAGGAAGGAACGGTCGTGAGTGATAAACAGCACAGCTCCTTGGAAATCGGTCAAGGCTTCTTCCAGCCAGGCAATTGCGCCGATATCCAGGTGGTTGGTTGGCTCGTCGAGCAGCAGCAGATCCGGCTCGGACACCAACGCCTGGGCCAGCAGCACGCGACGACGCCAGCCACCGGAGAGCTCAGCCAGGGTCTTGTCGGCCGGCAGTTGCAGGCGGCTCAGGGTACTGTCGACCAGTTGCTGCAAGCGCCAGCCATCACGGGCTTCGAGGTCCTGCTGGACGTGCATCAGCTTGTCCAGATCGGCCTCGGTGACACAGTTCTGCGCCAAGTGGTGGTATTGCGCGAGCAGTTCACCCACACCGTCCAGGCCTTGGGCGACCACATCAAACACGGTGCGGTCGTCGGCTTGCGGCAATTCCTGAGGCAATTCGCCGATCTTCAGGCCAGGTGCGCGCCAGACGGCGCCGTCATCGGCCTTCTGGTCGCCCTTGACCAGCTTCATCATGCTCGACTTACCGGTGCCGTTGCGGCCGATGATGCACACCCGCTCGCCACGGGCGATCTGCCAAGACACCTTGTCCAATAGCGGCATTGCGCCGTAGGCCAGAGAAATATCGGTGAACTTGAGCAGGGTCATGGCACGCCTCAACAAAAAACGACGGGTGAACGCTGGTAAAACCGCGGCCGAGCAACGGGCTTCGTTGCATTCAAGGCACAGCGGCAACCTGAAACACCCAGAAAATCATCTGCAGCTGCCCAAGGCACCCGCAAAACAGGGCGCGCATTCTAACCGAGAAGCGTACTGGCCGAGCAGGCAATTTCGGCCGCAGGCGCAGTAAATTCAGCGCTGACCATGCGATATCCAGGCGGCAAAGGCTCTAGCGCGCATGCAAAGGCTTAAGCAGAGCAACCGGCAACGATTACTGCCGACAATTACGCGTTGAAACGCTTTGCGCCTTCACCGCCCATAGGCAAACGACTAAGCTAGGGCCATACGCACTATTTGCCTGGAAGTGTCATGCGCGGTCCCCTGTTCAGCCTGCTGTACTGCCTGTTGGTTTCCTCCCTGAGCGTCACTGCGGCGCAGGCCGCCACCCTGACGCAACAACGTCAATATTACGATCAAGCCAAAGCCGCGCTGGCCAAGGGCGATAAAGGCCCTTACCAACGCTACGCCAGTGCCCTGCGCGACTACCCGCTGGAGCCTTACCTGGCGTATGACGAGCTGACCGCCCGGCTGAAATGGGCGAGCAATGACGAAATCGAAAAATTCCTCGCCGAACATGGCGACCTTCCGCAGATCAGCTGGATGAAACTGCGCTGGCTGCGCTGGCTGGCCGAGCGCGGCGAATGGCAGACCTTTATCAACTACTACGACCCGGCGCTGAACTTCACCGAGCTCGACTGCCTGTATGGCCAATACCAGCTGAGCCACGGCATGCGCGCCGAAGGCAACGCCACTGCAGAAAAACTCTGGCTAGTGGGTAAATCGCAGCCCAACGCCTGTGACCCGCTGTTCGCAATGTGGTCCGCCGAAGGCCAACTCACCGAGCAAAGACGCTGGCAGCGCGCCAAGCTGGCGGCCGAAGCGCGCAACTATGGGCTGGTCACTCACCTGATCAAGACCATGCCAACCCTGGGTAACCATGGCAAAACCCTGCTGCAGGTTGCGCAGAAGCCTGAACTGCTGAAGCAGACCTCGCGCTTTACCCAAACCGACCCGGCCATGGCCGATGTAGTTGGCCTCGGCCTGCGCCGCTTGGCCCGCCAGGACCCGGAAAGCGCGCTCAAGCTGCTCGATGGCTACGCCCAACGGATGAAATTCTCCAGCGAGGAACAGGTCGCCATCGCCCGGGAAATCGGCCTGACCCTGGCCAAGCGCTTCGACTCCCGCGCTCTGCAGGTCATGGCCAAGTACGACCCTGAACTGCGTGACAACACCGTCAGCGAATGGCGCGCCCGCCTGCTGCTGCGCCTGGGCCGTTGGGATGAAGCCAACCAGCTGACGCGCCGGATGCCCGCGGAACTCGGCAACACCAACCGCTGGCGCTACTGGCAGGCGCGTAGCCTGCAACTGGCGCAGCCCAATAGCCAGGAACCAAAAGCGCTGTACCAGGCGCTGGCCAAGGAGCGTGACTTCTACGGCTTTATGGCCGCCGACCAGGTGCAGGCCCCCTATCAGCTGAATAACAAGCCATTGGCCCTCAGCCCGCAGACCATCCAGAAAGTGCGTAACTCGGCAGCGATTCGCCGCGCCCTGGAATTCCACGCCCGTGGCCAGGTCGCCGATGGCCGCCGTGAGTGGTACAACGTCAGCCGCCTGTTCAGCCGCGATGAAATGGTCGCCCAGGCGCGCCTAGCCTATGAGATGGGCTGGTACTTCCCGGCCATCCGCACCATCAGCCAGGCGCAGTATTGGGACGACTTGGACGTCCGCTTCCCCATGGCACACCGCGAACATCTGGTGCGCGAAGCGAAGAACCGTGACATCCACTCCAGCTGGGTATTTGCCGTCACCCGCCAGGAAAGCGCCTTTATGGCCGATGCCAAGTCCGGCGTGGGGGCCATGGGCCTAATGCAGCTGATGCCGGCCACCGCCAAGGAAACCGCCAAACGCTTTGGTATTCCGCTGTCATCGCCACAACTGGCCTACCGCCCGGAAATCAATATCCAGCTGGGTGCGGCCTACCTGAGCCAGATCTACGGCCAGTTCAACGGTAACCGCGTGCTCGCCTCTGCCGCCTACAACGCCGGTCCAGGCCGGGTACGCCAGTGGCTACGCGGCGCGGATCATCTGTCGTATGACGTGTGGATCGAGAACATCCCGTTTGATGAAACCCGCCAGTACGTGCAGAACGTGCTGTCCTACTCGGTGATCTACGGCGAGAAGCTCAACGCGCCGCAGCCACTGGTGGCCTGGCACGAGCGTTACTTCGACCAGTAACGGCTAAATAGGCACGCTCAACTGCAACGGTTGAGCGTGCATTGCTCGCTTATTCCAACACCTGCACCGGCATGTCCAGACGCAACTGCCCTTCGCCACAGGCAATCAGGTTCTGTCCGAAATACACCTCGCCTTCACGCTCACGGTAGGTTTTCAGGGTGGTCAGCGGTTCGCGATCGGCACTGCGCTCGCCCGTCTCTGGGTCGAGGGTGGTCATGATGCAGCGCGAGCAGCCCTTGACCACACGAAACTCCAGCTCACCGATACGGATGCGCTTCCAGCTGTCTTCGGCATAAGGCTCACTGCCACTGACGACCAGGTTCGGGCGAAAACGCAGCATCGGCAACGGCCGGCCGACCCGCGCCGACAGGTCATCCAGCGACGCCTGGCCGATCAGCAGCAAAGGGAAGCCATCGGCAAACGCCACCTTGTCGCCCGCCTCGGCATAGGCCGTATCGACTTGCCGCGCACGCGGCTCCGACACCTGTACCAGGCGGCAGGCACGACCGAGAAACTGGCTCAACCACTGCGCGGCCGCTTCGCCAGCATCCGGCACCTGCAAGCTGTCGCGCCAGATGGTCACGCCGCGCAGTGGCGCCTGCTCATCCGGCACAGTCACCTGCAGTTCAGCCATGCCCGGCGCACTCAGTTGCAGGTGCGTGCCGCCCAGCCAGCGCGCCTGCAGCTGGGTCATTTGCGTCAGCAAACGTTGCGTAAGGAAGCGCCCGGTTTCAGCATCGACTACCATCCAGCGACGATCACCCTGCACGCCCAAGGCGTCCAGCGCCGTTTCGCGCAAGGCCTCGCCTGCAGCCGACTTCAGTGGATAACGGTACAACCCGGAGAGATGCAACATGAACCCAGCTTCCCTTTGGCAAAACGCACTTATACGAGCAACCCGCCGCACTCACAAGCCCGTTTTAACGCTGCCGTTGCTGGTATTGCTAAGCGCCTGCAGTGGCACCGCACCGGATAATCTGGGCATTCGTGAGGGCCGCCTGGCCAGCTGCCCGGACTCACCGAACTGCGTAAACAGCCAGGCCAGCGATGCGCGACACGCCATTGAGCCGCTGCCGCTGCAAGGCTCTGCCGAGCAAACCCAGGCACGCCTGAAGGCGCTGCTTAGCGAAGAGCCGCGGGTGAATCTGGTAGAGGAGGCACCGGGTTATCTGCGTGCCGAATTCAGCAGCAAGCTGATGCGCTTTGTCGATGATGTGGAGTTTCTGATTGGAGCGGCCGCCGTGGATGTGCGCTCGGCGTCGCGCCTGGGCTATAAGGATTTCGACGTCAACCGCGAACGCATTGAGCATCTGCGCCAGCGCCTTGGCGAATAGCGCAGCCCTTGCCCGCGCTACTCCTGCGGATGGATCAGCGCCAAACGCTCGTGCACCACATCCACCAGCTTGTCCGGTTGGAATTTGGAGAGGAAGTTGTCGCAACCGACCTTCTTCACCATGGCTTCGTTGAAACTGCCGGACAATGAGGTGTGCAGTACAACGTACAGGTCTTTCAGACGTGGATCGCTACGGATTTCCGTGGTCAGGCGATAGCCGTCCATTTCTGGCATTTCCGCATCGGTGATGACCATCAGCAGCTTTTCCTGCATGTCCACCCCGGAGTCGGCCCACAGCTGCAGCATTTTCAGGGCCTTGAGCCCGTCACTTGCAACGTGGGTACGAATCTGCAGCTGCGCCATGGTTTCCTTCAACTGGGTCAGGGCGACGTTGGAGTCGTCCACCAGCAGCACTTCACGGCCCTTGGCTTTTTCCAGCAGCGGATCGCTGAGCTTTTCGGCCGAGACCTTGCTGCTCATCGGCGAGATTTCCGACAGCCCCTTCTCCACGTCGATCACCTCGACGATCTGGTCATCGACCTTGGTGATCGCCGTCAGGTAATGCTGCCGTCCGGCACCACCGGGCGGCGGCAGGATCGACTCCCAATTGAGGTTGAGAATGCGGTCCACGCCACCGACCAGAAACGCCTGCACCGAGCGGTTGTACTCGGTGACGATAATGGTGCTGGTTTCACTCGGCACTTGCGCGCGCATGCCAATCGCTTGCGACAGGTCGATGACCGGCAAGGTTTGACCGCGCAAACTGACCACCCCGCAGACGAAGGGATGACGCTGCGGCATCAAGGTCAACTTAGGCATCTGCAGGACTTCCTGCACTTTGAACACGTTGATGGCAAATAGCTGCCGACCGGCCAAACGAAACATTAAAATTTCGAGGCGGTTAGCGCCAACCAACTGAGTGCGTTGATTTACTGAGTCGAGAATGCCGGCCATCATGCGCTCCTGTTTCACTTTATCGATCTAGCCTAGCTCAAATAGCCACAGCTTAATGTATCGGCCATCGGTGCTGCATCTGAAGGCGCATAGCGGTAAGCCATCATGCGCGAAGCCCGGAGCAGAGGCCAACCAGAGTGGCCATTGACACATTCTAATCGCGCAACAGTGGCGAGTCCGCCGGCAAATGCACCCGCAAGGCAGCCGGCATGGCCGCAAACCGCAAGCGGCTGCTCTCCATCGGCTCACCGTCCAGGTTCATGTCCAGGCCTTCCGGGGCCTCGATTTCCAGCCAGGGCAGACGGGCATTCAGGGCCACGCTTTGCAAGCCGTTGATCCCGCCAGACAGCAGCGTGCCGAGGGTGCCGACCACATCTGCGGGGGCC
>DASRUM010000062.1:0-6875 GCA_035655415.1 Pseudomonas sp.
CGCCGGCTACGCCTGGCCGGTGATCGACCTGCAGCTGCGCTATATCCGTGGCGCGCAGTTTGGTCAGAAGATCATCGTGCGTGCCGATCTGGTGGAGTGGGAAAACCGCCTGAAGATCAACTACCTGATCACGGATGCCGCAACCGGCGAGCGCATGACCCGTGGCAGCAGCGTGCAGGTGGCGGTGGAAATCGCTACCCGCGAGATGCAGTTTGCTTCGCCCAAGGTGCTGATCGACGCCGTTGAAAAGGTGCTGGCGTGAACGCCCTGCACAACCTCGTAGCCCGGATGAAATCCGGGAAGCGTTCTCCGACCGTGCACCGCTCCCGGATTGCATCCGGGCTACAGCTGGTGATCCTGCTGCTTCTGGCATCCGATGCTTATGCCTTTGACCTCGACCAACTCAGCGCCCAGCTGGCCAAGCCCGCCGTGGTGCGTGGCCCGCTTATTCAAGAAAAGCACCTGCGCGCCCTGCCGCAGCCGCTGACCAGCCGTGGCCAGTTTGTGTTGAGCCGCGATCTCGGCCTGCTCTGGCAGCTGCAAAGCCCGCTCAAGCAGGACTACCGCATCGACGACCTGGGCATCGCCAAACGCACGCCCAAAGGCTGGCAACAGCAGCCCGGCCAGGATGTCGCTGCCCAGCAGAGCCGGTTGTTTCTCGCCGTGCTCAAGGGCGACCATAGCGGCCTGGCGCGGGATTTCGAGCTGCAACTGAGCGGCACGTCTGAAGCCTGGCAACTGCGCCTGGTGCCGAACTCGCTGTTGCTCAAACAGATTTTCAGCCGCATCCAAATCGATGGCGGCGCGCTGGTGCAGCGTATCGAGCTGCATGAGACCCAGGGCGATCACAGCGTGCTGCGCTTGCCGGAAAGCCAGGCCGGCGATGCCTTGACTGAGCAGGAGCAACGCGACTTTGCCAAGTGAACGCTGGCTGCCGCGCGGCTTTCTGCTGCTGCTCGCCGCCCTGCTGGCGCTTGCCGCCTGGCAGTGGCGCAACGGCCCGCCCGTAGCGGCGGATATGCTCGCGCTGTTGCCGGCCGGTAGTGGAGACGCCCTGGTGCAGCAGGCCGAACAGCGTATGCAGGAGCCGCTCAATCGCGACCTGTTGCTGTTGATCGGTCACCCACAGCGCGACCAGGCGATTGCCCTGGCGCAGCAAGTTGGCGAGCAGTGGCGCGGCAGCGAGCGCTTCGCCCAGGTGCAGTGGAGCGTCGACAGCGACCTCGCGGCGCTGCGCGACTACCTGCGCAGCAACCGCCTGGCCCTACTACCTGCGGCAGATCGCCAGCTGCTACTGGAGCAACCGCAACAGTTGATCGAACAACGCGCCGCCCAGCTGTTCGACACCTTCGCCGGCTTTAGCCTGCTGCCCATCGAGCAGGACTGGCTGGGCCTTGGCGTACGCGCGCAACAGGCGCTGAACCCCGGCAGCCGCATCCAGGCCGACCTGAGCAGCGGCGCATTGCTGCTGGAAGAGCCGGGTATGACCTGGGCCCTGCTGCGTGCCAGCGCCCAGGGCAGCGCCTTCGATATGCAGGAGCCGCCGCTGATTGCCACACAGGTCGCCGCTACCCGTGCACAGATCGAAACAGCCGGCGGCCAACTGCTGGCGGCCGGTGGCGTGTTGTATGCGGCAGCCGGCCAGGCCAAGGCCACCCGCGAGATCAGTCTGATTGGCGGCGGCGCTACGCTCGGCACCCTGCTGCTGTTGCTGCTGGCCTTCCGCCGCGTGCGCGTGCTGGTCAGCCTGCTGCCGATCGGCATGGCGCTGCTCGCCGGCTGCACCGCCTGCGTGCTGGTGTTTGGCCAGATCAACGCCCTGACTCTGGTATTGGGCGCCAGCCTGGTCGGGGTCGCTGCGGACTATCCGCAACATTACTTAAGCAAGAGCTGGAGCAACGCCGGGGGCACAGACGGCTGGACCAGCTGGGGCGCCCTGCGCGCGACCTTGCCGGGCCTGAGCCTGAGCCTGGGCACCAACCTGATCGGCTACCTGGCGCTGGCCTTTACCCCGTTTCCGGCGCTGACCCAGGTCGCGCTGTTTTCCGCTGCTGGGCTGATTGCCGCTTATCTGTGCTCGGTATGCCTGCTGCCGGCCTGGCTCCGCGGCCTGCGGCTAAGCCCATCGCCGCAGCTGCTGAGTTTTAGCCAACGCCTGCTGGCCGGCCGGGCACGCTTGCTGGCCAAGACAGGTAGCGCGCCGCTACTCGTGCTGTTGCTGCTGTTCTGCGCCGGCGGGCTGTGGCAGCTGCATACACAAAATGATCTGCGCCAGTGGCTCGGCCATGAGCCGGAATTGCTGGCCGAAGCCCAGCGCATCGCCGAGCTGACCGGACAACAGCCCACCAGCCAGTTCTTTCTGGTGCGCGCCGCTAACCCACAGCAGTTGCTGGAGCGCCAGGCGGCGCTAAGCCAGCGTCTGGATCAGGCAGTGCAGAACGGTCAGTTGCGCGACTACCGCGCCCTGAGCCAACTGGTCGCTCCCGACAGTCAGCTGCAGGAGTTGCGCGCTGCAATGAACGAGCTGCCGCAGCACTGGCAGCCCCTGCTCGACCTGGGCATCCCGCCGGCCGCGCTGCAAGGCGAACTGCTGACGCTGCAACAGAACAACCAGGCGAGCCTTGAGCAAGCCCTGGCCAGCCCCCTTGGCGAGGCCTGGCGACCGCTGTGGCTGGGCGCTCATAGCAAGAACGGGGCAGATGGCGTGGCAGGGCTGGTGAGCCTGCAAGGACTGAGCAACAGCAGCGAACTCAAGCCGCTGGTCGAAGGTTTACCGGGGGTGCAGCTGGTGGATCGAATCAGCGAACTCAATGCGCTATTCAGCGCCACCCAACTTAGCGCCGCAGAATTAAAACTCATCTCCAGCGTGGCGATCCTCTTGCTGCTGTGCCTGCCGTTCGGCCTCGGCGGCGCGTTGCGGGTGGTCTGCCTGCCGCTACTCGCAGCGCTCGCAGCGCTGGCCTGCCTCGGCTGGTTAGGCCAGCCACTGACCCTGTTCAGCCTGTTCGGCCTGCTGTTGATCACCGCCATCGGTGTCGATTACGCCATTCTGATGCGCGAAAACATCGGCGGACCGGCAGTCAGCCTGCTCGGCACCCTGCTCTCGGCGCTGACCAGTTGGCTGTCGTTCGGCCTGCTGCTGATCAGCGACACCCCGGCGATTGCCAACTTCGGCCTGGCGATCAGCCTTGGCCTGCTGTTCTGCTTCCTGCTCGCGCCATGGGCTGGCACTCGGCAGGCCACAGTTAACCAGGCGCAAACGACATGACCATCGCCCTGGCCTGGTTGGCGCTGCTCGCACTCTTTGCTCTGGTGACCTGGCTGGGCAAACGCCTGCGCCTGATCCCGATTGTCAGCCAATTGCTGCTGGCCACCCTGGGCCTGCCGCTGCTGATGTTGTGGACTGCCCCAATGGGGTTCGGCCCCAGCGAACTGCTCGCCCCGATCTGGCTGGAGCCTTTGTATGGCCTGGCCTTTTGTCTGCTACTGGGGCATATCCTCAGTGATGTGGTTGATCTACAGCTGGAGCCCGGCAGCCTGCAGATCGCCCTGCCAAGTTTCTTTGTGCCGTTCTTCTGCGGCCTGGCCTGCGCGGTCTGGCTGCTGCCAGAGCAGAGCGGCCTGGCCACTATTGCCGTGGGCCTGCTGTTTGCCCTGACCGCCATTCCGGTGCTGTTTCTCTACCTGCAGCACCTCGGCTACCCGGTGGCCAAGATTCGCCAGCTGCTGCAGGCGGCGATCATCATGGATTTACTCTGCTGGCTGATCTTCGGCCTGGCCCAGGGCAGCAGCGACCCAGCCACCCTGCTCTGGCCGCTGCTGGCCGCCTGCCTGCCGCTGCTGTTGAAGCTGCTGCCGCTGCGCTCGGCACTGCTCAATGGCAGCTGCTTTCTCGCTCTGCTGCTGGTGATGCAGCAACTGCACCTGAATGCCCTGGTATTCGGCATCGCCTACCTGCTGCTGCTCACTGCCCTCCGCCTGCCTTTACGCCTGCCGCTACCTGCCGGCCTGCTGCGCTGGCTGCAAACCTGGCTGGCGGTGCCGCTGATTCTGGCCTTCGGCCTGCTGCAGATCGACTGGCACGACGCCTGGCTGGGGTATTCTGCCTGGCAGTTTGCGGCGCTATTGCTGCTGCCGATCATCAGCAAACTGGCCGGTAACTGGCTGGGCCTGAGCTGGGCCGCCGGACAACTGCGCGCCTATGCGGGGCAGTGGCGCGAAAGCCTGCTGTTGAATACCCGTGGCCTGACTGAAATCATCTTTCTCAATTTGCTGCTGCAACAACAGATAATCAGCCCGGCACTGTATTTCGCCCTGATGCTGATGGGCCTGATCTCGACCCTGCTACCGGCCCTCGCCGGTGCTTACCCACACGCCGCCAAGCATGAGGCCAGAAGCCGCTATGAAGTCTCTTGAAGTCGAACAACGCCAGGTCGTAGTGATAGGTGCCGGCCCGTCCGGGGCGATTGCCGCGGCGCTGCTCAAGCGCAACGGCCATGACGTACTGGTGCTGGAGCGCCAGCGCTTCCCACGCTTCTCGATTGGCGAAAGCCTGCTGTCGCACTGCCTGGACTTCGTCGAAGAAGCCGGGATGCTCGACGCCGTGCGTGCTGCGGGCTTCCAGACCAAACATGGCGCGGCCTTTGGCTGGGGCGAGCGGTATACCGAATTCGATTTCCGCGATACCTTCACCAAAGGTCAGGGTTCAACCTATCAGGTGCTGCGCGCCGACTTCGACAAGCTGCTGGCCGACCAGGCCGAATTGCAGGGTGTGGAAATTCGCTATGAAGAGGAAATCTTCGCCGTCGATTTCAGCGGCGAATGCCCGCGCCTGAGCGTGCGGCGCTTGGCCGACGGCCACGAATACCAGGTCGAATGCGCCTTCGTCCTCGACGGCAGCGGCTACGGCCGCGTGCTGCCGCGCCTGCTCGACCTCGACACGCCGTCGAGCTTCCCGGTGCGCCAGGCGGTATTCACCCACGTCGAAGACCGCAGCGAAGGCACTGGCTTCGACCGCGAGAAGATTCTTATCACCACCCACCCGACCCTGCGCGATGTGTGGTTCTGGACCATCCCGTTCAGCAACGGCCGCTGCTCGGTCGGCGTGGTGGCCGATGCCACCCGCTATCAGGGTCGCCCAGAAGACTTGGACGCCTGCCTTAAGCAATTTATTGAAGAGACGCCCAGCCTGCACAAGGTGCTGAAGAATGCTCTGTGGGACACCCCGGCGCGCACCATCGGTGGCTACTCGGCCAACGTGAAAACCCTGCACGGTCCGGGCTTTGCCCTGCTCGGCAACGCCGCCGAATTCCTCGACCCGGTGTTCAGCTCCGGGGTGACCATCGCCATGCGTTCGGCGAGCATGGCCGCCGGCCTGTTGCACCGCCAACTAAGTGGCGAGACGGTGGACTGGGAAGCCGACTTTGCTATCCCGCTTAAGCGCGGCGTCGACACCTTCCGCGTGTATGTCGAGGGTTGGTACGACGGCAGCTTCCAGGACGTAATCTATTTCGAGAAAGCCCAGCCGGAAATCCGCCGCATGATCAGCTCGATCCTCGCCGGCTACGCCTGGGATGAAAAGAACCCCTATGTCGCCGAACCGCGCCGCCGCCTGCGGGTGCTCGCCGAACTCTGCGCCACTAGTTAATAAGGATATTTATGAGCAACCCGGCCGCCACCTACGTCGAGGAAACCCGCTTCGGTTTCTGGTTTTTGCAGAGCCATGTCTGGCAACACCATGTGCTGCGCGTGGCGATCAATGACCTGCGCGGCCTGTTCGCCGGTCCGCTGCCAGAAGCGCCAGTGTTGCTGGATGCCGGCTGCGGTCAGGGCAAGTCCTTCGGTCTGCTTGCCGAGACGTTCAAACCGGCGCGGATAATCGGCCTGGATGCCGACCCGCACAGCCTCGATTGTTCCCGTGCCGAGGCGGAGCGCCTGGGCCTGGATGTGCAACTGATCGCCAGCGACTGCGCCGCCATAGACCTACCGGATGCCAGCGTCGACCTGCTGTTTTGCCACCAGACCTTCCATCATCTGGTCGAGCAGGAGCAGGCCCTGGCCGAATTCTGGCGCGTGCTCAAACCGGGCGGGCGACTGCTGTTCGCCGAATCCACCCAGTTCTATATCGATACCTGGGTGATCCGCTGGCTGTTCCGCCACCCCATGCATGTGCAGAAAAGCGCCGAAGGCTATCTGGATATGCTGCGCGGCCAGGGCTTCGAGTTCGCAACCCAGAATGTTTCCTACCCCTATCTGTGGTGGAGCCGCTCCAAGGACTTCGGCCTGCTGGAACGCTGGGGGCTGCTAAAGCCCAAGCCGGTCGGTCAGCGCAATGAAACCCTGGTCAATGTGGTGGCACGCAAGCCACTCGAGGCAAGCCCTGTATGAAGCGCATCGCCTTGCTCGGTCTCTGCCTGCTGCTGAGCGCCTGCGCAGCACGCACGCCGCTGCCGCTGACTGCACCAACCTTCGGCGCGCCACTGCCCGCCGCGCTGCGCGTCGAACGCCAACAAGGCGACGATCAACAGACCTGGTGGCTGGTGGTGCAGGCCGAGCAATCGGCACTGCGCTGGTCGCTGTTCGATCCACTCGGCGTGCCTCTGGCGCGGCAACTGCTGGAGGATGGCCAGTGGCGCGCCGATGGCCTGCTGCCACCCAATAGCGAAGCGCAGGAACTGTTCGCCGCCCTGCTGTTCGCTCTCACCCCGATCGACAAGCTGCCCGCCAGCTATGCGCCGGACACCTGGCAGCAACTGGCCGACGGTCAGCGCCGGCTTAATCCGCACTGGCTGATCGACTACCGTGCGCCGCTGGATTTCACCCTGAGCCAGGGCCAGGTACTGAGTTACCGGGTCTATGCCCTCGCCGACGAAGAG
>DASRUM010000063.1:0-7514 GCA_035655415.1 Pseudomonas sp.
CAAACAATTCGATATCGCCGGACATTTTCACGCCACGCGCGGCCGCCTGCTGCAACGCTGGGGTCGCCAGGGCCAAACCAGGGCTGACCAGCAGCTCGTTGGCGCGGCAGAGAAACGCCACATCCAGCTCGCCACAACGCACGTCCACCTGCCGGAACTCGGCACGCAAGGTGGCCAGCTCCGGCGGGTTGGCACGGCTGTAGGCCACGGCAAAGGGCAGGCCCTGGCGCGCGAGGAAACGCACCAGGGACATGCCGCTCTTGCCGAGGCCGACAACGATGCGGAAGTGGTCAGACGCGATCAGGCTCATACAATCCTCAGCGCAGTTTCAGGGTGGCAAGGCCGATCAGCACCAGAATCACGGTGATGATCCAGAAGCGCACGATCACGCGCGGCTCGGGCCAGCCTTTCAGTTCAAAATGGTGATGGATCGGCGCCATGCGGAACACGCGCTTGCCGGTCAGCTTGAAGCTGGCGACCTGGATAATCACCGACAGGGTTTCCACCACGAAAATGCCGCCCATGATGAACAGCACCACTTCCTGACGGACGATCACGGCGATGGTGCCCAGGGCCGCACCCAGCGCCAACGCGCCAACGTCACCCATAAACACTTGCGCCGGGTAGGTGTTAAACCAGAGGAAACCGAGGCCCGCGCCAACCAGCGCGGCGCAGAACACAATCAGCTCACCCGCACCAGGCACGTAGGGAATAAACAGGTATTCGGCGAACTTCACGTTGCCCGACAGGTAGCAGAAGATCCCCAGCGCGCCGCCGACCATCACGGTAGGCAGAATGGCCAGGCCATCGAGGCCGTCAGTCAGGTTTACCGCGTTGCTCGAACCGACGATAACGAAGTAGGTCAGCACCACGAAGCCCAGACCCAGCTCCAGGCTGAAGTCCTTGAGCATCGGCAGAATCAGGGTGGTTTCCACCGGGCTCTGCGCAGTCATATAAAGGAAGAACGCTGCACCGAGGCCGAACACCGACTGCCAGAAGTATTTCCAGCGGCTCGGCAGGCCCTTGGAGTTCTTCTCGATCACCTTGCGGTAGTCATCGACCCAGCCGATGGCGCCGAACAGCAGGGTTACGGCCAGTACGGTCCACACGTAGCGGTTGGTCAGGTCAGCCCAGAGCAGGGTGCTGACGGCGATGGCCGAGAGAATCAGCGCACCGCCCATGGTTGGCGTGCCCTTCTTCGACAGGTGCGACTGCGGGCCGTCGTTGCGTACCGACTGGCCGATCTGGCGGATCTGCAGGGTGCGGATCATCCATGGGCCGAGCCACAGCGACAGGGCCAGCGCGGTCAACACGCCGAGGATGCCGCGCAGTGTCAGGTACTGAAACACTGCGAAACCCTTGTGGAACTGTTGCAGGTATTCCGCCAGCAGCAGCAGCATTAGTGAATCTCCCCGGATGTGCCACACAGCGCCGCGACGACTTTTTCCATCGCCGCACTGCGTGAACCTTTAATTAGAAGGGTGGTGTCGCCCTGCTCGCTTTGCAGCGCTGCAATCAGGCTGGCCTGATCGGCAAAATGCCGAGCTGCCGCGCCAAACTCGGCAACCGCGTAGGCCGTCAGTGGGCCCACGGCATACAGCGCATCAACCTTGCCTACGGCATAGCTGCCAACCTGGCGATGACCCTGCTCGGCCCACTCGCCCAGCTCACCGATATCGCCCAGCACCAGCACGCGGCGGCCAGGGAAACCGGCCAGGATATCGATGGCTGCGCAAACGGATGCCGGGTTGGCGTTGTAGCTGTCGTCGATAACGTGCAGGCCGTTCGCTGCGATCTGCGCAACGGCGCGGCCTTTGACCGGCTGCAGGCTTTCCAGCCCGGCCTTGATCGCAGCAGGTGTAATCCCCAGCGCCTGAGCAGCCGCCGCCGCAGCCAGGGCATTAGCGACGTTGTGCTCGCCGAGCAGGTTGAGCTGAATACGCGCCTGACCACTGGCGCAATGCAGGGTAAAGGCTGAGCAGCCACGGGCGTCGCGAGCGAGATCGCTGGCATAAACGTCAGCGGCAGAATTACGCAGAGCGAAGCTGCTGATTGCATGGCCCTGGGCGCGTTGCTGCCAGATGGCAAAGGCGCTGTCGTCAAGGTTGAGCACGGCCACACCGCTGTCGCTCAAGCCTTCGAGGATTTCGCCTTTGGCCTGAACAATCTTTTCCGGGCCGCCGAACTCGCCGACATGAGCGTTACCGGCATTGTTAATGATGGCCACCTGCGGCTGGGTCAAGCCGACGGTGTAGGCGATTTCGCCGATATGGTTGGCACCCAGTTCGATCACTGCAGCGACATGCTCAGGGGCCAACTCCAGCAAGGTCAGCGGCGCACCGAGGTCGTTATTCAGGTTGCCACGAGTCGCCAGCACCGGGCCTTGCAGGCCTTCACGCAGAATACTGGCAAGCATTTCCTTAACGGTGGTCTTGCCGCTGGAGCCGGTAATAGCGACCAGTGGCGCGTTAAACGCCTGACGATTGAGCGCGCCCAGTTGGCCGAGGGCCAGACGGGTATCGGCGACGAGCAGTTGCGGCAGCGGCGCATCCGCCACTTCACGCTCAACCAGGGCAGCCACTGCGCCTTTGCCGGCGACTTCAGCCAGATAGTCATGGCCATCGAAGCGCGGGCCGGCCAGGGCGACAAACAACTGACCCGGCTGAATCGCCCGGCTGTCGCTGCTGACGGCGCTAAACGCCACGTCCGCACCGATCACCCGGGCAGCCAATGGCGCAGCCACTTCGCTCAACCGCAGCGCCTTAAGCATGCGCCACCTCCCATGCCGCCAAAGCGTTGGCCGCTTCGACCAGATCGGAGAACGGCTGACGTACGCCGTTGATTTCCTGATAGTCCTCATGACCCTTGCCGGCCAGTACCAGCACGTCATCGGCACTGGCAGCGGCAATCAGCTGAGCAATCGCCTGGCCGCGGCCATGAACGAACTGCACCGAATCCGGGCTGGCAAAGCCGGCGCGAATATCGCTGAAAATCTGTGCGGGAACTTCCGTACGCGGGTTGTCATCGGTCACCAGCACGCCATCGGCCAGGCGCTCAACCACGGCGGCCATCAGCGGACGCTTGCCGCTGTCGCGATCACCACCACAGCCGAACAGGCATAGCAGGCGGCCTTTAACGTGCGGGCGCAGGGCTTCGAGGACTTTTTCCAGGGCGTCCGGAGTGTGTGCGTAATCCACCACCACCAGCGGTTGCTTGACGCCACCCAGACGTTGCATACGACCAATCGGGCCCTGCAGCTGCGGCAGCACCTTGAGAATTTCATCCAGCGGGTAATCCAGGCCAAGCAGCGCGCCGACCACTGCCAGCAGGTTGCTCAGGTTGAAGCGGCCGAGCAGCGAACTGCGCAGACTGCCTTCACCACGCGGAGTCACCAGCGTGGCGCGCACGCCCTGCTCGTCGAACTGCGCGTCGCGGCAATACAGGTACGCGTCGGCGTCGATCAGGCTGTAGCTGATCAGGCGCGACTCGTGTTCGGCAGCTGCCAGCTCACGGCCAAAGGCGTCGTCCAGGTTGAGCACGCGGCAACGCAGGCTCGGCCAAGCGAACAGCGCAGCTTTCGCCTCGGCGTAGGCCTGCATCGAACCGTGGTAATCAAGATGATCGCGCGACAGGTTGGTCAGCACCGCCACATCAAACGCCAGAGCGGCAACGCGGCCCTGATGCAGACCGTGGGACGAGACTTCCATGGCCACGGCGCGAGCGCCGGCGTTTTTCATGTCAGCCAGAGTCGCCTGCACGCCGATCGGGTCGGGCGTGGTGTGGCGGCCTTGCTCCAGCGCGCCGTAAAAGCCATTGCCCAGGGTGCCAACGATGCCACAGCGCTCGCCAAGCAGATCTAGCGCCTGAGCCAGCAACTGGCTGACGCTGGTTTTGCCGTTGGTGCCGGTGATGCCGATCAGGTGCAGACCACGGCTTGGCTCGCCATAGAAGCGTCCGGCAATCGCCGACAGCTGATTGGCCAGGCCTTTGAGCGCGACCAGTTCGGCACTGTGCGCAGTCATCACGGCCGCGCCTTCGGCTTCATAGGCCACGGCGGCGGCGCCACGGGCAACCGCATCCGCGATATGCACGCGGCCGTCCTGCTGGGTGCCTGGCACGGCAAGAAACAGATCGCCCGGACGCACCTTGCGGCTATCCAGGGTCAATTCACGAATCAGGGTGGAGCTGGCGGCTTCCGGCAGCAACTGATTAAGGGGCATAGGCATCAGATGCGCCCTCCTTTAAGGGGATCAACAGCTGCGGTTTCAACCTTGGCTGGCTCGGGCTCCGGCAGGTTATCCGGGGCGACGTTCATCAGCCGCAGCGCACCAGCCATAACCTTGCCAAACACCGGCGCGGCGACCAGGCCGCCGTAGTAACCGCCGCCCTCTCTGGGCTCATCAATCATGATGACCGCGGCAATACGTGGGTTATCGATAGGCGCTACACCGGCGAAGAACGAGCGATACGCCTTGTCGACATAGCCTTTACTGTCGGTCGAAGCCTTACGCGCCGTGCCGCTTTTGCCACCGACGTGGTAGCCCGGCACCTGGGCTCGCGCACCGCCGCCGCCCGGCTCTTCAACCACGGACTGGAGCATGCCAAGCACGGTCTTGGCGATCTGCTCATCGATCACCTGGGTAGTAACCGGCTGGCGATCCAGGCGCACCATCGACAGGTTTACGTTCTTGCCGTCGTTGGCCAGCACCGAGTAGGCGTGCGCCAGTTGCACGGCGGTAACCGACAGGCCGTAGCCATAGGCCAGAGTGGCGGTCTCGGCCTGTTTCCAGACGCGGTAGTTGGGCAGATTACCGACGCGCTCGCCAGGGAAGCTCAGGCCGGTGTCTTGGCCCAAACCGACTTGCTGCATAACGGCGTAAATCGGCTCTGCGCCGATATCGAAGGCCACCTTGCTGATGCCGACGTTGCTCGACTTCATCAGAATCTGGGTCAGGTTGAGCACGCCACCACGCGATACGTCGCGGATGGTGTAACGGCCGATGCGCAGACTGCCAGGGGCAGTATCCACGGTCATTTCCGGGGTCCAGCGGCCAGAGCCCAGGGCAGCGGCGATAGAGAACGGCTTGACGGTCGAACCTGGCTCGAACACATCAATCATCGCCCGATTACGCATGGCGGCCGGTTGCAGGTTGCGACGATTGTTCGGGTTGTAGGTCGGCTGGTTGACCATGGCCAGCACTTCGCCAGTCTGTACGTCGAGCAGCACCAGACTGCCGGCCTTGGCGCCGAACTCGGTGACGGCGTTACGCAGCTCGCGGTGCGCCAGGTATTGCAGACGCAGGTCAATCGACAATGCCAAGGCCTTACCGGCCTTGGCATTCTGTGCAACCTGGACGTCCTTGATTAGCCGCCCACGCCGATCCTTGAGCACCTGGCGCTTGCCGGGCACGCCGGCCAGCCAGTCCTCGAAGGCCAACTCCATGCCTTCACGGCCACGATCATCAATGTCGGTAAAGCCCACCACATGGGCAGCCACCTCACCGGCAGGATAGAAGCGGCGGAACTCTTCGATGCCGTACACGCCGGGCACTTTCAGGTCGAGAATGCGCTGACCCTGCTCAGGCGTCAGGCCGCGCACCAGGTACATAAATTCGCGCTCGGCATTGGCCTGCAAGCGCACGTTGAAGGCTTTGGGCTCCTGACCCAGGGCGGCCGCCAGTTCGTTCCACTTGGCCTTGCCGCTCTGCAGCTCTTTGCCGTTGGCCCACAGAGTGGTCACCGGAGTGCTGACGGCCAGCGGCTCGCCATTGCGGTCGGTGATCAAGCCACGGTGCGCCGGAATCGGAATATGGCGCACGCTGCGCGCATCGCCATGGGCCTGCAGGAAGCTCTGGTCGAACACTTGCAGGTCGACAATACGCCAGGCAATCGCGCCCACCATCAGTGCCAACAGCAGTAGCACCAGGCGGAAACGCCAGGGGTAGAGTGCGCCCTCGAGCCCCATCATGGCGCCACCATGCGCACTTCGGCGGCATCCGGAATACGCATGCTCAGGCGCTCAGTGGCCAGGGTTTCGATACGGTTGTGCGCCGTCCAGGTGCTTTGCTCGAGGATCAGCCGCCCCCACTCAGCCTGCGACTTGTCGCGCACGCTCAGTTCGGCATACAGCTCATTGAGCAGCTGACGGTTCCAGTGCGCGCTGTAGGAAACTCCCACCGCAGACACCAGTACAGCCACAAACAACAGCAGCATCAGCAGACTGCCGCCGGGCAATGGCTTGGCGAAGGGCGCGCTCATCGCACTTTCTCGGCAATGCGCATCACGGCGCTGCGCGAACGCGGATTAGCCGCAAGCTCGGCCTCTGAGGCGAATACCGGCTTGCCGATCAATTTCAGGCGCGGCTCGAAAGCTTTTGGGATGATCGGCAGATCACGCGGCAGCTTGTCCATCTCACCCTTGGCATGCTTGCGCATAAAGAGTTTGACGATGCGGTCTTCCAGCGAGTGGAAGCTGATCACCACCAGACGACCGCCCACTTCGAGGTTTTCCAGAGCTGCGTCGAGGCCGCTTTCCAGATCACCCAATTCGTTGTTGATATAGATACGCAGGCCCTGGAAGGCGCGAGTCGCCGGATTCTTGCCCTTTTCCCAGGCCGGATTGGCCACAGTCAACACCTGGGCCAGGTCGGCGGTGCGGGTAAACGGCTGTTCGGCGCGGCGCAGTACCACGGCACGGGCCATGCGTTTGGCGAAGCGCTCTTCGCCGTACTCCTTGAACACCCGGGCAATTTCTTCTTCAGCCGCACTGGCAATGAAGTCTGCAGCGCTGACGCCCGCATCCGGATTCATGCGCATATCCAGCGGGCCGTCATTCATAAAGCTGAAGCCGCGCTCGGCGTCATCCAGCTGCGGCGACGACACACCAAGATCCAGCAGAATGCCGCTAACCTGGCCGCCCAGCGCGCGCTGCGCAAGCTCGGCGCCCAGCTCGGCAAAGCTGCGCTGCACAACGACAAAGCGGCCGTCTTCGGCCGCCAGCGCATTCCCCGTCGCGATTGCCAGGGGATCCTTGTCAAACCCCAGCAAGCGACCGTCTGGCCCGAGCTTTTCCAGGATCAGCCGGCTATGCCCGCCGCGACCAAAAGTGCCATCCAGATAGCAACCATTCGCGCGCACAGCCAGCCCTTCGACAGCCTCGTCGAGTAGCACGGTGATGTGGCGGAAATTGCTGGTCATGGTCACAGGATCAGGTCACGTAGGTCGTCGGACAGAGCACCCGGTTGCTTGATCGCGGCCAGATCGGCATCGGCCACGGCATTCCAGGCATCTTCATCCCACAGTTGGAATTTATTGAGTTGGCCGACCAACATCGCGCGCTTGTCCAGCCTGGCGTACTCGCGCAGACGCGGCGGAACCAGGAAACGACCACTGGCATCCAGCTCAAGGTCAACAGCGTTGCCGATCAGCAAACGCTGCAGGCGGCGGTTTTCTTCACGGAAGGAGGCGAGCTCGCGGAGCTTGGCTTCAATCAGCTCCCACTCGGACAGTGGATAG
>DASRUM010000064.1:0-5582 GCA_035655415.1 Pseudomonas sp.
CGCAGGTGATGCGGTCAAGCCGGTGCCAATAGCCCAAACCGGCTCATAAGCGATAACTGCAGCGGCAAACACCTCAACACCCAAAGCATCAGTCACCGCAGATAACTGCGCTGCAACCACTTCAAGCGTCCGCCCCGCCTCACGCTGAGCAAGCGTCTCACCGACACACAGCACCGGAAGCAAGCCCGAAGACTGCGCCGCAGCAAACTTGCGCGTAACAACTTCATCACTCTCACCCAGCAACGACCTACGCTCGGAGTGACCAACCAACACCAGCGAACAGCGCGCGTCATGCAACTGACTTGCCGCCACCTCACCAGTCAAAGCACCTTGCTGCGCCTCGGTCGCGCAATCTTGCGCACCTACCGCAACAGCCTTGCCTGCCAAACCATCAACCACCTGGCCAAGATGCAAACAAGACGGGAAAACCGCTACATCTACATCAGCAGGCAACACCTGCTGATTGAGACCGTTGATCAGCTCTACGACGCTGGCGCGGGTACCGTGCATTTTCCAGTTACCAGCAACCATTGGGCGACGCATGCCTTACCTCGTCGGTCAAAGAGGGCGCAGATGTTACCCAACAGCTACCCGACTGGCAAGCCGAATCAAGCACATACATCCGCAACAACTTTAGCCAATTCATCGGCATAGCCGCGCACCTGGCCTTCATCATCACCCTCGACCATAACGCGCACCAATGGCTCGGTGCCGGATTTACGCAGCAACACCCGGCCACGCCCAGCCATTTGCTCAATTACCCGCGCGCTAGCCTGCTGCACAGCCGGATGCTCCAGCGGGTCAACACCGCCGGCAAAGCGTACATTCACCAACACCTGCGGACACTTCTGCATACCCAGGCGCGCCTCACCCAGGGTTTGCTCACGGCGCTTAAGCGCCATCAACACCTGCAGCGCGGCGATAATTGCGTCGCCGGTCGTGGTGTGCTGGAAACACACCAGATGCCCCGAATTTTCACCACCCAACTGCCAGTTACGCGACAGCAACTCGGCTATCACATAACGGTCGCCAACCTTGGCGCGGACAAACGGAATACCCAGATCAGCCAGGGCTAGCTCCAGCCCGAGGTTACTCATTAGCGTACCGACGACACCGCCCTGCAGCTTGCCGCGCTCCAGCAGATCGCGAGCAATGATAAACAGCAACTCATCACCATCAACCACGGCGCCGGAGTGATCGACCATCAACACCCGATCCGCATCGCCATCAAAGGCGATACCCAGATCAGCCTGCTGCGCCAGCACTTCAGCCTGCAGCGCCTCGACGTGGGTCGAACCGCAGTCGTCATTGATATTCAAGCCATTAGGCTGCGCCGACAGAACAGTTACCTGCGCGCCCAGCTCGCGGAATACGCTTGGCGCCACCTTGTACGCCGCGCCATGGGCGCAATCGACAACAATCTTCAGCCCAGCAAAGTCAGTACTGGTCGGCACACTGCTCTTACAGAACTCGATATAGCGGCCGGCGGCATCATTGATCCGCGAGACCTTGCCCAGCTGCTCGGAATCCACCACGGTCATCGGCTGATCGAGCAATTCTTCGATCATCAGCTCGATTTCATCCGGCAGCTTAGTGCCCTGCCCCGAAAAGAACTTGATGCCGTTGTCGTGATGCGGATTGTGCGAGGCACTGATCACGATCCCGGCCTCGGCATGGAAGGTACGGGTCAGGTAGGCGATTGCCGGTGTTGGCATCGGGCCGAGCAGCATCACATCCGCACCGGCCGCAGATAGGCCCGCCTCCAGCGCAGACTCGAACATATAACCGGAGATGCGCGTGTCCTTGCCTATCAGAATGCGGCACTTGCCCTGCTTGCGAAACGCCATCCCGGCCGCCCAGCCGAGCTTGAGCATGAATTCCGGGGTAATAGGGAAGTCACCTACACGCCCACGAATACCGTCAGTACCAAAATATTTTCTACCCATCCCACAATTCCTTCTAACCTATTCGGCCGCTTCAACCGCGGCGATCATCCGTACAACATCAACCGTTTGCGCCACATCGTGCACTCGCAGAATGTGCGCACCCTTGCTCAGCGCCAACGCAGCCAAGGCCAGGCTGCCATACAGCCGCTCGCCTACTTCATGGCCCAGCACCTTGCCGATCATACTCTTGCGCGACACCCCGACCAGCAAAGGCCGACCTAGCGCATGTAGCGCCGCTAGGTGTTTGAACAGCGACAGATTGTGCTCCAGGGTTTTCGCAAAACCGAAACCTGGATCAAGGATGACTCGCTCAGTCCCAATCCCAGCCGCCGCACATGCCGTTAGCCGCTCAAGCAGAAACTCGCGCACTTCCGCCACGACATCGGGGTATTGAGGGTTCTGCTGCATGGTGGTCGGCTCACCGCGCATATGCATTAGGCACACTGGCAAACCGCTGTCAGCCGCCGCATCCAGCGCACCATCACGCTGCAGTGAGCGCACGTCATTGATCAAGCCCGCGCCCAACCGCGAAGTTTCGCGGATGACCGCGGGCGTTGAGGTGTCCACCGAAATGATCACATCCAGTTCGCGCGCAATTGCCTCGACGACCGGCGCAACCCGCTCCAGCTCCTCAACCGGAGAGACAGCGCGAGCGCCAGGGCGCGTCGACTCACCACCGACATCAATCAGCGTTGCACCCGCCTGTAGCATCGCCTCGGCATGACGCAAAGCCGCATCACGCTGACCATAGCGCCCACCATCGGAGAAGGAGTCAGGGGTGACATTGAGGATGCCCATCACTTGCGGACGGCTTAAATCAAGAAACCGGCTGCCACAAGGCAGCCGGTCAAAGGTTGGCGCAACAGACATGGAAAACCTTAAAGCTCGGCGGCTGGACCACCGATTGGCTTCTCTGGGGACTCAACGACTTCAACTGGCGCAGTCGGCGTGCCATTGCTGTCGTCACCGCCCTGCCAGCCTTTCGGCTCACGCGGCGCGAGGCCATTCATGATGTCTTCGATCTGCTCGGCATCAATGGTTTCGTACTTCATCAGCGCTTGCGCCATGGCGTCCAGCTTGTCGCGGTTCTCTTCCAGCAAACGACGAGCCGTGCTGTAGCAGCCATCAATAATGCTGCGTACTTCCTGATCAATCACCTTGGCGGTGTCGGCAGAAACATTGCTCTGATTGCTGCCCATGCTGCGCCCAAGGAAGACTTCGCCCTCTTCTTCGGCATACATCATCGGGCCAAGCTTCTCCGACAAACCCCACTTGGTGACCATGTTTTTAGCCAACTGGGTGGCACGCATGATGTCGTTGGACGCACCGGTGGTGACGCCGTCGAAGCCCAGGGTCATTTCTTCAGCGATACGACCACCGAACAACGAGCAGATCTGACTGGTCAGTGCACGCTTGCTCAGGCTGTAACGATCTTCCTCGGGCAGGAACATGGTCACGCCCAGAGCACGACCGCGCGGGATGATCGACACCTTGTAGACCGGATCATGCTCAGGCACCAGGCGCCCGACAATCGCGTGACCGGCTTCGTGGAATGCGGTGTTGAGCTTTTCCTTGTCCGACATGACCATGGTTTTGCGCTCGGCGCCCATCATGATCTTGTCTTTGGCCAGCTCGAACTCTTTCATCTCAACCACACGCTTACCGGCACGGGCAGCGAACAGCGATGCCTCGTTGACCAGATTGGCCAGGTCGGCACCGGAGAAGCCCGGCGTACCACGCGCAATCACGGCCGGAGCAACGTCTTCACCCATTGGCACTTTGCGCATATGCACTTTGAGAATCTGTTCGCGACCACGGATATCCGGCAAGCCCACTACGACCTGACGGTCGAAACGGCCCGGACGCAGCAAAGCAGGGTCAAGCACGTCAGGACGGTTGGTGGCGGCAATGACGATGATGCCGTCATTCATTTCGAAACCGTCCATCTCCACCAGCAACTGGTTGAGAGTCTGCTCACGTTCGTCGTGACCGCCACCCATGCCGGCGCCACGATGGCGACCCACAGCGTCGATCTCGTCGATAAAAATGATGCATGGCGCGTGCTTCTTGGCTTGCTCGAACATGTCACGCACACGGGATGCACCGACACCAACGAACATTTCTACGAAGTCCGAACCAGAAATGGTGAAGAACGGCACTTTGGCTTCACCGGCAACCGCCTTGGCCAGCAAGGTTTTACCGGTACCAGGCGAGCCAACCATCAGCACTCCGCGCGGGATACGCCCGCCCAGGCGCTGGAATTTGCCCGGATCACGCAGGAATTCAACCAGTTCGCTGACTTCTTCCTTGGCCTCGTCGCAACCGGCAACGTCAGCGAAGGTGGTCTTGACCTGATCTTCCGAGAGCAGACGCGCCTTGGACTTGCCGAAGCTCATAGGCCCGCCCTTACCGCCCGCGCCACCTTGCATCTGGCGCATAAAGAACATGAACACGGCGATGATCACCAGAATCGGGAAGCTGGCGACCAGCAGCTGAGTCCAGATGCTCTGCTGCTCAGGCTGCTTGCCGACGATCTCGACGTTGTTGTCCATCAGGTCCTTGATCAGGCCATTGTCCTGAATCGCCGGACGCACGGTCTCGAACGACGAACCATCGGTACGGGTACCGCTGATGATGAAACCATCAACCGTCACTCGTTTAACGCCGCCATCCTGAACCTGCTGGATAAACTGCGAATAGTTGAGTTTGTTCGACTCAGTCGGGCTGGAAAAATTGTTCATCACCGTCACCAAGACGGCGGCGATGATCAGCCACAGGACCAGATTCTTTGCCATGTCGTTCAATTAGCTACCCTCTGAAGCAGGCCCCGTGTCGAAGCGCGCTTCGCATGACGACCAGTTATGTACCGATCTAACTTACTACACAACGCCCACCCCTGGCAGACGCCGTCTGTAACCCTTTATTTGTTGTGAGACCGCAAAGCCCCACCACAATTCGCCGTAAAGCCTGCAACTATCAGAGGCCGCGAAAGCCCCGCGCCAACATATATTGCTCGCGGGAGCGGTCACGCGAGGACAGCGGCTTACGCATCTGCACCTTGTCGAACAGCTGACGCACCTGCTTGTGGTACAGATCGAAACCTTCGCCCTGGAAGATCTTGATCAGAAAATCACCACCCGGACGCAACACTCGGGTCGACAAATCCAGCGCCAGCTCGCACAGGTACATCGCGCGCGGCTGATCCGATTCTCTTACCCCACTCATATTGGGGGCCATATCGGAAATCACAAGGTCTACCGGCTTATTGCCGATAGCTTCGAGGATCTGCGTGAACACCACATCGTCGGTAAAGTCACCCTGGATAAAGGTGACATCAGGGATGCTGTCCATCTCCAGAATATCTGACGCGATCAAACATCCCTTGTCACCAATCACCCGACTGGTGACCTGCGACCAGCCACCCGGCGCTGCACCCAGATCAACTACAGTGATGCCAGGACGCAGGATGCGATCTTTCTCCTGAATCTCCAGCAGCTTGTAGCTGGCGCGCGAGCGATAGCCATCCTTCTGCGCCATTTTGACGTAGGGGTCGTTGAAATGCTCTTTCAGCCAACCTTGACTGGTCTTGGAACGGGCCACGCAATACCTCGAATGTGCAACGCATGAATATCTGGG
>DASRUM010000065.1:0-21320 GCA_035655415.1 Pseudomonas sp.
GTGGCAGGGGCGAACCTATATCGTCATCGACACCGGTGGTATTTCCGGTGACGAGGAAGGCATTGACGCGAAGATGGCCGAGCAGTCGCTGCAGGCCATCGAAGAGGCCGATGCCGTACTGTTTCTGGTGGATGCCCGCGCCGGGTTGTCTGCTTCCGATCAGATGATCGGCGAGCACCTGCGTCGGCGTAACAAGCGCAGCTTCCTGGTCATCAACAAGGTCGACAACATCGACGCCGACCTGGCCCGCGCTGAGTTCTCCAGCATGGGCATGGGCGAGTCCCTGGCGATTGCCGGTGCTCACGGTCGCGGCATCACCCAGATGCTCGAAGCCGTGCTGGGCTCCTTCCCCAAGGATGCCACCGAGCCGGAAGAGGGCGAGGAAGAGGAAATCGTTCTCGAAGGTCAGGAGGCCAAGCGCATTCCCGGCCCGAGCGAGAAGGATGGCATCAAACTGGCGATCATCGGCCGGCCTAACGTTGGCAAGTCGACCCTGGTCAACCGTATGCTCGGTGAAGAGCGGGTTATCGTTTATGACCAGGCCGGCACCACCCGCGACAGTATCTACATCCCGTTCGAGCGCGATGACGAGAAGTACACCCTGATCGACACCGCTGGCGTACGTCGTCGCGGCAAGATTTTCGAAGCGGTGGAAAAGTTCTCGGTTGTGAAAACCCTGCAGGCGATCCAGGACTCCAACGTCGTGGTATTCGTCATGGACGCGCGCGAAGGTGTGGTCGATCACGACCTCAACCTGCTTGGCTTCGTGCTGGAAAGCGGCCGCGCCCTGGTAATCGCCCTGAACAAATGGGACGGCATGGAGCCGAGCGAGCGCGATTACGTGAAGGTCGAGCTGCAACGCCGGCTGTTCTTCGTCGACTTTGCCGATATCCACTTTATCTCGGCGCTGCACGGCACCGGCGTGGGCAACCTGTACAAGTCGGTGCAGGCCTCGTTCAAGTCGGCGATCACCCGCTGGCCGACCAACCGTCTGACCACGATTCTTGAAGACGCCGTCAGCGATCACGCGCCGCCCATGGTCAACAATCGCCGCATCAAGTTGCGCTATGCCCACCTGGGTGGTGCCAACCCGCCGCTGATCGTGATCCACGGTAACCAGGTCGAGGCGGTGCCCAAGTCCTATATCCGCTACCTGGAAAACACCTACCGTCGCGTGCTTAAGCTGGTCGGTACGCCGATCCGTATCGAGTTCAAGGGTGGCGATAACCCCTATGAGGGCAACAAGAACACCCTCACCGACCGTCAGGTGAACAAGAAGCGCCGCCTGATGAGCCACCACAAAAAAGCCGAGAAGAAGCGCAAAGACAAGCGCTAAGCTTGGATTTAAACGCTCTATAAAGGCACCTTCGGGTGCCTTTTGCGTCTCTGGGGGATCGGCTATCCTGCGGCATCACTAGCGCTCAAGCTCGGCGCTTGGCCCAGGAATATTGCCTCGATGATTATCAGCAAACTGCCTAATGTCGGCACCACCATCTTTACCCGTATGTCGCAGCTCGCGGTGGAAACCGGCGCGCTCAATCTGTCCCAGGGCTTCCCGGATTTCGATGGCCCGCAGGCCTTGCGCGATGCGGTCTGCCGGCATATTGCCGCCGGGCATAATCAGTACGCGCCGATGACCGGCTTACCAGCGCTGCGCGAGCAGGTGGCGGCGAAGATTGCCCGCAGTTATGGGCGTGTGGTCAGTGCCGATGCTGAAGTCACCATAGTTCCTGGCGCTACCCAAGGCATCTTCTGCGCTATCCAAACGCTGATTCAGCCGGGCGATGAAGTGATCGTCTTCGATCCCAGCTACGACAGCTACGAGCCCTCGGTCGAGCTGGCAGGCGGGCGCTGCGTGCATGTGCCACTGGCCTTGCCGGATTTCGCCATCGACTGGCAGCGCCTGCAGGATGCGCTGAGTGACAAGACTCGCCTGATTATCCTCAACAGCCCGCACAACCCCAGCGGTGCGCTGATCTCCCGCGCCGAGTTGGATCAACTGGCGGCGCTGATTCGCGAGCGCGATATCTACCTGATCAGCGACGAGGTTTACGAGCATCTGGTGTTCGATGGTATTCAGCACGCCAGCGTGCTGGCCCATGAGGAGTTGTATCAGCGCGCCTTTGTGGTCAGCTCGTTCGGCAAGACCTACCACGTCACTGGCTGGAAAACCGGCTATGTGGTGGCCCCGCCGGCCTTGAGCGCCGAGCTGCGCAAGGTGCATCAGTACGTCAGCTTCTGCGGCGTGACGCCGCTGCAATGGGCCCTGGCTGACTATATGGCCGAGCATCCCGAGCACGTCGAAGAGTTGCCGGCGTTCTACCAGGCCAAGCGCGATCTGTTCTGCGACCTACTGGCTGGCTCGCGCTTTACCTTCACCCGCGCCGCCGGCACCTATTTCCAGCTGGTCGATTACTCGGCCATTCGCAATGATCTGGACGATGTGGCCATGGCCGAATGGCTGACCCGCGAACATGGCGTAGCGGCGATTCCGGTATCGGTGTTCTACCAGACACCACCTGAGAACTTGCGCCTGGTGCGCTTCTGCTTCGCCAAGCGCAAAGAAACCCTGCGTCAGGCGGCGGAAAAATTATGCGCCTTGTAGGTGTGTAGGGTGGACATGGCGAAGCCTTGTCCACCTTGGTATTGCAATGGCGGACAAGCCTTCGGCATGTCCGCCCTACGGCTATTGAGGCCTTGAGATGAGTAACAAAACCGATCTTGAACTGGCACTGATTCAGACCACCCTGGCCTGGCAGAACCCCGCGGCCAATCGCGCGCATTTCGAGTCGCTGCTGACGCAGGCGCGTGGTGCGGATCTGGTCGTACTGCCGGAGATGTTCAGCACCGGCTTTTCCATGGACTCCGCCGCCCTGGCCGAGCCAGAAGATGGTCCAACCAGCCAGTGGCTACGCGAGCAAGCCCAGGCGCTGCAGGCTGTCGTCACCGGCAGCCTGATTATCCAGGCTGCCGATGGCTCCTACCGCAACCGCCTGCTCTGGGCGCGCCCGGATGGCTCTGTAGCGCACTACGACAAGCGCCATCTGTTCCGCATGGCCGGTGAGCACAAGCACTACAGCGCAGGTGAACAGCAGGTGCTGCTGGAGGTGAAGGGCTGGCAGGTGCGCCCGCTGATCTGCTACGACTTGCGCTTCCCGGTCTGGAGTCGCGACCCAAGCGGTACTGACCTGCTGCTGTATACCGCCAACTGGCCGGCGGCGCGTCGCAATCACTGGAACCGCCTGTTGCCGGCGCGGGCCATCGAAAACCTCTGTTATGTCGCGGCGGTCAACCGCATCGGCGAGGACGGCAAGGGCTATGCCTACAGCGGTGACAGCCAGGTGCTGGATTTTCAGGGCGAAGCGTTGCTTGAGCCCGGGGCGGCGGCTGGCGTGTTTCGCATAACCCTCAAGGCGGCGGAGCTGGCTGCTTATCGTGAGCGTTTTCCAGCCCATCTGGATGCAGACAGTTTTAGCCTGGCCTAGCCGCCTGTTCGGCGGCGCTGACCTCCAGACGCAGCTTTTCGCTGCGCAGAAAGTCGCGCAGCTGCTGCAGGTCGGCAAGTTTGCGCTCCACCTCGGCCAGCTTGCGGCTGACCAGCGCCGCGCCCTGGGCGCAGTCGAGCTGTTGTTCACGTCTGGCCTTGAGGATTTCGCCGATCTCGCCCAAGGAAAAGCCCATGCTCTGGGCTTGCTGGATAAAACCCAGATCGCCCAAGGTCTGCGGGCTGTATTCGCGGTAGTTGTTGTCACGCCGCAGGGCGCTGATCAGCCCTAGGCTTTCGTAATAACGCAGGGTGTGGCGGCTAGCGCCGCTGCGTTTTTCCAGTTCTCCTATGCGCATGAAAATCTCGCTTGACTATAGAGTGTGCTCGATAGTTTAGCCTGCTCGGGTCACTAATGGTTCGGGTGGATTGATCATGAACAAACACTGTTTGGTAACCGGCGGCAGCGGCTTTATCGGTCAGCATCTTCTGGCGCTACTGACTCGTCAGGGCAATTCGGCGACGCTGCTGATGCGCCAGCCACAAGCCTTGCCGTCCTTGCGTGCGCAGATTGAGCAATTAGGTGGCCGCGGTGAGCTGCTGACGGCTGTGGCCGGTGACTTGGGGCGCATCGACCTGGGCCTGGATACCGTGGCGCGGGCGCAGGTGCCCCAGGCGGCTGTGGTGTTTCACCTGGGTGCGCAGTTCGCCTGGGGGCTGACTGCCGAGCAGGCGCGCCGGGTCAATGTCGAAGGCGCATTGGCGGTGGCCGAGCTGGCGGCGCAGCAGGGCAGCCGTTTGCTGATGGTGGGCGGCTTTATGTTGGCCAATCACGAGCATCTGCAGCGCATCGGCATCGATCTGCAGCGGCCCGAGCGCACCGACTGGGACAAGGTTTATCAACGTACTGGCGCCTATGAGGGCAGCAAGCTAGAGGCGCATTTTCGCGTGCATGCGCGTATGGCTGAGCTGCAGGCGCCACTAACGGTGGTGCATCCGGCCACCGTATGCGGTCATAGCCGCAGTGGGCATATTTTGCCGGCGCAGCCGTTGGCTGGGCTGATCGGCAATCTGGCGGGCGGTTTGCTCGGGGCAATACCAGGCTCGACAGCGCATTGGCTGCCGCTGGTCAGTGTGGATTTTCTCGCCGAGCTGATAGTGGCCGCTGCATTTGATGAGCAGCAGGCCGGGCAGGAGATTCTCGCCATGGATGCTGCCACGCCGAACCTGCAGGGAATGCTGCAGCAATTGGCGCAGACGCTGGGCGTTAGTGCGCCGCGTCGGCATATGCCGATTCCCTTGCTGCGTATCTTGCTGAAGATTCCAGGTATGCCGCGTTTGTTGCATACCGAGGCCGAGTCGCTGGACTTTATCCAGACCACCCGTTTCGATATAGCTGCGACCAATGCCCTGGCGCAGCGCCATCAACTGCAGTGGCCGGATATCGGCCAGGCGTTGCAGGCGACAGCGCGCTATCTGGCGAATAAGCCGTCAGCCATATAGCGCTGACGGCTTCTGCAGTGATCAGGCGGCTTGCTCGGCGGCCTGGCCAATGGCCCGATTCAGTGCGCTAAACAGCGCGCGGAAGCTCGCGGTAGTCAGGTTTTCATCGATGCCGACGCCATGCAGCGCGCGACCGCCGTTAACGCGCAGCTCAATATAGGCCGCCGCCTTGGCGTTGGTGCCGGCGCCGATGGCGTGTTCGCTGTAGTCCATGATCTCCACGGCCACCGGTAAACCGGCGACCAGGGCCTCCAGCGGGCCTTTGCCGATACCGCGCCAGTGTTGGCTTTCGCCTGCATTGATGACTTCGACATCGACCGCGCTGGTGCCGTTCTCTTCCTGCAGGCGATGGCCTTTCAGCGCATAGGGTGCAGTGGCTTGCAGGTACTCGCGCTCCAGCAGCTGGTAGATCTGCGCGGCGCTCATTTCCAGGCCGAGACGGTCGGTTTCCTTCTGCACCACCTGGCTGAACTCGATCTGCATGCGTCGCGGCAGGTTGATGCCGTATTCCTGTTCGAGCAGGAAGGTGATGCCACCCTTGCCGGACTGGCTGTTGACGCGGATTACCGCCTCGTAATCGCGACCAATATCGGCCGGGTCGATCGGCAGATACGGCACTTCCCACACGGCGTCAGCCTTCTGCTGGGCGAAGCCTTTGCGGATCGCATCCTGGTGTGAGCCGGAGAAAGCGGTATGCACCAGGTCGCCGACGTACGGATGGCGCGGGTGTACCGGGATCTGATTGCAGTCCTCGACCACCTTGCGCACGGTGTCGATATCGGAGAAGTCCAGTTGTGGGTCGACGCCCTGGGTGTAGAGGTTCAGCGCCAGGGTCACCAGGCAGACGTTGCCGGTGCGCTCGCCATTGCCGAACAGGCAGCCTTCGACGCGATCCGCGCCAGCCATGACGGCCAATTCTGAGGCGGCGACACCGGTGCCACGGTCGTTATGGGTGTGCACGCTGAGCAGCACGCTGTCGCGCTTGTCGATATGCCGGCCGAACCACTCGATCTGGTCGGCATAGTTGTTCGGCGTGGCGCACTCGATGGTCGCCGGCAGGTTGAGGATCAGCTTGTTCGCCTGGGTCGGCTGGAACACCTCGATCACTGCGTTGCACACCTCAACGGCGAAGTCTATTTCGGTGGAGCTGAACACTTCCGGCGAATACTCGAAGCCCCACTGGGTTTCCGGCGCGGCATCGGCCAGGCGTTTGATGGTCTGGCCGGCGGCCACGGCGATAGCTTTGACGCCGGCCTTGTCCTGGTTGAAGACGATCTTGCGAAAGCTCGGTGCGCAGGCGTTGTAGTAGTGAACGATGGCCTTCTTCGCGCCTTTCAGCGACTCGAAGGTGCGTTCGATCAGGTCGTCACGGGCCTGGGTCAGTACCTGAATGGTCACGCCATCGGGGATATGGCCGCCTTCGATCAGCTCGCGGACGAAGTCGAAATCGGTCTGCGAGGCGGACGGGAAGCCGACTTCGATTTCTTTCAGACCCACGGCCAGCAGGCACTTGAAGAAGCGCATCTTCTTCTCGGCATCCATCGGCTCGATCAGCGACTGGTTGCCATCGCGCAGGTCGGTGGACAGCCAGATGGGTGCCTTGTCGATGATCTTGTCCGGCCAGGTACGGTCTGGAATCTGGATCTGGGTAAATGGGCGGTATTTGCTGGACGGGTCTTTAAGCATGCTCATGGGGCAATCCTTTTAGCGCGGTGGCAATCGGCGAACCGGGCGGAATTTGAAAAAATAAGGCAGGGCGTGGGCGTAAGAATTAGCCACGCAGTCGCTGGCTGACCAAGCAGAGGTTGGCGTGTTGGCGCAGCAGAATAAGAGTGTGATTAGTGTGCATGGCGTCAACCCTAACCAGCGAGGGTAAAGCGTGCAAGCCTGCCTGAAAAATTGGTGATAAATCGCGCCATGTGTAGATGATTGCGATTTTATAGCGTTATGGTGTTCTGGTTTGGCCTTGGATTGCGCGGCCTATAGCGCTGCTAGCGGATAAATTCCCGACTGATGCTGCGAAACAATTCGCTGCCGGCCTGCTCCAGCCATTCGAAGGCGACCATTTCCCGCGAGACGATCACTGCGCCGGCTTGCTGCATGCGCTGCAACGCCAGTTGCTTGTCGGATGGTTTGCGCGAGCCAACGGCCTCGGCCACGACAAATACGGCGCGGCCTTGCTCCAGCAGGTCGAGCACGGTCTGCAGCACGCAGACATGGGCTTCGCTGCCGCACACAATAAACTGTTGCCGTGTACCGCCAGAGCGTTGCAAAAGCTCGCCCTCGCTGACTGCGGAGAAGTGCAGTTTTTCTACAATTGCCTCGGGCGCATGCCCGGCGCGTAGCGAGGCAATAGTCGGCCCCAGACCCTTGCTGTATTGCTCGGTGAGCAACACGGGTACGCCGATACGCTGCGCCACCTGCTGCAACCACAGGGTATTGGCGGCCAGCTCGGCATGCTCGGCGATGGCAGGGAACAAGCGCTCCTGAATATCGATAATCAGCAGGCAGGAGTCTTGAGCACGGATACGCATGGTGGTGTTCCTGTTCAGGGCTTGAAGGCACCGATAAAGATTGCCGGGTCGACCCGGGCGTCGTTCAGGCTGACGTTCCAGTGCAGGTGCGGCCCGGTGGCGCGGCCGGTGGCACCGACTTTGCCGAGCACGCCGCCACGGGGAATTTCATCGCCGACCTTCACGCCGATGGCCGAGAGGTGGCAGAACATACTGATCAGGCCCTGGCCGTGGTCGACAAATACCGTCTTGCCGTTAAAGAAGTAGTCGCCAATCAGGATCACCTTGCCGGCGGCCGGAGCCTTGATCGGCGTGCCGCTATTGGCCGCGAAGTCCAGCCCCGAGTGCGGGTTACGTTCCTCGCCGTTGAAGAAACGGCGCAGGCCGAAGGGGCTGGATAGCGGCCCGTTCACCGGCCTGTCGAACAGCAGATTGCTCGGCTGGCGCGCGCTGAACTGTTGGTAGGCGCGGGTCTGCTCGGCCAGTTCGCGCTCAATGCGTGCAAGGTTCTTGGCGTTCGGGTTGACCTGCTGTTGATTCTTGATGGTGATGCGTTGCTCGACGTAATGCTTACTGTCCACCTGAAAGCTCAGCGTCTGGCTGCCGTTGACGCTGATCTGCTGGCTGCCCGGCTTGATGCTTAGCGGGATGCCAACGATGGCGATCCAGCGTTGCTGATCTTCATTAATAATAACCAGCACCGGTTTGTTCTGATAGCGCACGCTGGGTGCGCTGGCGGCTGGCCCCAGGTCCACCACGGCTACGCCGCCGGGTACTGGCTTATTGAGCAGTCTGCTGATAAAGCCTTCGGCGTGGACGGGCAGGGCAAGGCAGAACAGGGTAAGCAGGGTGAATAAACGCATGGGGGACCTGTGTGGAATCAATCGAGCAGCGAGAGGGTGACCGGCTGTACATGGTTGTCTTCGACCCGCACATCCAGCTCGCCGTTGCCTAGGCGCGCCTTCAGGCGCTGGCCGGGACGGGTGTCGGCGGCGTTGCGGATAGCACGGCCGCGCTCATCCAGCAGGATGCTGTAGCCGCGGCCGAGGGTCGCCAGCGGGCTGACCGCGTGTAGCGTCTGCACCTGGCTATGCAACTGCAGACGGCGCGCCTTGAGGCCTTCGCGCATGCTGCGTTGCAGGCGTTCGGCCAGTGCCTGCAGGCGCTGATCCAGCAGCTTGAGGTTGCGTTCCGGGTGCAGGCTTAGCAGGCGGGTTTGCAGATGATTCAAGCGTTCGCGACGACTGTTCAGCTGGCGCGCGAAAGCGCGGGTCAGGCGCATATCCAGATCATCCACGCGCTGGGCGTGCTGGCGCAGGCGCTCGCCAGGATGGCGCAAGCGCCGCTGCAAACCGTCCAGGCGCATGCGTTCGCGCTCCAGGCGGTGCTGCATACGCAGGTTCAGGCGGCGCTTGAGATTGTGCAGGCGCTGCACCAGTTCGCTGCTATCAGGTGCCAATAGCTCGGCGGCGGCAGAGGGCGTTGGTGCACGCACGTCGGCGACGAAGTCGGCGATGGAGACATCAGTCTCATGGCCCACAGCGCTGACGATGGGTGTGACACAGGCGGTAATGGCGCGGGCTACGGCTTCTTCGTTAAAGCACCAGAGGTCCTCCAAGGAACCGCCGCCACGGGCCAGGATGAGCGCATCGAAGCCGCGGCGGTCGGCCAGGCCGAGGGCGCGGACGATCTGTGCGGTGGCCTCGCGGCCTTGCACGGCGGTGGGGATAAGGGTCAGTTCGACCTGCGGGGCGCGGCGGCGGAATACGCTGATAATGTCGCGGATCACTGCGCCAGTGGGCGAGCTGATAATGCCGATCCGTTTCGGATGGGCCGGCAGGGCAACTTTAGCCTCGGCCGCGAACAGCCCTTCAGCGCTGAGTTTTTCCTTCAGCGCTTCGAAGGCCAGGCGCAGCGCACCATCGCCGGCAGGTTCCACGGCATCGAGAATCAGCTGGTAATCGCCGCGCCCTTCAAACAGCGAGACCTTGCCGCGCACCTTGACCGCCAGGCCGTCCCGCAGCGCCTGGCGCACCTTGGCGGCGTTCTGCCGGAACAGCGCACAGCGCACCTGGGCCTGGCTATCTTTAAGGGTGAAATAGATATGCCCGGACGCCGGCTTGGCCAGGTTGGAGATTTCCCCCTCGACCCAGATGCCGCCGAATACATCTTCCAGCAGCAGGCGTGCGCGATTGTTCAGTTGACTGACGCTGAGCACCTCGCGGTCGAGGTTCAGGCGTTGGAAGGGGTCTTTGATCATGGCCCGCATAGTAAAGGCTTTGCCCTGCCTGCCATAGGGGATTGGCCTTGACCGCCGCTGTAAGCCCTTTAAGCTGCGCGCCTTTAGCGCAAACCGAGTCCCGTTATGAGTGAGCAGCAGGCCATTATCGTGCCGCAGATTTCCAGCTTTCCCGGCCATGAGGCGCGGGCGCGGTTGATCGTGCGCTGGCTGGTCAAGCAGAAAATCATCGAAGAGCAGCTGAGCACCTGCGGGCGTACGTTCAAACATATGGGCTATGGCATAGCCGAGGGTGCGCGGAGGGTGGTCGAGCGTCCCGAGCTGTTGCCGTTCGGGCAGGCGGTGCATGGTCTGGAGATTATCTATAAACGCTGCATCTACACCCCGACGACGGGCTTTCTCGAAGAGGCCGGTTGCCCTGAGTGCAGGCGGGAAGTAGGGGGAAGGTTGTTCGATAGCCTGGAGGAGTGGATGCCGGGGCATACCGATAACTTCCGCTGTCCGCTGTGCGGCCATGAAGACGATATCAACGGCTTTCTGTTTCTGCAGCCCTGCGGCTTTTCCAACCTGGGATTTATCTTCAACAACTGGGCGGATGCCGGCTTCAAGGAGAGCTTTCTCGATGAGTTTGCTGCGTGCTTGGGCTATCCGGTTTCCCTGGTGCGGGTCGATCTTTCTTAAGTAGGCTCATCCCTGAGCCCTGCTGAAAAGGTCAAAAGTCGACGCTGGCCGATAGGCGTAGTTCGCGCGGTTCACCGACGGCGACGCGCAGGTTGCCGCCGCTGGAGGGGTAGTACTCCTGGTTGAACAGGTTGCGCGCGTTGAGCTGCAGGCGGGTCTTGTCGCCCAGTAGTTGGCTTTCCCAACTGATAAACGCATCGGCCACGGTGTAGCTGTCCAGCCAGAAGCTGTTGGCGTTATCGCCGGCGCGTTCACCGACGTAACGCGCGCCGCCGCCCACTCGCCACTGTCCGGCATCGCTGGGCAGCGCCAGATGGTGGGTCAGGTACAGGCTGGCGATATTCTGCGCGGCATTGACCAGTTCATTACCTTGGTTGGCCGGGTCGTCGAGGATTTCCGTATCGGTGTAGGCGTAGGTGCCGAGCAGCTCCCAGCGTTCGGCAATTCGCCCGCTAATATCGATTTCCACACCCTGCGAACCGACCTTGCCGGCGGCTTGCGAGGTGCCATTGTTGCTGACCACGACGTTCTCTTTCTCGATATCGAACACTGCGGCGCTGGCCGTAAGGGCGTTGCCCAGGTCGAGCTTGATGCCCAGCTCATAGCTGCGACCCTGTTCCGGGTCGAACGCCTGGCCGGTGTCGGCATCAGAGGCGTTGGGCACGAATGAGCGGCTGTAGTTGCCGTACAGCGAGACTTGCTGATTGAGCTGATAGACCAGGCCGGCAAACGGCAAAAAGTTGTTGTCCTGGCGGTCGGTGGTTTTCTCGTAGGCGCTGCCACGGCCCTGTTCGACCAGTTGTTCGAAGTGTTGATAACGACCACCGGCCACCAGTATCCATTGGTCGTTAAGGTGCCAGTTGTCCTTCACATACAGCGAGCGTGAGTGCAGCTCATCGCTTCTGTCGCTCTGCGCGGCGCTGATCAGCGAGGGTTCGGCAAGGTTGCCGTAGACCGGGCGGTAGATATTGAAGCCGCCGACGGCCGGGCCGCGGTAGGTATCACCGCGGAAGTTGTCGACGCGCTCGGTGTCCATGCCCAGCAGCAGATCATGTTGTTGGCCGAACACGCTGGCGTTGCCGATCCAGTCCCAGGCCAGGTACTGGGTCTGGTTGTCGTGTTCGCTGCCGTCGGCACGGCGGCTGAGTGCGCCGGTGGTGGTGTTAAGCGCGTTGGGCCGCGCTTCGGCATAGTCGTAGCGCTCGTTGTTCCAGCCGTAGGTCAGGCGGCTCAGCCAGTTCGGGTTGAGTTGGTACTCGGCCTTGGCGGTAAACAGCTCATCGGTGCCTTCGGCTTTTGCCCAGCTTTCGTTAAAGCGTGCGTTGTACTCAGTGTTCGCCGGTTTGCCGTTGATGATCACCGTGCCGCGATCCACCGGGGTCGAGTATTCCTTGTGCTCGTAAGCCAGGCTGATACGCAGGTCTTCACCGGTCCAGCTGAGGGACGGGGCTACCAGGGTGTGGTTGTCCGCGCCGAAGTTGCGCCAGTAGTCCTCGTGCTGCCGTTCGGCGATCAGGCGATAGGCGAAGCCGCTGTCGCCCAACGGGCCGGTGGTGTCGAGCATGAGGTTGCCGCCGCCCTCGCTGCTGGTCTCACCGCTGATCTGCGAGCGCCGCTGGTATTCGGGCTGCTTGCTGATCACGTTGATCAGGCCGCCCGGCTCCAGTGCGCCGTAGAGCAGGGAGGCCGGGCCTTTGAGTACTTCCACTCGCTCAGTGGTGGCGCTGAAGTTGCGCGACAGGCTGGAGCGGATGCCGTCACGCAGAATTGAGCCGTCGGCGTTGCTGCCGAAACCCCGTTTGACGAAGCCGTCCTGGGTGCCGGCCAAGGTGTTGCTCTGGGTCATGCCGCTGACGAATTTCATTGCATCGTCCAGCGATTGCACTTGGTAGTCCTCAATCACCTGCTCGGTGACCACTTGCACCGCCTGGGCCTCCTGCATAATCGACACCGCGCTTTTGCTTGCAGTACTGGCCGTGCTGGCGCTGTAGTTGCTGCCGTCTTCACGGGTTGCGGTGACGGACTGGCTGGGCAGCTCAACTGGGCTGGTCGTTGCGGCGGCGAGGCTGCTGGCGGCAGGCATCAAGGCCAGGGCGAGCAGGGTGAAGCGCCAGGCTGGCTGGGCGGAGGAGAAGCGGGTGGAGGGCATGTGCTACTCGATTACGGATGTTTTTGAGAATCATTATTCTATTGTTCTCGTCCCGCTTCTGGATAGCTCCGCGCAGTTATGTTGTTGTTTGCGTTGAGTGCAGGGGGGCGTCTGAGTATAATGGCGCGCTTCCAATTTCCCGCCCGGGAGCCCCCGCCATGCTGCGTATCAGTCAAGAAGCTCTTACCTTCGACGACGTTTTACTTATTCCAGGTTATTCCGAAGTTCTGCCGAAGGATGTCAGCCTCAAAACGCGTCTGACCCGTGGCATCGAACTGAATATTCCGTTGCTCTCTGCTGCCATGGATACCGTGACTGAAGCCCGTCTGGCGATTGCCATGGCTCAGGAAGGCGGCATCGGCATCATCCACAAGAACATGACCGTCGAGCAGCAAGCTGCCGAAGTGCGCAAGGTCAAACGCTACGAGGCGGGCGTGGTCAAGGACCCGATCACCATCGAAGCCGATGCCACCGTGCGTGATCTGTTCGAACTGACCCGCATGCACAACATCTCCGGCGTACCGGTTCTGAGCGATGGCGACCTGGTCGGCATCGTCACCTCGCGTGACGTGCGTTTCGAGAACCGCCTGGACGCCACCGTGCGTGAAGTGATGACGCCAAAAGAGCGTCTGGTCACCGTCCCGGAAGGTGCCGACAAAGACCTGGTGCGTGAGCTGCTGCACAAGCACCGCATCGAAAAAGTCCTGATCGTCGATGGTGCCTTCCACCTGAAGGGCATGATGACCGTCAAGGACATCGAAAAAGCCAAGGCTTATCCGCTGGCCAGCAAGGACGACCAAGGTCGTCTGCGCGTCGGCGCAGCCGTTGGTACTGGTGCCGATACCGCTGACCGCGTCGCTGCACTGGCTAACGCCGGCGTTGACGTGATCATCGTTGACACCGCACACGGTCACTCCAAAGGCGTGATCGACCGCGTGCGTTGGGTTAAGCAGAACTTCCCGGACGTGCAGGTGATCGGCGGCAACATCGCCACCGGCGAAGCCGCCAAGGCCCTTGCCGAAGCTGGCGCTGATGCGGTCAAGGTCGGTATCGGCCCTGGCTCGATCTGCACCACGCGTATTGTCGCGGGTGTCGGCGTGCCGCAAATCTCCGCCGTGGCTAACGTTGCTGCCGCACTGGCTGGCACCGGTGTGCCGCTGATTGCCGATGGCGGTATCCGCTTCTCCGGTGACCTGTCCAAGGCCATCGTGGCTGGCGCGTCCTGCGTGATGATCGGTTCGATGCTCGCTGGTACTGAAGAAGCTCCGGGCGAAGTCGAGCTGTTCCAGGGCCGCTCCTACAAGGCCTACCGCGGCATGGGTTCGCTGGGCGCCATGGCGCAGGCGCAGGGTTCTTCGGATCGTTACTTCCAGGACTCCTCGGCCGGTGCCGAGAAGCTGGTGCCGGAAGGTATCGAAGGCCGCGTGCCATACAAGGGCGCGATGGCAGCCATCGTTCACCAGCTGATGGGCGGCCTGCGTGCCTCCATGGGCTACACCGGTTGTGCGACGATCGAAGAGATGCGCAGCAAGCCTGAGTTTGTGCGCATCACCGGCGCTGGCATGGCCGAGTCCCATGTACACGACGTACAGATCACCAAAGAAGCCCCGAATTATCGCGTGGGCTGATTGTTGATCAGTTGATATAAAGCCCGGGGCTGTCGCTGTTGTTTTACAGGGCAGCCCCGAGTCATTTGTGAATTCCGCTACGAGAGACGGCCATGGCTCATCAAGACATCCACGCTCACCGCATCCTGATTCTGGATTTCGGCTCCCAGTACACCCAGCTGATCGCCCGCCGAGTGCGCGAGATCGGTGTGTATTGTGAGTTGCACCCCTGGGACATGAGCGACGATGACATCCGTGCCTTCGCCCCGCGCGGCATCATCCTTGCCGGTGGCCCGGAGTCGGTGCATGCAGCCGACAGCCCGCGCGCGCCGAAAGCCGTCTTCGACCTCGGCGTACCGGTTTTCGGTATCTGCTACGGCATGCAGACCATGGCCGAGCAGCTGGGCGGCAAGGTTGAAGGCTCCGACCTGCGCGAGTTCGGTTATGCCCGCGTTGATATCGTCGGCAAAGCCCGCCTGCTCAACGGCATCGAAGACCATATCGATGACGACGGCGTGTTCGGCCTCGACGTGTGGATGAGCCACGGCGACAAAGTCACCGCCATGCCGGCCGGTTTCCATATCCTCGCCAGCACCCCGAGCTGCCCTATCGCCGCTATCGCGGACGACAGCCGCGGCTACTACGGCGTGCAGTTCCACCCGGAAGTGACCCACACCAAGCAGGGCGGTCGCATCCTCTCGCGCTTTATCCTGGAAATCTGCGGCTGTGAAGCGCTGTGGACCGCCTCCAATATCGTTGAAGACGCCATCGCCAACGTGCGCGCCCAGGTTGGCAGCGCCAATGTGCTGCTCGGCCTGTCCGGCGGTGTGGATTCCTCGGTGGTCGCGGCGCTGCTGCACAAGGCCATCGGCGACCAGCTGACTTGCGTATTCGTCGACAACGGCCTGCTGCGCCTGCACGAAGGCGAGCAGGTGATGGCCATGTTCGCCGAGAACATGGGCGTCAAAGTGATTCGCGCCAACGCCGAAGAGCAGTTCCTCGGCAACCTGGCTGGCGAAGCGGACCCGGAGAAGAAGCGCAAGATCATCGGCCGCACCTTTATCGACGTGTTCGATGCCGAATCCTGCAAGCTGGACAACATCAAGTTCCTCGCCCAGGGCACCATCTACCCGGACGTGATCGAGTCGGCTGGCGCGAAAAGCGGCAAGGCCCACGTGATCAAGTCGCACCACAACGTCGGCGGCCTGCCGGAAGAAATGAACCTGAAACTGGTCGAGCCACTGCGCGAACTGTTCAAGGACGAAGTGCGCCGCTTGGGCCTCGAACTCGGCCTGCCGTACGACATGGTCTACCGTCACCCATTCCACGGTCCAGGCCTGGGCGTGCGCATCCTCGGTGAGGTGAAGAAGGAATACGCCGACCTGCTGCGTCGTGCTGACCATATCTTTATCGAAGAGCTGCGCAAGGCCGACTGGTACCACAAGGTCAGCCAGGCATTCGTGGTGTTCCAGCCGGTGAAATCGGTGGGCGTGGTTGGCGATGGCCGTCGTTACGCCTGGGTTGTCGCCCTGCGCGCCGTGGAAACCATCGACTTTATGACCGCACGTTGGGCGCACCTGCCTTACGAGCTGTTGGAAACCGTCAGCGGCCGCATCATCAATGAAATCGAAGGTATCTCCCGCGTCACCTACGACGTGTCGAGCAAGCCGCCAGCGACTATTGAGTGGGAATAAATTTTTATAAGTTATTGATTTAAATGTGAGGTTTCATTGTTCGTTAACTATAGGCCTCATATCATCAGTGGTATTCCACATGGCATGTGGAAGGCCGTCCATGGGGAAGACACTAATGCCATGTCTAGACGAGTAGTGCGGACATGGTATCTATGCGGTGCTTTTTAGAGCTTCCTTAGTCAGACTTTTCTGACGTAGTCTTTTCCCTTTCATCCTCGGTGGCATGAAATGTAAGGTTGAACACCTTTTCCCCGGTTCCTTGAACCGTGCATTCCGCTTCACGTAGAGCTGATACGGGTTGATTGTCCTGGAATAGCTGAAGGAAATGTTGAGCAACCGCGAAGGCGGATCGAGGTGTCACCTTCGTTCCGGGCATACTAATGTTGATCTGCTGCTCTCGGTCAAATTTTTCTTCTGGTTCTCGGAATTTTAATTTTATCTCAAACATGATTTCGGCTCCCACGCGCATTGCGTCGTCATAGTGGCGTTGCCCTAATTCTGGATTGAATATTGAGTCTGCTGCCTTAAGAGAAATTCTTGTGGCTATTCCTACAGCAAGAAGGGCCAGTGATTCTGCTACGCCTTGCTCGTCGGGCCTCCAAGCATCCTTTCGCTTAACGTTTCCGTGGAAATAGAAACCGCGTTTCTCTACGAGATGAACAATCACGTCGTCTATCGTCGGATTTGTCACCAGCAGCCTGGCCGTATCTGAGGTGTGGTCACTCCTTGCCGATGTCCTTTCCTTGATAACAAAGTCCAAGATGTCTCGGAATTCTTGGTTGTTTTTCAGCGAGGTTTGCAAACCTTCCTTCTTAAATTTCCCCTCGCCATAAAGAGATTCAATAAGTAGGAAGGAGTAGCGAAAAGAATTAATAAATTCCTGTGCATCAAGTGCCTTTCGGGCACTTCTTACGAGAGGGGCTTCAAACCTTGATACTTGGTGCTTGTCAGCAGCCATAATTGCTCGCGTAAGCATATCGAAAGAGAGTGGAAGTGCAGAGTCATGCCGTCCTTTCGAAATACCCTTTACTTGGATTTTGGTTTCTTCTTCAGGTGTTTCGCCTTCATATTTGGCATCGATTTCATCTGTGACGAGTTCAATGTCGTATATGCATTCGAGAAGTGTGGCTGCGTCATCGAGAAGGTTCTTCACGAATATCATGCGATGATCGCGCCCGGTAATTGTTGTTAGGGGCTCGCTGTCGCTGGGTGGCTTAAGACGTGGTGCGTATTCAAGGGGTTGTTTTTCGAAGGTGATTTCAAGAGCTTTGGCGTAGCCAGCCTCCTCGATGACGCGAAGCTTCCCGCCTTGAATTGGAATTTGCCAGTGGTCGTCGATGATGATCTTGCGCTTGAATGGAACTGTGTAACGAATTCTCATGGTGGCCTCCTTCGCAGAGAACATGTCCGGGGTTGGCCCTTGGACGGAACATTGTCACGCATATTCCAGTTAGCCTTTCCCCGGTGTTGTGGTCAACGAACTCTGGACACTGGTTTAGGTTTATCCCGCCAGTGATTCGGCTTCTACTGGCGTTTTGTATCCGTTATAGCTATGTGGCCGTTGATGGTTGTAGTCGTCCATCAGATAGCGCAGCACGTCCGCCTCAGCCTGCCTTGGTTGGTATAGCCATGCTCTGGCATCCACTCCGTTTTCAGGCTTCTTAAGAATCGTTCCATTGGTGCGTTATCCCAGCAGCTGCCACGGCGGCTCATGCTCTGCATGATCCGGTAGCGCCACAGCATTTGGCGGAACTCGATGCTGGGGCGTAATCACTGCCTTGGTCAGAGTGAAACATGCCCTTGTCGTTTCTGCTGCGGCATTCTGTCCGCTTTTCGGGGTCGTCAGTTCCGTTGCTTAAATGAGAAGATATTGCAATTGGTAGTCCGGGTTAACTCCGGATTGATATCTTCCCGGATTGCATCCGGGCTACGGGAACTCCTATGTCCTTTACCCGCAGACAAATGCTGGTCGGTCTGGCTGGTCTTGGTGTCGTTGGCCTTGGCACCGGCGGCGTGCGCTACTGGCTGGGTCGCCCGGAAAATGTAGCGACCCACGACTATGAACTGATCGCCGCGCCGCTGGATATCGAACTGGTGCCGGGGCATACCACGCCGGCCTGGGCCTATGGCGGTCAGGCACCGGGTGTGGAGTTGCGCTGTCGGCAGGGCGAGCGCTTGCGTGTGCGCTTCATTAATAGGCTGGACGTGCCGACCACTATTCACTGGCATGGCATTCGTCTGCCGCTGGAAATGGACGGCGTGCCTTATGTGTCGCAGGCGCCGGTGCTGCCGGGTGAGTACTTCGACTACAACTTCATCACCCCCGATGCCGGCAGCTTCTGGTATCACCCGCACGTCGCCAGCGGCGAGCAGCTGGGGCGCGGTCTGGTCGGTGCGTTGATCGTCGAAGAGCGCGAGCCGACGGGTTTTCGTCACGACCACACGCTTAATCTGAAAAGCTGGCATATCGACGAACAGGGCGCATTTACTGCATTCAGCGTACCGCGCGAGGCGGCGCGTGGCGGCACACCGGGGCGCTTGAGTACGGTCAATGGCAAGCATGCACCAACCCTGGATTTGCCTGCCGGGCAGGTGGTGCGCCTGCGCCTGATCAATCTGGATAACACCCTGACTTATCGTCTCAACCTGCCCGGTGCGGATGCGCGCATTTATGCGCTGGACGGCAACCCGGTCGAGCCGCGGCCGCTGGGCAAGGCGTACTGGCTGGGGCCGGGCATGCGTATCGAGCTGGGGTTGAAGGTGCCGGCGGCGGGTACAGAGTTGTCGCTGCGTAACGGTCCATTGCGCCTGGCGACCCTGCGCGCGCAGCCCGGTGTCGAGGTGGCGGGCGAGTGGCCGTCAGCCTTGCCGGCCAACCCGGTGGCCGAGCCGGATCTGGCTGCTGCCGAAACCCTGCGCTTCAACTTCGAGTGGGCCGGTGCGGTGTCGGTCGGTTTGGCCCAGGGCGCGGCGCACAGCTTCTGGCAGATCAATGGCCAGGCCTGGGATATCAATGACAAGACCTGTGCCGAGCGGCCGATTGCCCGCCTGCAGCTGGGCAAAAGCTATATCTTCGAGCTGCGCAACCTTAGCCAGTATCAGCACCCGATCCATCTGCACGGCATGACCTTCAAGGTGTTGGCGTCCAATCGCAAGGCGGTTATTCCGTATTTCACCGACACCTACCTGCTGGGCAAGAACGAAAGTGCACGGGTGGCGCTGGTCGCCGATAATCCCGGGGTGTGGATGTTCCACTGCCATGTGATCGACCATATGGAAACCGGCCTGATGGCCTCCATCGAGGTGGTGTGAGCGTTCCCGTAGGGTGCGCGGTGCGCACCGGTGCAAGGGTTGGCCCGACGAGACTATGAAAAAAGTACAGATCATCGATCGCAGTCGCGATTCGTTTTTTATGCGTGAGGCTCTGGCCCTGGCGGCCGAGGGTGCGGCCCTGGGCGAGGTGCCGGTCGGTGCGGTGCTGGTGCAGGATGGCGCGATCATCGGGCGCGGTTTCAATTGCCCGATTTCCAGTCACGATCCCAGCGCCCATGCCGAGATGGTGGCGATACGTGCCGCCGCCCGGGCCGTGGACAACTACCGTCTGCCGGGCAGCACCCTGTATGTGACCTTGGAACCGTGCAGCATGTGCGCCGGGCTGATCGTGCATGCGCGGGTGCAGCGTGTGGTGTATGGCGCAACCGAGCCTAAAGCTGGGGTGGCGTTGAGTCGCGGACAGTTTTTCAGCCAGGAGTTTCTCAATCATCGGGTGTTGATTGAGGGCGGTGTACTGGCGGAGGAGTGTGGGGCGGTGCTGAGTGCGTTCTTCAAGGCGCGGCGCGAGCAGCGCTAGAACCTATCCAAAGTCTGCTGCGCGTCGGCCCTACGGCGTTAAAACCAGGCTCGGAATGCTCATTTACATCAGTAAACTCCGCTTCCTCGCCTGTTTTTGCCTTGCAGGACTCTAGCTCGCGCGCCTTTGAAGTAGGTTCTGTTAAAGCGGCGGGGTCTGCTCATTCGGCTGACGTTTATCGATGCCCGGCACATGCTGATTGCTTTCGGCGATTTGCGAGCCTTCCAATTGCGGCTGGGTTACCCAGGTAAGGATGTCGTAGTAGCGGCGGATGTTGCGCACAAAGTGCACCGGTTCGCCGCCGCGGGCATAGCCGTAGCGGGTCTTGCTGTACCACTGTTTCTGCGACAGGCGCGGCAGAATCTTCTGCACATCCAGCCATTTATTCGGGTCCAGGCCTTCGGCTTCGGTGAGCTTGCGCGCATCTTCCAGATGGCCGCCGCCGACGTTGTAGGACGCCAGGGCGAACCAGGTGCGATCCGGCTCCTGAATGCTTTCCGGCAGCTGGTTCTTCACATAGACAATGTATTTGGCGCCGCCTTCGATGCTCTGTTTGGGGTTCAGTCGGTCCGACACGCCCATGGCCTGGGCAGTGCGCAGGGTCAGCATCATCAGCCCGCGCACACCGGTTTTCGAGGTGGCGGTGGGTTGCCAGAGTGATTCCTGATAACCCATGGCAGCGAGCAGGCGCCAGTCGACCTGATTGGCCTGAGCGGCTTCGCGAAAGTGTTTCTCGTAGCGCGGCAGACGTTGTTGCAGGTGTTTGGCGAAGGTGTAAGCGCCGACATAGCCGAGTACATCGACATGGCCGTAGTAGCGATCTTTCAACCGCTGCAGGCTGCCATTCTGGTGGGCGCGCTCGATAAAGGCATTCATCTCGTCGAGCAGGCTGCGGTCTTCGCCGGGGGCGGTGGCCCAGGCCAGGTTTTGTGCATCGCCCAGATCGAAGGCCACGCGCACGTTGGAGAAGTACACCTGGTTCATCGCCAGTTCGTTGGAGTCGACCAGGGTCAGGTCGATCTGCCCTTCATCGACCATGCGCAGCAGGTCGACCACTTCAACGGCAGCGGATTCTTCGTAAACCAGTTCCGGCAATTGCAGCTTGAGCGCGGCTAGCTGTTCGGCATGGCTGCTGCCTTTAAGTACCAGAATGCGCTTGCCGAGTAGATCATCCGGGCGGGTCGGGCGTTGCTGGCCGTTGCGATAAATCACCTGGGGAGTGACTTCGAGATAGGGCAGGGAGAAGCGTGCGTGTTGCTGCCGTCCGTCGCTTTCTACCAGGCCGGCGGCAGCCAGTACCGGGCCGTTGGGTTTGTTCAGGCTGGCGAACAGCTCGTCGAGGTTGTCGGCGGTTTCGATTTTCAGCTCAAGGCCCAAGTCATCGGCAAAGCGTTTCACCAGCTCGTATTCGAAGCCGGTCTCGCCGTTACGGTCCTGGAAATAGGTGGCCGGGCTGTTACGGGTGATCACCCGCAGTACACCCTCCGCCTGAACGCGCTCGAGTGTGCTGGGTTCTTCAGCACAGCCGCCGAGCACCAGGAGGATTCCGATCACCGACAGCCAGCAGGCGCAGCGCACACGGAACGCAGATTGGGCAAAC
>DASRUM010000066.1:0-3703 GCA_035655415.1 Pseudomonas sp.
GCCGTTTTCCACCACCACCTGATCGACCACGCGCTCTTCTTTCGCGCCGGTGTATTCGTTCTCCAGCACCGCCACCAGCTTGTCGCCTTCGCGGTAGACCTTCTCCAGCATCATGTCGCCGGTCATGATCACTTCTTTCGGATACATGCTGCGGTAGTAGGTTGGGAACGTGGTGCCGCCCATGGCCACACCCGGCTTGATGTCGTCGGTGACGATCTCCACTTTCGCGCCTTTGTCGGCGATAAAATCGGCCACCGACATACCGCCGAATTCGCAAATGGTGTCGTACACCAGCACGTTACTGCCGGGTGCGACGGTGCCATCGAGTACGTCCCAGCTGCTCACCACCAGGCCTTCAGCGGCACCCCAGTGTTCGTTTTGCTCGATAAACGGATGACCGCCGTTGGCCAGCACGACGATATCTGGGCGCAGGTCGAGGATGCTCGCTTCATCAGCACCAGTTCCCAGGCGCAGATCGATATTCAGGCGCGCCAACTCCAGCTGGAACCAGCGGGTGATGCCGGCCATTTGGTCGCGCTGCGGCGCCTTGGCGGCCAAGGTGATTTGCCCGCCGAGGCTGTCTTTCTTCTCGAACAGGGTCACATCGTGGCCACGCTCGGCAGCCACGCGCGCCGCTTCCATCCCGGCCGGGCCACCGCCAACAATCACCACCTTGCGCTTCGGCCCGCTGGTCTTCTCGATGATATGCGGCAGGCCCATATATTCACGGCTGGTCGCGGCGTTCTGGATACACAGCACGTCGAGGCCTTGATACTGGCGGTCGATGCAGTAGTTGGCACCGACGCACTGCTTGATCTGGTCGACCTGGCCCATTTTGATCTTGGCGATCAGGTGCGGATCGGCGATATGCGCGCGGGTCATACCGACCATGTCGACATAGCCGCCCTCCAGGATCCGCGTGGCCTGGTTCGGGTCCTTGATGTTCTGCGCGTGCAGCACCGGCACCTTGACCACTTCCTTGATCCCGGCCGCCAAATGCAGGAACGGCTCCGGCGGGTAGCTCATGTTGGGGATAACGTTGGCCAGGGTGTTGTGGGTGTCGGCACCAGAGCCGACCACGCCGATAAAGTCGATCAGGCCGGTGGCATCGTAATACGCGGCGATCTGCTTCATGTCCTCGTGAGAGAGGCCGTCCGGGTGGAACTCGTCACCGGAGATACGCAGGCCAACGCAGAAATCGGCACCGACCTCGGCGCGCACCGCTTTGATCACTTCCAGACCGAACTTCATCCGGCCTTCAAAGGTGCCGCCCCACTCGTCAGTACGCTTGTTGACCCGCGGCGACCAGAACTGGTCGATCATGTGCTGGTGCACGGCCGACAGCTCGACGCCGTCCAGGCCGCCGGCTTTGGCCCGTGCCGCCGCCTTGGCGAAGTCACCGATGACGCGCCACATTTCCTCCGGCTCGATGGTCTTGCAGGTGGCACGGTGTACCGGTTCGCGGATACCGGACGGCGACATCAAGGTCGGCCAGTCGAAACCATCCCAGCGCGAGCGACGGCCCATGTGGGTAATCTGGATCATGATCTTGGCGCCATGCTTGTGCATGGCATCCGCCAGGTTCTGGAAGTGCGGAATGATCCGGTCAGTCGACAGGTTCACCGAACTCCACCAGCCGTGCGGGCTGTCGATGGAGACCACCGACGAGCCGCCGCAGATGGCTAGGCCGACACCGCCCTTGGCCTTCTCTTCGTAGTACTTGACGTAACGCTCGGTGGTCATGCCGCCGTCGGTGGCCATGACCTCGGCGTGCGCGGTGGACACGATGCGGTTACGAATAGTCAGCTTGCCGATTTGGATCGGCTGGAACATTGCTTCGAAAGCCATTACGGCATCCTCACGAAATCGGCGAGTTGTCGTAGGAGCGGTAGGGGCACCTTAGCCCCATGGCCGCGATTCGCGGGCATGGCCCGCTCCTACAAATCAAAGAGGTTTCACCACAAACAGGCCATCGTCGTGGCCCTCTTCGGAACCGCCGTATTCCTGCACGGTGACGGTGCGGATAGGGCTGCCCGCAGCGGCGAGAATCTGGTCGATGGCGCCTGAGAACCAGCCAGTGAACATGTAGTCCACCTTGCGCCCCACCTTGCCGTACACGTAGACGAAGGCCGAGTGCTTGAGCTTGACCTCGGCATAGCCGGTTTCCAGGTCCAGCTTCTGCGTCTCGAACAGCCCCCAGCCGCGCTGCGACAGGCGCTTCATGTAATGCTCAAACACCGCCACACCAGACAGTCCGTGGCATTCGGCCTCTTTCTCGCACCAGTGCCAGGCAGACTTGTAGCCGGCCTTGTAGAGAATCTCGGCATAGGCCTCAGCGCCGAGCACTTCCTCGATACCCATGTGGTTGTTGACGAAGAAATGCCGCGGCACATAGAGCATCGGCAGGGCGTCGGTGGTCCAGACGCCGGTTTCGTCGTCGACCTGGATAGGCATTTCGGGTGCGTGGGTGGCCATGTGTTCAGTGCTCCAGAATTCGGTGGTGGTGCTTGATGGGTATCGCTTCGCTCAACCCATCCTACGAAGGTGTTTCTGATCGTTCCCACGCTCTGCGTGGTAACGCCTCACAGGACGCTCTGCGTCCGCTTCTGTGACGCAAAGCGTCAGGGGCTGGGGAACGATTATCGTGTTATGGCTAGACGCTTACTCGCCCCAGACGTCCGCCAGAACCCTTACCCAGTTCTCGCCCATTATCTTGCGCACCACGCGTTCGGAATGGCCGCGTTTGAGCAGGGTCTCGGTGAGGTTGGGGAATTCGCCGACGGTGCGGATGCCCAGCGGGTTGATGATCTTGCCGAAGCTGGTCAGGCGGCGGGCGTAGCCCTTGTCGTGGGTCAGGTACTCGAAGAAGTCCTGGCCGTGGCCCTGAGTGAAGTCGGTGCCGATGCCGATGGCGTCTTCGCCAACGATATTCATCACGTACTCGATGGCTTCGGCGTAGTCGTCGATGGTCGAGTCGATGCCTTTGGCCAGGAACGGCGCGAACATGGTCACGCCGACGAAGCCGCCGTGATCGGCGATAAATTTCAGTTCTTCATCGGATTTGTTGCGCGGATGTTCTTTCAGGCCCGACGGCAGGCAGTGGGAGTAAGTGACCGGTTTTTTCGATTCGAGGATGACTTCTTCTGACGTCTTGGAACCGACGTGGGACAGGTCGCACATAATGCCGACGCGATTCATCTCAGCGACGATCTCGCGGCCGAAGCCGGACAGCCCACCGTCACGCTCGTAGCAGCCGGTGCCGACCAGGTTCTGGGTGTTGTAGCACATCTGCACGATGCCCACGCCGAGCTGCTTGAACACCTCGACATAGCCGATCTGGTCCTCGAACGCATGGGCGTTCTGGAAGCCGAAGAGGATGCCAGTCTTGCCCTGCTCTTTCGCCTTGCGGATGTCGGCGGTGGTGCGCACGGGCATGACTAGGTCGCTGTTCTCGCGGATCAGCTTCTGGCTGGCGGCGATATTGTTCACCGTGGCCTGAAAGCCTTCCCACACCGACACGGTGCAGTTGGCCGCCGTCAGGCCGCCCTTGCGCATGTCTTCAAACAGTTCGCGGTTCCACTTGGCGATGATCAGCCCGTCAATAACGATGCTGTCGGCGTGTAATTCGGCTGGGCTCATCAGGCAGTCCCCTTTTTAGCGGTGTCGCCAAACCCGTTGTTGGCGCTTTGGACTGAGCATATCC
>DASRUM010000067.1:0-17560 GCA_035655415.1 Pseudomonas sp.
CAAGACCCACACTCGCAACGCCTGATGAAAGTTATCGACCTGTGGGACAAGCCGCTGCCCGAGCAGAAGATCAAGGACGCCCGCCGCGCCTACTTCGGCGCCTGCAGCTATATCGACAGCAATATCGGCAAGCTGCTGAAAACCCTCAATGACTGCAACCTGAGCGACAACACCATCATCGTGTTCTCCGGCGACCACGGCGACATGCTTGGCGAGCGCGGCCTCTGGTACAAGATGCACTGGTTTGAAATGGCCGCTCGGGTGCCGCTGCTAGTGCATGCGCCCAAGCAATTCGCCGCACGCCGAGTGAGCCAGAACGTCTCGACCATGGACCTGCTGCCGACCCTGGTGGAACTGGCCGGCGGCACGCTGCAAGCCGATCTACCGCTGGACGGCCGCTCGTTGCTGGCGCACCTCGAAGGCCGCCAGGGTCACGATGAAGTGATTGGCGAATATATGGCCGAAGGCAGCATCAGCCCGCTGATGATGATCCGCCGTGGCGAGTGGAAATTTATCTACTCCGAGCTTGATCCCCTGCTGCTGTTCAACCTGCGCCACGACCCGCAGGAGCGCGAAAACCTCGCCGAAGCCCCCGAGCACCAGAGCCTGCTGGCCGACTTTATCAACCAGGCGCAGGCGCGCTGGGACATGCCGGCAATCCATCAGGCCACCCTGGCCAGTCAACGCCGTCGGCGCTTCGTTGCCAGCGCCCTGAGCCACGGCCGCCTGGCCAGCTGGGACCATCAACCGATGGTCGACGCCAGCCAGCAGTACATGCGCAACCACATTGATCTCGACGACCTCGAACGTCGCGCCCGTTTCCCGCAACCCTGATTGCAAGCCACTGCCGCGTTGATCCATAACTAATAATTCAAGGAGACACATGCCATGCACATATTCAGCACAGCACTTATCGGCGGCCTGTTACTCACCGCCAGCAGCTATAGCCTCGCCGAAGACGCCAGTTGCGCCACGGTGAAACTGGGCGATCCGGGTTGGAGTGATATTGCCGTGACCAACGGCATCGCCAGCTTCCTGCTCGACGGCCTGGGCTACAAGGCACAGCCGCAGACCCTGGCCGTGCCGATCATTTTCGCCGGGTTGCAGAAAGGTCAGGTGGACGTGTTCCTCGGCAACTGGATGCCGGCGCAGCAGAGCAATTACGACAAGTTCGTCGCCACGGGCGAAGTCGAGCAGGTGGTGGAAAACCTCAGCGGTACCGAGTACACCCTGGCGGTGCCCGCCTATGCCTATGAGGCCGGGGTGAAAACCTTTGCCGATCTCGATCAGCATGCCGACAAGTTCAAGCACAAGATCTACGGCATCGGCTCCGGCGCACCGGCCAACGAGTCGATTCAGAAGATGATCGCCGCCGACGAATTCGGTCTCAAAGACTGGAGCCTGGTCGAGTCCAGCGAACAGGCCATGCTGGTGCAAGTCGGCCGCGCGGTGAAGCGCGAGCAGTTTGTAGTGTTCCTCGGCTGGACCCCGCACCCGATGAACGTGCAGTACGACATGCGCTACCTCAAGGGCGGTGAGAAGTACTTCGGCGCCAGCGGCAGCGTCAACACCCTGGCCCGCAAAGGCTATGCCGCACAGTGCCCGAATGTCGGCAAGCTGCTGAGCAACCTGAAATTCACCCAGGAGATAGAGAACGCCATCATGGATCAGGTGCTGAGCAAACAGGCCAGCAACGATGAGGCGATCAAGGCCTGGCTCAAGGCCAATCCGGCGGTGGTTGCCGGCTGGCTCGAAGGCGTAACCAGCCGCAATGGCGGTGACGGCCTGGCCGCAGTTAACGCCAAACTTTGAACCTGCCGGCTTGATTCCCTAAAGTAGGCAGGCCGCTGCCTTTTTCATCGCCCGCACAAGAAGCCCACGCATGCCATTGCTCCGCCTTCAGACCCTGCTGCCCTTTCTGCGCTGGCTGCCGCATTGCAGCAAACGCAGCCTCGGTAAAGACCTGCTGGTGGGGCTCAATGGCGCCATCCTCGCGCTGCCGCAATCCATCGCCTACGCCCTGATCGCCGGTCTGCCGCCGCAATATGGTCTGTACGCGGCCATAGTCCCGGTGCTGATCGCCTGCCTGTGGGGCTCGTCCAGTTTTCTGATCTGCGGACCAACCGCCGCGATATCCATCGTGCTGTTCAGCAGTGTCAGCCCCATGGCGACGCCGGGCAGCGACCACTTTATTGCCCTGATTCTACTGCTGACGCTACTGGCCGGTGTGTGCCAATGGCTGCTCGGCCTGCTGCGCTTCGGCGCCCTGGTGAATTTCGTCTCGCACTCGGTGGTGCTCGGCTTCACCCTCGGTGCGGCGCTGGTGATCGGTATCGGCCAGTTGCCCAACCTGCTTGGCCTCACCGTCACCAGCCAGGCAACGGCGCTGATGAGTCTGCTCAGACTCGGCGAACACTTGGCAGAGAGTGACTGGCGCACCCTCGCCGTAGCACTTTTCACCTTGAGCATCAGCCTGTTGAGCAGACGTCTGTGGCCTCGCGCACCGGCATTGCTTATCGGGATTGTCGCCGCCAGCCTGCTGGTTATGGCCTGGCCTGAGCAGCTGGGGGCAATCGCGCTGGTCAGCCGTTTTGAAGGCAGCCTGCCGCCGTTCGCCCTACTGGACTTCGACCTTACAAACATCCTGCAACTGCTGCCGGCGGCAGTGGCCTGCGGTTTGCTCGGTTTGGTCACCAGCCTGTCGATTGCCCGCGCCCTGGCGGATAAATCCCAGCAGCCGTTCGATGCCAATCAGGAAGTTCGCGCCCAGGGCCTGTCTAACATCGTCGGGCCTTGGTTTAGCGGCTCGCTGTCGGCCGGCTCCTTCACCCGCTCGGCGCTCAACCTGCAAGCCGGCGCCTGCTCGCCGATGGCCGGGGTGTTTGCCGCTCTGCTGGTGGCGCTGTTTGCCCTGTATGGCAGCCGCCTGTTTGCCTACGTGCCAATCCCCGCCATGGCGGCGAGCATTCTGCTGATCTGCTGGGGGCTGTTCGATATCGGCGCAGTAAAAGCGCTGCAGCGCGTGAGCCGCAGCGAGTTTCTGGTGATGCTGCTGACCGTGCTGGCGACCCTGGTGCTGGACCTGCAAAGCGCCATCTACGCCGGCGTGCTGGCCTCGCTGATCGTCTACCTCAAACGCACCTCGCAACCGCGCGTACGCCAGTGGCAGGACGCTGATGAGGAATGGCTGCGCATCGAGGGCTCAATCTTCTTCGGTGCCTGCCACTATCTGCAACAAATGCTGCAACGCAGCACGGCGCGCTGGGTGATGATCGATGCTCAGCACATCAACTTTATCGACTACGCCGGCATCACCATGCTGCACCAGGAAGCGCGCCGCCTGCACAGCCAGCAGCGCCATCTGGTGCTGCACCACGCACGGCCCCAGGTGATCGAAGAAATTCGCAAGCTGGAAGGTCCGGAGCGCTGCCCGGTGCAGTTCGCCTGATACGTCACGCACCGGAAAATTCATAAATGGAATATCAATAGCTTTAAAAGTTACTTTTTAAGAATAAAAAACTTGGGCAGTATCCCTCCCACAACTTGGCCGTGCGGCCAGGTATTCAAGCAAACGCCTGTAAGACGGGCTCAGTGACGAGGAAAGTCTGCATCATGCTCAAGAAACTTCTGCTGGCCAGCGCCATCACCTCAAGCTTGCTCACCAGTGCCGCCACACTGGCGCAGGACAAGCCGATCCTGAATGCCTCCTACGACATTGCCCGTGAGCTGTTTGCCGAGATCAACCCCAAGTTCGTTGAGCACTGGAAAGCCCAGACCGGTAAAGAACTGAAGATTGACCAATCCTTCGCCGGCTCCTCACGCCAAGCGCAGGACATCATCCAGGGCAAGAAGGTCGACACCGTGACCTTCAATCAGGTTACCGACGTGGACATCCTGGCCAAGCGTGGCCTGGTGCGCGAAGACTGGGCTGAGCAGTTCCCCAACAACAGCTCGCCTTACTACAGCACCACCGCCTTCCTGGTGCGCAAAGGCAACCCGAAGAACATCAAAGGCTGGGACGACCTGGCCCGCGACGACGTGAAGCTGGTGTTCCCCAACCCGAAGACCTCTGGCAACGCCCGCTACACCTACCTCGGTGCCTGGCTGCATGCCAACGAAGCCTTCAAGGGTGATGAAACCAAGACCAAGGAATTCGTCGGCAAAATACTGCGCAACGTCGAGAACTTCCCCACGGGTGGCCGCGCAGCGACCGTAGCCTTTGCCCAGAATGGCCAGGGTGATGTGCTGCTGACCTTTGAATCGGAAGTGGTCAACATCGCCAATGGTGAGGAATTCAAATCCGGCGAATACGAGATCGTCGTACCACCGGTCAGCGTATTGGCCGAGTTCCCGGTGGCGCTGGTCGACAAGGTAGTCGATGAGAAAGGCACCCGTGACGTGTCCAAGGCTTACCTGGACTTCCAGTACAGCAAGGACATCCAGCAACTACTGACCACTTACAGCTACCGCGTGCATCACCCAGAAGTCGTGGCAGCCACTGCAGAGCAGTTCCCCAAGATCCGCCTGATCAACCCAACCGAAGTACTCGGCACCTGGGATGAGATCACTGCCAAGCACTTCGATGCCGATGGTATTCTTGACCAGTTGTTGGCTGAGGGTCGCTAGACCCTGCTGGTTTAAGGAACAAAACAAGCCGCCGTACCTACGGCGGCTTGTGCATTTAGAGATCTGTACGTGCCTAAAACTCCCCGCTTTTTTCTGCAGAATCCGCTGCTGCCAGGCTTTGGTCTGAGCTTCGGCTTCAGCACCTTTTATATATCGCTGATCATCCTGTTTCCGCTGTCAGCGCTGCTGCTGTACGTCAGCGATATGAGCTGGGCGCAGTACTGGCGGGCGATCAGCGACCCGCGCGTGGTGCAGAGCTACAAGGTGACGATCAGCGGGGCCTTCTACGCCACCATCGCCACCGTACTGATCGGCATGCTGCTGGCCTGGATCATCACCCGCTATGACTTCCCCGGTCGCCGCCTGGTGGATGCACTGGTTGATCTGCCTTTCGCCCTGCCCACTTCGGTGGCCGGCCTGACCCTGGCCACCCTGCTCGCCCCCGGCGGTTGGCTCGGCCAATGGCTCGCGCCCATGGGTATCAAACTGGCGTACGCCTACCCCGGTATTTTGATCGCCATGGTCTTCACTAGCCTGCCCTTTGTCGTGCGCACGGTGCAGCCGGTGCTGCAGGACCTGGGCCGCGACTATGAAGAAGCCGCCAGCACCCTGGGTGCCAACCGCCTGCAAACGTTCTTCTACGTGGTGTTGCCAACCTTGACTCCGGCCCTGGTCACCGGCGCCTCGCAATCCTTTATCCGCAGCCTCGGTGAGTTCGGCGCGGTAATCATGATTGCCGGCAATATCCCGTTTAAAACCGAAGTCTCCTCGCTGATGATTTTCGTGCGGCTGCAGGAGTTCAACCACAACGCGGCTGCGGCGATTGCCTCGGTCATTCTGCTGGCCTCACTGGTGCTGCTGTTCAGTCTGCAAGTGCTACAAGGCCGCCTGTTTAAATGGCAACGGCAAGGCAAATGAGAAAACCACAACACTGGCATCAATGGCTGCTGATCGGCCTGGGCCTGAGCCTGGTCACCCTGATTCTGCTGATCCCGCTGGCGCTGATTTTCAGCAAAGCGTTCTCTGGCGGCCTGGAGTTGCTCTGGGGCAACCTGGGCGAAGATTACATGCTGCATGCCATCGGCCTGACCCTGCTGGTTGCCGCGCTGACCGTACCGGTCAACCTGTGCTTCGGCATCATGCTGGCCTGGTGCGTCACCCATTACGATTTTCGCGGGCGCAAGCTGCTGACCACCGTGATCGACATTCCCTATGCGGTGTCGCCGGTGGTGGCCGGGCTCTGCTACCTAGTGGTGTATGGCCTGGAGCACGCCCTGGGGCGCTGGTTCTACGATAACGGCATGCAGCTGATGTTTGCCTGGCCGGGCATTGTGATGGTCACCATCTTCGTTACTGCACCCTATGTGGCGCGCATCCTGATTCCGGTGATGCAGGCCCAGGGCCAGGACGAGGAAACCGCCGCGCTGTGCCTGGGCGCCAACGGCTGGCAGATCTTCCGCCATATCACCCTGCCGAAGATCAAATGGGCACTGCTGTATGGCGTGGTCGTGACCAATGCCCGTGCAGTGGGCGAGTTTGGCGCTGTGTCGGTGGTGTCCGGCACCATCATCAACCAGACCCTGACCCTGCCCTTGCTGGTCGATCAGCTAAACAACGACTACAAGCCCGCCGCCGCCTTTACCGCTGCAGCGTTGCTGGCGTGCATGGCGTTGCTCACCCTACTGCTGAAAACCTTTATGGAATGGCGCCAACGCACCCTGATGCAGCGCTCTGAGGCGTAGGGTTTGAACAGTCGCGGATTACCCAGAAGAAGCAGAAGCGTAACCGCGAAAGCCAGGATGACGTAGGCCTAGTTGGGGTCAAACGGGACAGCGGCGGTACTGCAGGCAAAGCCGACCGCAGCCGTACTCTAGGTGCGCTGTACCGCCGCCCCCGAGCTGCAGACGCAGCGTTGAGCGCAGAGCCTTACTGAGTCAGGGTCAGCAGAATATCGGCATACCAGGTGCAGTTGAGCCCCAGGGCCTCGTCCAGCTCGAGGTCGCGACTGCCTAGATCAAGCCGCGCCGAATGCACGCCCAGCAACACCCACGGCAACTCACCGTCCACATTCTCCGGCGTACGCATCACCACCGGCGCGCCACTGGTGCCGCGATGCGTGCGGGCATCAGTAAGAAAGTAGCCCTGGCCCTGAAAACGCAGGCCGAATGACGACGCCACCACGGCATGCCGCACCACCGCGATATGGTGCAGGGTGTCGTGAAAACCCAGGGGGAAACCCACCACCAGCAAGGAAGTGCCGACCTCGACCGGGGTTTGCGGCTGCAGCAGATGCTCCGGGGTAAAGGCGTGATACACCATGCCCTTAGGCAGCGCCGCGCGCTCGATCTCCAGCACCGCCACATCTACCTCACCGGCGCCATCGCAGCCTTGCCGCCAGAGGCTCTTGCCATCGCGATAAAGCGGCATGGAGAAGCCGGTGGTCTGCGCGACATTGTGCAAATCGGTGTGCACTTCGATCTCGATCCGATCAGGGAAATGCTGGCTCGGCTCATCGATCATCACGTGCCGACTGGTCACCAGAAACAGGCGCTCGTCACGGGCGAAGTAAAAGCCGCTGGCGTTGGTCAGCAGTTGTTGACCAACAAAGGTACAGACGCGTGCGGCAGTCAGCAGCACAGGTTCAATCATCGACATTGCGGCATATCCTTGAGTTGACGGCAAGCATGCCGGAACAAGCCCTTGTGGCTCTAAGCAGAGCAATTGCCACGCCACATAAGCTGCGACGCGGCAATCAGGCTATCGGCGAAACGCCATGGCGTCGGTACGCAAACCCGCATAAGCGCTGTAGCGCACTGACTAGCCGTGCCAGCTATGACAGGATGGCTTGAGCACAATTCCGTACTGATCGTACAACCGGCCAAGGCCGGCCACCTCAGGAGCACCGAGCATGAGCAGGCCACTTGCCGAAATCATTCAGAAAAACTGGCGCAAACTTGCCGGGCTCGCTCTGATCGTCTGGGACGAGCTGACCCTGGATGAGCGGATCAAATCCGAAGGCGACGAGCAGAAACTGACCAACCTGGTGCAGCAGCGCTATGACATGCCCCGCGAGGACGCCAGCAAGCAGGTCATGAGTTTCTTCGAAAGGCATCGCACCAGTTGATAGCGCGCAGCCTCACTTCAAGCGGTAGCGCGCTAACTCGACCGGCGTCAGCACACGCATGCGTCGCGGCTCAGTGCTGTTGATCGCCGCAAGCAGCTCGGGCGGAATCTGCATTTCCTTGAAATAGGCAGCCTGAGTCGCCCTGCTCGGCCCAAAGGCGGACGCCGAATGCACCGAATCACTGCCCGCATAATACGGCCGGTGAATCCCCACATAACCGCGCACGGTTTTAGCGTGGCCCGCCGCCAGCAGGTACACGCAACTGCCTTGGCACACCCCGGTGGACGGTACCAGGGCATCGAAGCCGGTCTCACGCAGCAAGCGCCCCATACGAATGGCCTCGGCTACGCTGCCGCCAATGCTGTCGAGCATGACGATCTTCTTCGCATACTTGCCCGGGTTGGCTTTGATGCCCTTGAGCAGCGCCTCGTAATCGCCCGGCGCAATATCTTCGGAGACCTTGGCCAGCAAAACCCGTCCGAGCGTTTTGTGCTGCCCGGCCTGCACCTCGACCTTGGCCAACGCGGTACTCGAACACAGCGCCGCCACGCAGATAATCACAGCCTGAAACACAGTCCGACTCATAAACCCGGTAAATCCTTAAGCGATACAGTCAACGGATGGGCGAAGATACCTGTTGCCGGGCAATCGCGCATAATTTGCAGCGTTTGGCGCATGCTTCGACTAACCCGGCCTGCCCTACCCAACGCGTAAGCAACGCCGTTACTACACGCTCAAGTGAGAATTCCCGTGGCCCCGATGTTCGAAATCCAGCAGCGCACCCCAGAAACCTACCGCCAGCAAACCCGCCGCAGCACCCTGACCATCGCGGGGATCTTCGTCGCCCTGGCCATGCTGTTGTCGAGCAGCGCCGTGCTGCTGTTTGGCACACCGGGCGGCGACAACTTCCGCTGGAACCTCGGCGGGGTTATCGCCGCATTAGCGCTGACTGTGGCCCTGGTGCGCGTACTGCTGTGGCCACAACCCTTTATGGCCGCCGCTGTATACGGCTGGCGCCTGAAACGCAGCCTGATGCGCATCACCAACCTGATGCACCACGTCAAAGCCGGCGTCGCCGCCCGCGACCCCGCCGCCATGCAACTGCTGCGCTTCTACCACCTGGGCCTGACGCAGATGCACCAACTGGACGGCAACTCCAGCGCCCTCAGTGAAGCGGTGGCGGAGATCAATCAGCACAAGGAACGCATGGAAGAACTGGGGATGGACGCCGATCAGCCGCGGCTAAATCCCGACTGGCTTGAGGCCGTGAAAAAGATCCAGCCACTGCCCCGCTAAAATTGATATCGGTCGGCATGCGCTGCACGGAAGCACTTTTTGCTGAGACACATCATGAAGCCACTCATAAACCCACCACATGGCTGCCTCACCCACTCCTGGCAACGCGCATGGCGCAACCTGAATCTGCCTGCACCGGCCGGTTTATTCGAACGCCTGCTGGCCGCTTATAACGAGCCGCACCGCCACTACCACACGCAGCAACATCTCGTGGAATGCCTCGAACACTTCGATGCGGCGCTCGCTCTTGCGGCCGAACCTGGCGAAGTGGAAATCGCACTGTGGTTTCACGATGCGATCTACGCGCTGCGCGGATCAGACAATGAACTGCGCAGCGCCGACTGGGCCGTGCAGGAGCTAGCTCTAGGTGGAGCTACAACGCAGGTTCAGGCGCGCGTTCACGGCCTGATCATGGCGACCCGCCATAACGCCACACCCAGCGATGCCGATCAGCAACTGCTCGTCGACATCGACCTGGCCATACTCGGCGCCGCGCCTGAACGCTTTAGCGAATACGACCGCCAGGTACGCGCGGAATACAACTGGGTGCCTGGTCTGCTGTACCGCATCAAACGCAAGGCAGTGCTCAAACACTTCGTTGCCCGCAATCACCTCTACAGCACAAGCCACTTCCGGGATCGGTACGAGCAACAGGCCAGGGTCAATCTGCGGGCGGCGATTGGATAAGCGCAAGCGAGGGGTTGCTCGCGTTAACCCAGCAAAAGCTGTGTACCCGTTAACTGTTACGCGACTGTCGGCTTCCACCGATTAGTCCCCTCGCCCTCCGGGAGAGGGGCTGCGCCATCCATGCCTCACAACATATAGCTGGGAAATAGCCCCAAAAGCCCCTGAATCTATGACGACTTCAGGGGCTGAATAAATTTCGATATGGCGGACGATAGGGCTCTTGAACCTGCCTGTGAGCGCTTCAGTTCGTGCCAAACCCGCTCAATACGGAGCTTCCGCCGCCATCACCTGCTCGTTTCGGCTCAATTCGGCACAGTGTTTTCGACACTTTTTCGACACATTCGATTCCAGAGCTATCCTGTCTCTAGTGGCAAACTGCCACAGACACAAGCACTCACTTAACACATGCATTAGCAGTTAACTCGCGAATTTAAAAATAGCAGCAATGATGGATATTTTATTTAAACATCCTCATTCAATAGTATTAATACAAGAGCATCGACGCTTACAAAATAAAACGGACGAAAACATGAGCAAAAAATCAACCTCACTTAAAAGCATCGCAGCAACCATTTCAATGATATTCGCCACTTACGCCAGTGGATTCCAGCTATCACCAGAAGGCACCATTGCCGAGCAACAAATGGCAAGCAAATATGGGGTGAAATATAAAACACAAATAATAATTATGGACTCCAGCATGCATAAATTTGCTGATCCTGCACATGAGGCTCTTACACAGAAAAGTTTTGGATGTGACGGTGACTGGGATGACTGCGACAACCCTGACCTTGAAAATGCGGGTCCTTATATTATTGCCGGGGTAAGATGGAATGACGACCCTGTTTTCATGCTAAGTTCAGATGATGGAAAAATAGGAAACTGCAATACAAAATTCACAGTCGGTTTTATAACTCAAACCAGATGCTGGGTCGGAATATTTAAAAGCGCCGAAAAGCAAAGCAGGACAGACTCCACCCGCTTTATGGGGAAAGGAAACTATATGACTCGCTCTCATTTTGGAGACCTACAGTTCCTTCATGCTATGGCCTCTCAAGACGGCGAAAGTGCTGATCAAACCAAACAGAAAATAATGATGTGGGCTGAGTTTACTTGGGGTGTCGTTGAAGGTAAATATAAGCTCAATACCTATCTTAGCGATATTGAAATTCCCGGCTGGGATCAGCACTTCACAAATGACCACACAGTACAAGATCTATTTACAGTCGGCCGCCCTTGGCTGCGGCCTCATATAAAAGAAATGGCTATTGGCAGCTTACTTCACCTCGTTCAAGACAGTTTTGCTGCAGGCCATGTTAATCGCCGCGATGCAATCTCAGGTGATCAATGCACCACCAACAAACACCCCACATATGGCCGAATAAAAGAATTTCACTCATATTCCAAACAAGACCACTCCAAACACAAAGAAGAGGATGCAAGTAGCGTCGCTAGAATGACAATGATGAAAAATGACCCGGACATGGTCGACGCGGGAAAAAGACTCAGAGGTTACTTTGCTGACCAAAAAAGCTGGGAAGAAGTTCAACCTTATCTGAACGAGTGTGTTTTTGCCTTAAACAGAACTACAAAACCTGCGTCAGCGGGCACTGACTATATGTAATGACCAACAACAAAAGCGATAGAGTGGCATTTAAAAATCACTCTATCGCTTAACTTATTCTTGAGCGCTGCCATCAATCAATGCCGTTATATATTTGTGCGAATCTATCATTCTATTGAAAACCCATATCATCCCGGCAAAGCCACCCACCACTGCCAGCAAAAAACCCAAAACACCTTTAATCGCGACTCCAAATCCGACGCACATTGCTGAAAAGCAGAAACCCATGTAGGCCTTTATTAGCACTTTAACCAGATCAAGCCAAGCACCATAATTATCTTCGGTCTGCGGACACTCAATCATCAAAGTAATCCGATGATATGCCAAGCCACCACCAAACATCATCATTACAAATATGAAATAATTCATTACAAGACTGCTATCTTTCATATTAAGCGGCAAGCTCATTATATAAATAGCAAGAGATACAGCTACTGACCAAAAGATAATCACCCCTCGCTTTGTTACACCATGCTCTATTTTAATGCCAAAAACCATTCTCTCTTTCATTACACCTCTCCTTTTGTTGAGAACAGATTCCCTTCATCGAGATACAGCAGCGCTTTTACACACCTTATCGACGAATAAAGAATTGACAGTATATTTTTTAGCTTCAACCCATCGGACTAAAACTGCTCGACGCAGAACAATAGCGCTGCTTCATACGATCACTATGTTCCTTGCGATCATTGTCGTAACGCGCCCGCCATGCTCTGCACTCTTCGTGATAATGCTGTTTGGCGGCTTTGCGGCATTCGCGGTAGTCGATTGAGCCTTTGCGGTGGTTGGCGCATACACTGCTGCTGTTGATGTAGTTATTAACAGCTACCCACTCGGCTAGGTAGTTCGTGCCACCATTCCAGCTTTTGATCCATTTCGCGGTTCGTTCTTGGCTTACCTGGCGCGACTTTCGCTCACTGACAGTTGGTGCGGAGGCTATCTGTGTTGCGGGTGGTGTGTAGGTGTTAGCCGGCTGCTTGGGCCTGTAGTTATTGTCGTTAAAGCTGTTCTTCGCACGCTCTGTCGCAATGGCTTCCATGCGCTCCACCCACTCAATCTCAGCCTTACTTGCTGGCGGCTGAACAACCGGCTGAGCAGGTTCTAGTGACAAAGATGGTAAACGGATTGGCGCAGCAGGTTCGCTGTATGCTGGGGCCTGGGCTTGAACTGGCAGTTCGCTGAATAGAGGCTGACCATTAACGCGAATGGCCTGTTTAAGCTGGTTAACGTCGATGACGATTGGCTTGGCAAATAGCGCGATCAGCCCCCATGTGATCGCTGAGCCAACGCCCAGGATGACGACCGTACGCCATGGGGATTGCTTATTATTGTTGCGTATATAATCCGGCGCATCATCCCAGTCGCTTTTCATGTTGCTTCCTTACCGTTAACCTAGTTAACAAATATTGCCTTCACCCGCTACAATAGAACTATTTACCCCTTATTCTCTCGAAGTCCTCGTGAGAATAATTTTTCTTAAAGAACTCTCTATCTATTGTCTTTCCAGCCTCTATCTCATGAAACATCTTATGATCGACCAAGTCTAAATGCTTTAAATACTCAGCATGGGCATCGCTCATGGGGACAACCTCAGGGTTTTTAAGATTATCTAGATGATGTGAAATGCTCCAGACCAAACTCCCACAACCTCGATAACCCGTCTTTATTAAGCCCCCCCAATAATCAAACCTTTCCTTGCTTAAACTTTCAACTCCTTCGATAGAAAGCATCTCTTGGATCTTTCTTGTCTCCTGAAGGTACGCATCAATATCTTCATTCACCGCTTCAAGAGCTGCGTGTATTATCTTAAATGATTTTCTTTCACTTTTGCTCAGGCCTAAAACTGCATCCTTGTAATAATTTTTAAATATAAAACTGGAAATACTTGCAGGCCCTTCATTACTCACACCGCCTTGACCATATATATGCAGCTGCCTTGTATACGCATCAATAGTACCTTTAATGTCATCATGCAACTCTTCCAGCTCCATAATCAGAAGCTTTCTAAGTCTCTTCCTATATAAATAATCTTTTGCCATCGCTGTAAATTGAGCAAGAACCCACCCTACCAATGCTCCTGATACAGCAATCACTACTGCCATTAGTTCCATAGCTGATCCTTTACTATCTTCTTGATGATCCTAACCATTTTCTTTGGCATACCATCGCCTAGCCACTTCCGTTGTAATCGCTATCCCTCGTTTTGATTGGGCAAGTTTGAATCAGCTTCTTCGTATCCTGGCGATACTTGACCTTTTGTAGGATCTACATCCCCTTTCCAAAGCCATAGCTCATATTGGGGGGGAAGCTCACAACACCTCTTCCAAATCCTCAATACGGGTCTTGACCTTCCGATTGGCTGCCTTGGTCTACACCGCAGGCCTCCTTGACCGTTGTAGCTGCAGCGAGCCTTGTGGCACCGATGTACCGCACAAGGGTTTTAAGCCTTTCCTCGAACAATCAAAAGCGCTTAAACACGATGACCAAGCCTCGTAAATCCACACGGATAGTGACCGAACAAACCTGGAACTGGAAGAGCTGGAACCTTCGACGCTGGCAGGCCCGCTACAGGACGTTGAAACCATCTAATCACGGTCGTAGCGCAACGGCCTTGGCTATGGCGCATCCCACATCTGCGCCATAAAGGCGACTGCGGAAGATGGATAAGCGCATGCCTCCCTGGGTGATTGCTTAGCCTTCCACCAACCAGATTTCACCCCAGCTCACGGCCTTTGATCGCAAGCATCTGAAAGTATGTGAAAAATTTCAAACCAGGGGTTCGCCAAACGCACTTCAGCTGTTATCATGCGCGCCGCCACGGGAAGATGCCGGAGTGGCCGAACGGGACGGATTCGAAATCCGTTGTGTTAGCGATAGCACCTAGGGTTCAAATCCCTATCTTCCCGCCATATCTCAAGCTGAAGCCCCTGAAACTCCTAGAGTTTCGGGGGCTTTTGCTATCTGCGGCATGCACGGTGTCGAAGAAGTGTCGAAAGCTGGTTGAGGCTGCAGGTTAGCCCTGGAGCGGGGGCCACATTCTGGCGACGTGCACCAGGGCGAGAATCCAGACAGCGTCAGTCTCAGTCTGATAAACGAGCCGGTAGTTTTCGTGGGGAATCAGCTCACGAGTACCGGCAACCGTTCCCAGTCTCCCCTTTTGGGGATAGTCAGCGAGGGTGGATGCAGCCGCACTGAACAGTTCATCCATGTGCACGGCAGCGCGAGTGCTGTCGGCGGCGATGTATTCCCAGATATCCAGACGATCCTGCAGGGCCTCGGGCGTCCAAATAACCTTCATTCGTGGCCTTGAGCCTTAGCACGGCGAGCGGCGAATTCAGCCTCTACATCATCGTTGGATCGACCACGGCCAGCCTCTACCGAGGCCCTGGCAACAGCAACCTTGCGTTGCACGAACTCATCATGCTCTTTGGCCTGTTGCTGCTGGCGGATGAAATCGCGCATAAGGTCACGCATGACCTGAGAGGCCGGCAGGTGTGCGGCTTGGGCGGCGGCCATAAATTCTTCGCGTAGCTCGGGTTCCAACTTCAAATTGAAAACGGCTTCTTTGGCCATGGTGCGTCACCTCTAAGTAAATCCGTACTTACAACGTATATACGTTGTATGCATGCTAAACAATGCACGCCGCATAGGAAAGCACAGGGCATCGGCTACAGCTGAGGTGTGATGATGCTTAGAAAGCGCTGATGATCGCTGGCTGGGCCGAATTTGCCGGCATCCTGCAGGTGATCGAGTGCAAGGTGTGCATAGCGCATGGTCAAGGTGGTATGCCCAAGGATCTTCTGCAAGGTCAAAATGCTCCCGCCATTCATGACGAAATGGCTGACGAATATGTATCGCAGTACGTGCGAGGACTCTGGCCAGCAGGAATGGATCTGGGGCTTTTGCGTTTCAGGTCGGTCAATAAATGCCGAAAGCGCGGTGCAGGCTAAACCCCACAAAAAAGGGGCGCCGTAGCGCCCCATCTGTGTCGCGGTCACCCGCGCAGTGCTGCGGCTTAGACGGTCAGACGCGTCAGGGCTTCGCGGTATTTGTCGGCGGTTTTCTGCGCGACGTCGGCGGGCACTGCTGGGGCGGGTGGCTCTTTGTTCCAGCCGGTGGACTCCAGCCAGTCACGTACAAACTGCTTGTCGAAGCTTGGCGGGTTTGTGCCTTCTGCATAGCTGTCCGCCGGCCAGAAACGGCTGGAGTCCGGGGTCAGGGCTTCGTCCATTAGGGTCAGGGTGCCGTCTTCATCCAGGCCGAATTCGAACTTGGTGTCGGCGATGATGATGCCACGCGTGGCTGCGTATTCCACTGCTGCGCTGTACAGGGCAATGGAGGTGTCGCGCACTTTGGCGGCCAGCTCTGCGCCGATGATGGCTTCGCACTGCTCGAAGCTGATGTTCTCGTCGTGGTCGCCCACGGCAGCCTTGGTCGAGGGGGTGAAGATTGGCTGCGGCAGCTTGGCCGCTTCCTTGAGGCCTGCTGGCAGTTGAATGCCGCAGACGGTGCCGCTCTTCTGGTATTCCTTCCAGCCGGAGCCAACGATATAGCCACGTACGATGGCTTCTACCGCGACCGGCTTAAGGCGCTTGGCGACTACTGCGCGACCTTCCACCAGCGGTAGTTCGGCGGCCGGGACGATGTCTTCGACCTTGTCGCCGGTGAAGTGGTTGGGCACCAGGTCCTTGAGCTTGTCGAACCAGAAGTTGGAGATGGCGGTGAGGATCTTGCCCTTTTCCGGGATCGGCTCGTTGAGGATCACGTCGAATGCCGAAAGGCGGTCGGTGGCGACCATCAGCATGCGTTTGTCGTCGATCTCGTATAGATCACGGACTTTGCCCGAATAGATTTTCTTCAGGCTCAGGGTGGTGGCTGTGCTCATGTCGGAATTTCCGCCTTTGGTAAAAAAAACAGGCGAAACCCGCCGGGTTTCGCCTATTGGTAGTGCCGGTGCAGCAGTTGCCTGCTGTCAGCCAAGGTTTTCCTGGATCAAGTCCAGCACCTTGCGCGCCACGTCGGCGGGGGCAATGGTGTTGAGGTCTTTTTCCACGGTGACCTGCACGCTGTCGCCAACCGCAGTCAGGCGTACCTGATAGCGCTCGGCGCGGGCGTCGATCTCTTCCTTGCTCGGCTCGCTGCCAAATACGCTACCGAAGAAGCCAGGCTTTTCATCCGGCTTCTGCGCACGTTCGGCGAGGTTGATGTAGTACACGCCCAGGCTGCGGTTGATGTCGTCGATGCGTACATCCGCCATTTCCAGGGAGCGGCCCACACCGGACCAGGCGCGGTCGAAATCAGCACCCAGGCTCAGCACCGGGTTGCCGTTACCGTCTTCAGACAGGCTGACGCGATTCGGCGCATCGTAATCACGGGCGGCCAACAGAGAGACCGAACCGCCCTGCTCTGCGCTGCGCGCCAGGGTCACCAGCATTTCATCGAGCAGCGCAGCATCCAGGCTTGGGTTGCTGCTGCGGTTGGTGAAAGCGACATCGGCAGTGCTGCCAACTGGACGCTCGGCGCTGACCACGAAGATTTCGCTGGTATTACGCTGCACGCCTGGCTCGATACGCACCCGCACGCGGGTTTCGGCATCTGGATTGACGCCAGATACGCGGCTGCTCAGGCGACGCGCCATGGATTCGGACAGGGCATCAAAACGCTGCCATGTGGTGCTGAATTCGCCCGTTTGCGGACGCTCTTCAGCAATCTGAAAACCGTTGTCGGCAAAGAACTGACGCGCCACAGGCCAGACTTCAGCCGGTACGCGCTGAGCTACGACCCAACGCGACTCGCCGCTCTTTTGCAGGCTGAACTCGCTGGCATCACCGGCCACAGCCAGGGCTTGCGGGCGCGGCACGATAAATTCGCCGGTATCGGTGGTAGTCGCGACCTGCTGCGGTACGGGCAGCAGCGGGTCGATACGCTTGGCGTCGACGTTAGGCGGGATTTGCATCGTGGCCGTCTGACGGGCTTCGAGGTAGTCGCTGCCACGGTCACGGAAGTAGCCGTTTTCGCCATAGATCCAGCCGCAACCGCTGGTACCAGCGATGATCAGGGCCAGGGCGGAGAGTCCGGTGAGTCGCTTCATGCGTAGTAATTCCTCAATTAAACCAATACGCCGGACTGGCGCAGGGCCTGACGCAGCGGTTCATGACAACGTGGGCTGAGCCAGGTCAGTGGCAGACGGATACCGTCTGGCA
>DASRUM010000068.1:0-5589 GCA_035655415.1 Pseudomonas sp.
GGTCGGATGATCCGTGCAATTTGCCGTTAGTTAGGCATAATACGCGCCTTCGTTTTTTTGACCCCGTAGTCCTTTTATGCATAAAGAACCCCGCAAGGTCCGTGAGTTTCGCCGCCGCGAACAGGAAATTCTCGACACAGCCCTGAAACTCTTCCTCGACCAGGGTGAAGACAGCGTGACTGTGGAGATGATTGCCGACACGGTTGGTATTGGCAAAGGCACCATCTACAAACACTTCAAATCCAAGGCGGAGATCTACCTGCGCCTGATGCTCGACTATGAGCGTGATCTCAACGAGCTGCTGCACTCGGCCGATATCGACCGCGACAAGGAATCCCTGTCGCGCGCCTACTTCGAGTTCCGCATGCGCGACCCGCAGCGCTACCGCCTGTTTGACCGCCTGGAAGAGAAGGTGGTCAAGGGCAATCAAGTGCCGGAGATGGTCGAGCAGCTGCACAAGATCCGCGCCTCCAACTTCGAGCGTCTGACCCAGCTGATCAAGGGCCGCATCGCCGAAGGCAAGCTGGAGGACGTGCCGCCGTACTTCCATTACTGTGCCGCCTGGGCGTTGGTGCACGGCGCTGTGGCGCTGTATCACTCGCCATTCTGGAGCAACGTGTTGGAAGATCAGGAAGGTTTCTTCCAGTTCCTCATGGATATCGGTGTGCGCATGGGCAACAAGCGTAAGCGTGAGGGCGACACCCCGGCTAGCTGAGGTATTCAGCGGGTGGATAACGAATCTGCTGCGTTGGCGGCGCCCCTATACTCGGTGCTTACCTTTGCTGGAGTCATGCATGATCGTTGACCGCCAGGGCAGGCGTTTTCGCAATCTGCGGATCAGCCTGACCGCCGCCTGCAACTATGCCTGCACCTACTGCGTACCCGATGGTAAGCGGCTGGTAGCAGCGCAGGACGAGCTGTCGGCCGAGGCCATGCTGCGTGGCGTGGCCTATCTGATCGAAGCCGCCGGTATTGAGCGCTTGCGCATCACCGGTGGCGAGCCGCTGGTCAGCCCTAAACTCGACGCTTTTCTGCGCGGCGTCAGCCAGCTCGGCTTGGCCGATATCAGCTTGACCAGCAACGGTCAGCTGCTGGCGCGCAAGCTACCGCTGCTGCTGGAATGCGGCATTCGCCGCTTGAATATTTCCTTGGACACCCTCGACGCTGCGGCATTCCGCACCATTGCCCGTGGCGGCGATCTGGCGACAGTGCTCGATGGCCTGCAGCAGGCGCGGGATGCGGGGATACAGATCAAGGTCAATATGGTGCCGTTGCGCGGGCAGAACCTCGATCAGGTGTTGCCGCTGCTCGACTATTGCCTGGCCAATGGCTTCGAGCTGCGCTTTATCGAGCTGATGCGCATGGGGCATCTGGCCCGCGACGGCAACGGCTTCCAGCGCCAGTTTGTCGGCATGCCCGAGCTGCTGGAACTGATCGGCAGCCGCTATGACTATATTCAGGCTCACGCGCCGTTGGATGCGACCGCGCTGCGTTTCGCCATTCCCGGCGTGGGCCACTTCGGCGTAATCGCCAATGAAAGCGTGCCGTTCTGCCGCACCTGCTCGCGGCTGCGTCTGTCCTCGACCGGCTGGTTGCATGGTTGCCTGTCATCGAGCAATCGCCACTACATCGGCGACCTGCTCGTCAAGCCGCGCCATCAGGCCTTACCTGCGCTGCAGGGCCTGTTGGTCAAGGCGCTGGGCGACAAGCAGGATGTGGCGTTCTCCGGCGGCGCGACCGTGATGAAGATTATTGGCGGCTAAGACCGCCGCCTGCCTTGAGTGAAGACCATGCAAGATTTCCCCATCAGCTATATCGAACCGGTATTTCGTCCGCCCAGCGAAGCTCACTCGCTGATTCTGCCGGTGACTAATGGTTGCTCTTGGAACAAGTGCACGTTCTGTGAAATGTACACTCAGGAGCAGAAGAAATTCCGCGCCCGCGATGAGGCGCAGGTGCTCGAAGAGATTCGCCTGACCGGTGAACGGATGATCGTGCAGCGGGTGTTTCTTGCCGATGGTGATGCCCTGGTGCTACCGACACGGCGTTTGTTGACCATCCTGCAGGCGATTCGTGAACACATGCCGGAAGTCGAGCGAGTGTCGAGTTATTGCCTGCCGCGCAATCTGCGCAAGAAGTCCGTAGATGAGCTCAAGGAGCTGGCCGATGCTGGGCTGCGCATGGCCTATGTCGGCTGCGAGTCGGGTGATGACGAGGTGCTGGCGCGGGTCAACAAGGGCGAGACCTATGAGTCCAGCCTGAGTGCGCTGGACAAGCTTGGGCAGGCCGGCATCACCCGCTCGGTGATGATCCTCAACGGTCTGGGCGGGTCGGTCTTGAGTGAGCAGCATGCGGACAACTCGGCGCGCCTGATGAATGAGGCGCAGCCGGAGTTTCTCTCGACCTTGGTGGTAAGTTTCCCCACGGGCGAGGCACGGTTTCGCGAAGGGTTTGCCGACTTCCAACCGCTCGATCAACAGCAACTGTTTGTTGAGGTGGAGCGTCTGCTGCAGGGGCTTGAGTTGCGTGACACGGTATTTCGCAGTGACCATGCCTCCAACTATCTAGTGCTCAAGGGCACTCTTGGCGCTGACAAACAGCGCCTGCTGGCACAGGTGCGGCAGGCCATCGAGCAGCCCCAACAGGCGCAGTTACGTCAGGAGTGGCAGCGCGGGCTTTGATGCGTAGCAGGTGGCGTGAAATCTGCATCTAGGCGCTATCCGCCGGTTTTTTGTCACCGGCTGCGGGAGAAGCGTGATGCGTAGTCTGTTGCTGATAGTAGGTATGGTGCTGCTGAGCGGTTGCATGAATGCCAGTGATCTGGCGGATGAAGCGATTTATCAATTGCGCGATGTCGGCGTGCTCGACCACAGCCAGACGCGGCGCGCCAGTTCGTGGCGCTTGCAGGCCGATTCGTTCATATATATCGCCCAAGGTCATTTCGTGCCGCCGGGCTCAGCCTATCCGCGGCCCAATGTGGTGGCCGAAGAGGCCTACAAAGGCTTTATCGAGTATTTCCCCATGGTCCGTCGCGCCAAGGCGCCGCTAGGGTTGGAGGAGTCTCTTGCTGCGGCTCGTGAAGCCGGGGCGCATTACCTGCTGTACAGCCGCTTTGCCTATGCCGATGACCGTATCGGCACGGTGGAGGAGTGGGAAGATCAGGAGGCGCTGGATCGCCTAGGCACTGATCGCGGGGTGATTCAGTTGATGCTGATCGAGACCAATACCCGCTATTTGGTCGATACCACGCGCATTCGTAGCCGCGGAGGCTTCCTGACGCTTTATGATGCCAAGCCTGAGGACCTTATCGGTCCGGCGCTGCAGGATTACGCGCGGCGTTTATTGGGCTTGGGGCGGTGATTGATGACTGATACAGGCAAGGCCGGCGACCTGCTGGCGCAGATACCCAAAGGCGAAGGCAAAGGGTTGCCGCCGGTGCATCTGTGGCACCCGACGTTCTGCGGTGATATCGACATGCGTATCGCCCGCGACGGCACCTGGTATTACCTGGGTACGCCGATCGGGCGCAAGCCGATGGTCAAACTGTTCTCCACCATCATTCGCCGTGATGGCGATAAATACGTGCTGGTGACACCGGTGGAGATGGTCGGCATCCAGGTTGATGACGCGCCCTTTGTGGCGGTCAGTCTGCAGGTGGAGGGTGAGGGCGAGGCGCAGGTGCTGCGCTTTGTCACCAACGTCGAGGATGAGGTGGTGGCCGGCGGCGAGCATCCGCTGCGGGTTGAGCTGGACGCCCTGACCGATGAGCCCGCGCCCTATGTGCATGTGCGGAGCAATCTCGAGGCGCTGATCCATCGCAATGTGTTCTATCAGCTGGTCGAGTTGGCGGTGCCGCGCGAGATCGATGGCCGGACCTGGCTCGGTGTGTGGAGCGGTGGCGAGTTCTTCCCGATTGGGCCGCAGCCGGACTAGCACTGGCGGCTGTATTTGGTGCAATAAAAAAGGCTCCCGAGGGAGCCTTTTTTGCGTCTTACATATTGGGGTAGTTAGGCCCGCCGGTGCCTTCAGGGGCCACCCAGTTGATGTTCTGGGCGGGGTCCTTGATGTCACAGGTTTTGCAATGTACGCAGTTCTGCGCGTTGATCTGGAACTTCTGCTCGCCATCTTCCTTGGTGACGATTTCGTAAACGCCGGCCGGGCAGTAGCGCTGCGCCGGTTCGTCGTACATCGGCAGGTTCTTGCTCAGCGGAATGCTCGGATCGGTGAGCTTCAGGTGGCAGGGTTGTTCCTCTTCATGGTTGGTGTTGGAGAGGAATACCGAGCTGAGCTTGTCGAAGCTGAGTTTGCCGTCGGGCTTCGGGTAGCTGATCTTCTGCGCGTCTGCTGCCGGCTTCAGGCAGGCGTAATCCGGCTTGGTGTCGTGCAGGGTGAAGGGGATCTTGCCGCCGAAGATGTTCTGGTCGAGCCAGTTGAAGCCGCCGCCAACCAGCGGGCCGAACTTGTGCAGCGCTGGGCCGAAGTTGCGGCTGCGGAACAGCTCGTCGTACAGCCAGCTGGCCTTGAATGCGTCGACGTAGCCGGTCAGCTGGTCGCCGCCTTCCTTGCCTGCAAACAGCGCGTCAGCCACGGCGTCAGCAGCGAGCATGCCGGACTTCATGGCGGTGTGGCTGCCCTTGATCTTGGCGAAGTTCAGGGTGCCGAGGTCGCAACCGATCAGTGCACCGCCGTTGAAGACCATCTTCGGCAGCGAGTTGAGGCCGCCTTTGCAGATGGCGCGGGCACCGTAAGAAACGCGCTTGCCGCCTTCCAGGTACTGGGCGATCACCGGGTGGTGCTTGTAGCGCTGGAACTCATCGAACGGCGACAGATGCGGGTTGCTGTACGACAGGTCGACGATCAGACCGACTACCACCTGGTTGTTTTCCAGGTGATAGAGGAAGGAGCCGCCGGTGTTTTCGCTAGCAACGATATCCAGTGGCCAGCCGGCGGTGTGTACCACCAGGCCTTGCTCGTGCTTGGCGGGGTCGATGTCCCAGATTTCCTTGATGCCGATGCCGTAATGCTGAGCGTCGGCTTCGGAGTCGAGGTTGAATTTCTTGATCAGCTGCTTGCCGATATGGCCACGGCAGCCTTCGGCGAACAGCGTGTACTTGGCGCGCAGTTCCATGCCTGGGGTGTAGTAACCCTCTTTCGGGTGACCTTCGCGGTCGACACCCAGATCGCCAGTGAGAATGCCATATACCGCGCCTTCTTCATTGATCAGCGCTTCCTGAGCGGCGAAGCCTGGGTAGATTTCTACGCCGAGGTTCTCTGCCTGCTGCGCCAGCCAGCGGCACAGGTTGCCCAGGGAAATAATGTAGTTGCCATGGTTGTGCATGGTCTTGGGCACGAAGAAGTCCGGAACCTTGGTGGCCTTCTCGGCATTGCTGAGCACGTAGATGTCATCGCGCTTGACTGGAGTATTCAGCGGTGCGCCAAGCTCTTTCCAGTCCGGGAACAGTTCGTTCAGGGCACGAGGCTCGAAGACTGCGCCAGAGAGAATGTGAGCGCCAACTTCGGAGCCTTTCTCTACCACGCAAACGCTGATTTCTTTGCCAGCCTCAGCGGCCTTCTGTTTCAGTCGGCAGG
>DASRUM010000069.1:0-2603 GCA_035655415.1 Pseudomonas sp.
TCTCTTTTGTGACAAAGGCTTATGAGGTGTTTTTATGAGCGAAGTCAAGCATTCACGCTTGATCATCCTGGGCTCCGGCCCTGCCGGTTATAGCGCTGCCGTTTACGCTGCCCGCGCCAACCTCAAGCCTGTGATCATTACCGGTATTCAGCCCGGCGGTCAGCTGACCACCACCACCGAAGTGGACAACTGGCCGGGCGATGTTGAAGGCCTGACCGGCCCAGCGCTGATGGAACGTATGCAAAAGCATGCCGAGCGCTTTGAAACCGAGATCGTCTACGACCACATCCACACCGCCGAGTTGCAGTCGCGCCCTTTCACCTTGAAAGGCGACAGCGGCACTTACACCTGTGATGCCCTGATTATCGCCACGGGCGCATCGGCGCAGTACCTGGGCCTGCCGTCCGAAGAAGCGTTTTCCGGCAAGGGCGTATCGGCCTGCGCCACCTGCGATGGCTTCTTCTATCGCAACCAGGTGGTCGCGGTGATTGGCGGCGGCAATACCGCGGTCGAAGAAGCGCTGTACCTGTCGAATATCGCCAAGGAAGTGCACCTGGTGCATCGCCGCGACAAGCTTCGTTCCGAGAAGATTCTTCAGGACAAGCTGTTCGATAAAGCAGCCAACGGCAACGTGGTGCTGCACTGGAATCACTCTCTTGAAGAAGTACTGGGTGACAACACCGGCGTTACCGGTGCCCGCCTGAAAGATACGCAAAGTGGCGTGAGCAAAGATCTGCCTCTAGCCGGCGTATTTATCGCCATCGGCCATAAACCCAATACCGAACTGTTCCACGGCCAGCTGGAAATGCGCGATGGCTACCTGCTGATCAAGGGTGGCAATGAAGGCAATGCCACCGCCACCAGCATTGAAGGTGTGTTTGCTGCGGGCGACGTGGCTGATCACGTTTACCGCCAGGCCATCACCTCGGCAGGCGCAGGCTGCATGGCCGCGCTGGATGTCGAGAAATTCCTCGACGACAATTGATCCATTCAGGGCGGACGCACAGTCCGCCCTGCCCTCCTCCGTCCAACTCCGGCCCTGCACATGCTGACGTGGCTGCAACGCGACTCACTGGATTTCCCGCCTCTTAATAAAGCCCTGCGCGAGCCGAACGGCCTGCTGGCGGCGGGTGGCGATCTACGCCCCGAACGCTTGATCCAGGCTTATCGGCACGGTTGCTTCCCCTGGTTTCAGGATGGCCAGCCGATTCTCTGGTGGTCGCCGGACCCGCGCACCGTGCTGTTGCCTGACAAGCTGCATATCTCGCGCAGTCTTGCCAAGGTGCTGCGTCAGGGCCGTTATCGGGTGACATTCGACCAGGCTTTCGCCGACATCATCCGCGCCTGCGCCGCCCCACGCAGCTATGCGGCAGAAACCTGGATCACCAGCCCTATGCAGGATGCCTACCTGGAGCTGCACAGGCACGGTATTGCTCATTCGGTTGAGGTTTGGCGCGATAGCGAGCTGGTTGGTGGGCTCTATGGCCTGGCCATGGGCCAGCTGTTCTTCGGTGAGTCGATGTTCAGCCGCGCGGACAATGCATCCAAGGTGGGTTTTGTCACGCTGGTCGAACACTTGAAAGACTGGGGCTTTGTGTTGATCGATTGCCAGATGCCAACTGAACACCTACTCAGCCTCGGCGCGCAGACGATTTCCCGAAGCGAGTTCGCCGGCTATCTGAATGCAAATCTTGATCAACCCAGCCTGGCCGACTGGGTCGCCTAGGCGAGTTTGCCAGCCTGGCTTACACTTGATTCAAGACCGATCCTGAGAGTCGATCATGACTGAGCTGGCCCGCCTGAAGTTTTACGCCACTCAACCGCACCCTTGCAGCTATCTGCCCGATGAGCAGGCCACAACCCTGTTCCTCGACCCCAGCCAGCCCATGGATGCGGATGTTTACGCTGAGCTTTCGGAAATGGGCTTTCGCCGCAGCGGCGACCACCTCTATCGCCCACATTGTCAGCGCTGCACGGCTTGCGTCCCGGCGCGCATTCCTGCCGCGCAGTTCAGCCCGAATCGCCAGCAACGGCGCATCTTTAAGCGCAACCAGGACATTCAGGTACGCCTGGTGCGCCCGGCATTTACCGAAGAGTATTACGCGTTGTACGTACGCTACATTGAGCAGCGGCATGCCGATGGCGATATGTACCCACCCAACCGCGAACAATTTTCAACCTTTCTGGTGCGTGATCTAGCCTTCTCGCGCTTCTATGAGTTCCGCCAGGACAGCCGCCTGCTGGCAATTGCCGTAACCGATGTGCTGCCCAATGGCCTGTCTGCGGTTTACACTTTTTACGAGCCGAGCGAGGAACGGCGCAGCCTCGGGCGCTTTGCCATCCTCTGGCAAATTGCCGAAGCGGAGCGATTGGGGCTGCATGCGGTCTATCTGGGTTACTGGATCAAGAACTGCCGCAAGATGAATTACAAGACCCAGTACCGACCAATAGAGCTGTTCATAAATCAACGCTGGGTCAGTCTTAACTGAAGCCCTTGGCGCAAACCCCAAATTTCGGGCACAATGCACGCCGCTTTTGCCTGGCGCCAGTTGCACCGGGCCATTCATTGGATACCGAGGGCTTTACTGCATGTCGAAAGAAGA
>DASRUM010000070.1:0-25127 GCA_035655415.1 Pseudomonas sp.
GCCCGGCGCGCCGGTGATCGAGGCGTCCAGCGGTTCCACGGCTATCTCCGAGGCCTATTTCGCCCGTCTGCTCGGCCTGCCATTTATCGCGGTGATGCCGGCCAGCACCTCGAAGGAGAAGATCGCGCAGATTGCCTTCTACGGCGGACAGAGCCATCTGGTGACGGACCCGACGCAGATATACGCCGAGTCCGAGCGCCTGGCGCGTGAGACCGGCGGGCATTTTATGGATCAGTTCACCTACGCCGAGCGCGCCACCGACTGGCGCGCCAACAACAATATCGCCGAGTCGATTTTCCAGCAGCTGCGCAGCGAACGCTTCCCCGAGCCGAGCTGGCTGGTTTCCAGTCCTGGCACCGGCGGCACTCTGGCCACATTAGGGCGCTATGTACGCTATCGCCGCCACAGCACCCAGGTGCTTTGCGCCGATGCCGAGCGTTCGGTGTTCTTCGATTACTACCGCACTGGCGATGTCAGCCTGTGCTTGAACCACGGCTCGCGTATCGAAGGTATTGGCCGGCCACGGGTTGAGGCGTCCTTTCTGCCGTCAGTGATCGATGCCATGTGCAAGGTGCCGGACGCCTTGTCGTTGGCCGCCATGCATTACCTGGCGCAGCGCCTGGGCCGGAAAGTGGGCGGTTCCAGCGGCACCAATCTGATTGGCGCATTGTTGGTGGCGCAACGGATGGTCGCGGCGGGCGAATCCGGTTCGGTGGTGGCGATTCTCTGCGATGGCGGCGAGCGCTATGCCGACACTTACTATGATCAGGCCTGGCTCAGCGCTCAGGGCTTTGACCTGGCACCGCTGCTCGAGGCAGTCGCCGCCTGCGCCGAACGCGGCGTCTCCTTGCCTGGTGACTTGCCTACGGCCAGCTTGTAGCCCGGATGCAATCCGGGAAGGGGTTTGCGCCGGACATCGCCCCCGGACTTCATCCGGGCTACCAGAGCTGCGGGCTTTTTGACAAAAGGGAGGGTAAATGAGCGATTTCGAAATACGCCAAGCACAGGAGCTGGACATCGATAACCTCTGCGCGCTGATCCTGGAGCATGGGCCCAATCCTTGGAATTACCTACCTCCAGACGAAGTAGCTGCCCATCTGCAGGGCATCGCCGACGGAGCGGTGCAGGCCGTGTTGGCCGAGCGCGCGGGAGAATTGCAGGGCTTTGTCAGCTACCAGCTATCCAGGCATTTCGAGCGCTATCAACCCGAAGCGCGACGCGGCCAACCTCACGGCTATATCTGCGAAGCCGTCACCCATCGTGCGGTGGCGGGCCAGGGGCTGGGCTCGCGGTTGTTGCAACACGCGGTGATGCAGCTGCGTGAGCAGGACGTGAGCGATATCTATATCGACCGCCACGAAGAAAATGCGGCTTCGGCAGGCATGATGCGTAAAGCCGGCTTCGTCGAGATCGAAACCTATGCTGACCCGCAGCGCAGGCCCAATGGTTCCGGCCGTACGACCCTGTGTTGTTTGCGTTCAGCTTGATGCCCAACAGCGCCGCCGGCGCGGCGCCAGGAGAGGAGGCGGATGATTCAGTGCAAGCGGGTATACGAAGCCAGCTCGGCAGCGGATGGTCGGCGAGTGCTGGTCGACCGCCTATGGCCGCGTGGGCTGAGTAAGGCGAAGTTGCAGCTGGATGCCTGGTTGCCGGAGGTGGCGCCATCCACGCAGCTGCGCCGCCAGTTCGCCCATGAGCCGGAAGCGTTTGAGGCCTTCCGTGCCCAGTACCGTGTCGAGTTGGCGGCCCATCCTGAATATTGGCAAGGGCTGCTGGAACCTGCTGAGCAGGGCGTATTGACCCTGCTGTTCAGTGCCCGTGATACGCAGTTGAACAACGCCCAGGTCTTGGCCGAGTTTCTCGAGGACGAGCTGGAGCGTCGTGGCCCGTCCAGCTCGCCGGTTTGCTATACCGACAGGATGTAAGGCGCGGCTTAGCTTTCAGCAATCCCCAGCATGTCGCGAATCAGCGCTTCGGCCACGCGAATACCATCGACCCCCGCGGAGAGAATGCCGCCGGCGTAACCCGCGCCTTCCCCTGCGGGGTACAGGCCGCGAACGTTCAGGCTCTGCATATCCGCGCCACGGGTGATGCGCAGCGGCGAGGAGGTGCGGGTCTCGATGCCGGTCAGTACCGCGTCATGCAGGTCGAAGCCTTTGATCTGCTTGCCGAAGGCCGGCAGCGCTTCGCGGATGGCCTCGATGGCAAAGTCCGGCAGCGCCAGGGCCAGGTCACCCAGCTTGATCCCCGGTTTGTACGAGGGCTCGACGCTGCCCAGTTCCGTGGATGGCTTGCCGGCAATAAAGTCGCCGACCAGTTGCCCCGGCGCTTCGTAGGTGCTCCCGCCGAGCAGATAGGCCTGGGACTCCAGGCGCTCCTGTAACTCCACACCGGCCAGCGGGCTACCCGGGTAATCCTGCTCCGGGGTGATGCCGACGACGATGCCGGCGTTGGCGTTGCGCTCATTACGCGAGTACTGGCTCATGCCGTTGGTCACCACGCGGTTCGGCTCCGAGGTGGCCGCGACCACGGTGCCGCCTGGGCACATGCAGAAGCTGTAGACCGAGCGACCATTCTTGGCGTGGTGCACCAGTTTGTAATCCGCAGCACCGAGCTTGGGATGGCCGGCGTATTTACCCAAGCGCGCGCGGTCGATCAGGCCTTGTGGGTGCTCGATGCGAAAGCCCACCGAGAACGGCTTGGCTTCCATAAATACCTCGCGCTTGTGCAGCATGCGGAAGGTGTCACGCGAGCTGTGGCCCAGGGCCAGGATCACCTGGCGGCTGAGAATCTGCTCACCGCTGTCGAGCACCACGCCCTTGAGTTGACCATCCTCGATCAGCACGTCACTGACGCGTTGCTGAAAACGCACTTCACCGCCCAGGGCCTTGATTTCCTCGCGCATGGTGGCGACCACGCCGGTGAGGCGGAAGGTGCCGATATGCGGCTTGCTGACGTAGAGAATCTCGTCCGGCGCGCCGGCTTTGACGAACTCATGCAGCACCTTGCGCCCGTAATGCTTGGGATCCTTGATCTGGCTGTACAGCTTGCCGTCGGAGAAGGTGCCGGCACCGCCTTCGCCGAACTGCACGTTGGACTCAGGGTTGAGCACGTTCTTGCGCCACAGGCCCCAGGTGTCCTTGGTGCGCTGACGCACTTCGGTGCCGCGCTCCAACACGATGGGCTTGAGCCCGGCTTGGGCAAGAATCAGCGCGGCGAAAATCCCGCAGGGGCCAAAGCCGACGACCAGCGGACGCTCGGCGAGGTTCTCGGGCGCCATGCCGACGGGTTTGTAGGCGGTATCCGGGGTGACGCTGATATGCCGGTCATCGCTGAACGTGGCCAGCAGCGCCGCTTCATCGCGCAGCTCGCAGTCGATGGTGTAGATAAAGTGCATTTCAGTGGATTTCTTGCGCGCATCGTAGCTGCGCTTGAACAGGCTGAAGTCGAGCAGCTCGCTGTCGGCAATCCCCAGACGCTGGATGATGGCCGGGCGCAGGGCCTCGTCGGGATGATCGAGGGGCAGCTTGAGTTCGGTGATACGCAGCATGAGGGACGATCCACTTTCAGGGCCGGAGGCAACCCGGCAGCTTTTAAAAGGCGGCGATTATACCCGTGAATATGCACCGCTCGCTTGTGTGGAGCGACTGTAGGAGCCAGCTTGCTGGCGATGCCGTTGATCTACAAGGATCGCCTGCAAGCTGGCTCCTACATGTTGTTTTGCCGCTACAACTTGGCGCGTCTATGTGCTTAATGCTTTACCCAGGCCAGCATCACATCGAGCATACGGTTGGCGAAGGCCCACTCGTTGTCATACCAGGCCAAGACCTTGACCAGATCGCCCTGCACACGGGTGTGGCTGAGGTCGACCACGCAGGACACCGGGTAGCCATTGAAGTCGCTGGAAACCAGCGCCAGCTCGTTGCATTCCATCACTCCAGGCGGCAACTGCAAGGCGCCGGCCTTTAGCGCGGCATTGATCGCTTCGTGGCTGGTCGCGCGTTCGCTGGTAAAGGTCAGGTCGACCAGTGACACGTTGGGCGTTGGTACGCGTATCGACAACCCATCCAGGCGGCCGATCAGCTCCGGCATCACCAGGCCGATGGCCTTGGCCGCACCGGTGCTGGTGGGGATCATCGACAGCGCGGCGGCGCGGGCGCGGTAGAGGTCGCTGTGGGTCTTGTCCAGCAGGTTCTGGTCATTGGTGTAGGAGTGGATGGTGTTGACCAGGCCCTGACGAATGCCCACGGCCTCATGCAGTACCTTGGCCATTGGCGCCAGGCAGTTGGTGGTGCAGGAGGCGTTGGAAACGATCTGTTGATCGCCCAGCAGTTGGTGATTCACGCCGTAGACCACGGTCAGGTCTGCGCTGTCCAGTGGATGCGAGAGCAGCACGCGCGGGCTGCCGGCGCTGATGTGCTGTTCGACCTGGGCGCGCTTCTTCAGCTTGCCGGTGCATTCGAGCACCAAATCCACCGCATGCTCACGCCAGGGCAGATTGGCTACTTCGCGTTCACGCAGCAGCTGGATCGGGTGGCCGTTTACCAACAAGGTATCGCCGTCCAGGCTGATATCCCCAGGAAAGCGGCCGAAGGTGGAGTCGAAGCGGGTGAGGTGGGCGAGGGTGCTTTGCTCACCCAGGTCATTGATCGCGGTGAGGTGAATCTGCTGCTCCAGTTTGCGCTCGAACAACGCGCGCACCAGGCAGCGACCGATACGACCATATCCATTGATAGCAATGCGCAGCATAACGATATCCCTTTGGCTGTCTTCCCTTGCAGCTTAGGCCAATCGTCTGCCGCTCGGCTGATCTATCTCAGCTATCTGATTGCTAATCGTTGCGCGCGCCGCCGAGGTAGGCACAGCCCCGCAGCACTTCACTATTAAGACGCAACTCGGCGCTCAGGTGCTGCACCGCGCCACTCATGCCGTCGACGCAGCGCTGGCGGGCGACCCACAGATCAAGGCGTTGGCCGTTGGCTTCGCTGGTGAGGTTGAGGCGGCCTTCGGGCAATTGCTCTTCCAGGTAAGGCAGTGCTTGAGGCTCTTGGCCTGGGCGGTTGAGGATCAGGCCCTGATTGCTTACCGCGATATTCCAATCCGGCTCGTGGCCGCTGGCACGCAGGATGGTACGGGCGAAATTGATATCTGTGCAGCCATGGCCTTCAGCCTGTACGCGGTACACCAGGCTCGGCACGAACTGGCCATCGACACCTTTCTGCGCATTGGCCTGCAGCTGGCCGCGCATATCGACATACAGCGTTGTGTGGCCGTCAGCGAACAGCGTGCTGGCATCGCTGCTTAGCTCGGCTGCGCTGTCTTCCTTGAGGATAAATTGACGTTGTTCCTGGCAGGGGCGAAACAGCAACTGGCCCGCATTCAGGCTCAGCTCGCCCTGCATGCGCGTCTGCTCGATCAGCGGCTCGGCGGGTTTGTCGGTAAACACCTGGCAACTGGCGAGTAGTGGCAACAAGGCAAAGCAAAAAGGACGGCTGAAACGCATCGTGGCACTCCTGAAAAGTGCGCTCACGTTACCTAGGCCCCAGGCGCATCACAAGGGCATGCCGCCGCTGGGATAGCGGGTTGTTTCTGCTACGGAACAGGGCAGATCACAATGTTGCTCCTCGGGATCGATTGAACGCTTGGTTCCCACAGCACGAACTACAGAATGGCCAGGGCAGTAAAGCCTGAAATAGGCTGAATATGAGAATGCAACCGTGCTGACGACAGATGCAAAAGTAAGGCTTTGCTTACTGCTTGTGGGGAGAGTCCATATACACTTGTTAGGCATGTGCATCTTCAACAAGGAATACTTTGCTGCCAACAGGAAGTTGATTTTTCGCAATGTTACTTGGCACAGAGAAAGGGGCATGATTCATTGGCTTGCCACGACTAATCATTTCCATGCTAATAAGTGTGGTTCTCACATGCTCACCGGAAGGAGTTTCGATTAGCAATTGAGCACCAATGCCAACAGGCGTCGGGAATTCATAGGGGATTCCGGGCACTACCACGCAGCCACGACCGGTGATGTAAAACACGTCTTCTATTGTGCAGATTAGCTGCATAGCAATGTCTAACGTTTGGTTAAGGGGCGGGCTTTAGCCCGTCCCAGTGAGCGAAGCGAGCGATTTTAACCGCTGGTTAGGCGTGTGCGCTGATTTCAGGAGATTTAATAAGGCGCTTGCTTTTTAGCCAGCCCTCTACGGCGATTGCTAAAGAACTCTCAATGTTAAACATGCTGAAGCTGACGTATAGTCTGCCTTGTAAGTCTGACGGTAGTGAATTAACACTCTGCTCCTTCAGCAAGCATACATGTTTGCCTTGTCCCATAAGATAGCCAATTTCTAAAGATACATTCGCGTTGTGATTTTCGTTTTCTATTCTGTCATGTACAGAAAATGCGAATTTCGAGCCGAAAATGTATGTCTCAATGTTTGAGAGCACGTCATCGGAATACGCTCTATCATCTGCCCTTAATAAGTTGAAGCCATGTTGTGATAGTATTTTCCTTAAAGCTGCGTGGACTTCGCGGTGAAATGGGGTTTCTCGAAATGACATTATTAAGAAGCAATTTTTCCTATAATCTGGCCAGTCTGAAAATAGGTCGAAGAGTGCCGACTTAAGTCGTTGTGGGGCAGAGTCAACTGAGTTTTTTCTGAATTCATTTTCTCTATAGAGATTTAGTTCTTCACGAATATCATCGAAAGTTATCCAGAGGGATTTGTTGTAGCTTCCAAGTATGTGAGAAAGCGTGTTGTATGCAACGTGTAATGCAGAGTCAGCCCAGTCCAAATTTTCGAGGACGGGGTTGATTTGATCGTGGTTTGCAAGGAATCCTTCTATCACATCTGATTTTAAAATTTCCTTTCTTCCATGCCTTATGGCGGTGGCTATAGCGCTGTCAATAAATCCCTCTCGGCACCCAAGCCTTTTCCCTTCAGAGGATGAGTAAGGAGGGAGATTGTCATCATATTTATCATCCTCCCTTGTAAGGGCTTCTAATGTGCATATGTGCTTTGCCTCTTCAGGGTCGCAACCCTTTCTTAGCATGAGGCCTCTTAGATCTGCGAATGTATTAATTATTGCCAGAAGGAATACATAGGGATAAATGTCTCTGTTGTATTTGCAGCCTATGGATTCAGCTTCTCTAAAAACGCGTTCAGCTTCATTCGACAATATAAATAATTTCTTTTCGACATAGCTTTTCAGGTCGCTTATTGCGTCATCTACTGTCATGGTGTGCTTCATGAATGATATATGCCTAACGTTTGGTTAAGGGGCCGGCTTTAGCCGGTCCCGAGTGAGCGAAGCGAGCGGCTTGAACCAGTTGTTAGGCTCCAACTGCATTGGGCTGTATCTGAGGTTTAGGCGGAATAATTGAACGTAGTTCTGAGAAGTCATTTTCTGAGCGAGCCGCAATTTCAGACCAGGCGCGTTCGAATGCAGGGCGGCTTATATTGGATTTCATTCCGTCCTCCCAGAACTTCCAGGTTTTATTTGAAATGCGTTTTGTTTGCTTTAGAAATACTTGCTCATTGCAAAGGTCAAAGTAATGATACATTTCGTCAAAGCTAGCAGCATACTCCTCGTCCGTTAATGGCTCTCCAAGTAATGCTTTAGTCGGTAGCCTTGCCGCTAGTTCTCTATATTCCTTTGCTAGGGAATCTTCGAACGTAGTTTCTGCTTGTTTTTTTGATAGCCATATCTGCCATGCGGCGAATATGACTGCGGCCGCCGTTGCTAGATTCGCTGCATCTGATAAGTATGAGGCCACAGTATTTCTGCCCTTGGTGCCTAACGATTAAGCTAAGGGGCCGGCTTCGCCGGTCCCAGCGAACGAAGTGAGCGCTTTGAGCGCATTGTTAGATGCACTCACTTACTTAGCCAGCCCAGCAAGGCACCTAAAGCCACGCCCAGTAGACTGAATAAAGGTGATGATAGCCAGCGATACTCTCTATTTTGCTCTATGGCTCGCGTATGTAGGTTTATGGCTGTGTTGATTAAAACTGATATGTCGGAGCTATTTAGCGGTGCTCGGGAAATACGAGCACTATCTTCATTGCTTAGAGCTTGATACTCAGCAAGTGATAGCTCCCGCTGCTGATCCACTGAGTACCGCCTACGGTAGCTTCTACGCCAAGCTAAGGATGCTTTCACTCCGGCGGTGTCTAGCCTGAAGAATTCTGGGTGTTCTAGAAATACTTTCTTCCAGTGCTCTGCTTTGCTTTTGTCTCCGCTGATTCGCGTGGCCCATCCTTCAAAATCCAATTTGTAATAGCCATAACTACCCATGACTTGGATAGCTGCAATTACATCTCCTAGGCGATTTTCGCCATAAAGGTAAGGTGATTTTGTTTTGGCAGCCATGCGGTGCTCCTTGCAGTGCATCTAACGTTTGGTTAAGGGGCGGGCTTTAGCCCGTCCCAGTGAGCACAGCGAACGATTTGAACCATTTGTTATGCAATTACAACTGTGCCTTTCCTGACGACTGCTGCTCTTGGATTGGTTCGGCTCGACGATATAGTGCCAAAAGAATTTTCAACTGTACAAGCTCATTTCCGTTCGTGATTTTTTGTACGGCACTTACTTGTTCTGGACGCAAGTTGAATTCGGAAGATAGGCGCCTAATTGATTGCTGTATAAATACGATGTCGTCTTGCATTAATTTTGACTCGGCCTCTTGAACCTTGATATGGCCTAACCTTCTTCTGTGATAACTTTTTACTATTGTGTCGTATGTTTTGTTGATGGCCAATGCTGAGGCGCATAGCGCACTAACTAAAATACTAACATCTGAAGCGATAGCTATAACGCCACTGAGCTCAATAAAACCCGGAGAGGCATATTGAATTCTATTTATTTGGAGGCGGTATTCATCTGGAGTTAAGCCGTAGGAACCTTTGAAAAAATTAACAACACTGTAACCGCCACCCCATGGGTAAGTGGAAAAATCTAGCCCGACGTATATCCCTTCATCTACGCACTTGAGAACATAGAAAAAGCTATATAGCTGAACGTATTCTTTGGTGACTACGGAAAGATCTTGTAGCTCCCAGCGTTTATCCAGCTTTATTTCAATTTTTCCAATGTCCATACGGTTTCTCAATAAGTGCATAACGATAAAGCTAAGGGGCGGGCTTTAGCCCGTCCCAGTGAACGAAGTGAGCGATTTGAGCGCCTTGTTAGGCATTCCGCTCGCCATTAGTTGAAAGTCTATGCTTTTGCATAAGTCCAAGCCCCCTGTCCTGAGTTGCAAATAGCAGCGCTTGAAAACGCTCTATATCATCAATCAATGAATCTAGAACTGGGAGCTTGAAGTGTGTGCGAATGAACTTGAGCACATGATTGTACCGGGTAGCGGCAGACGGATGTGATTCTGACTCCAAAAACATGCTGCACTTTAAATGTGAAATAACGGTGTAGAAGAGCAATGCCCCTAGCGCTACCTCAAACTCAGCCTGATCCGAGCTATCGCCAAACGTGGACCAGAGAGGGAGCGCTAGACCCAATAAATCAGCTTCAATCTCTTTACGATGTTTTGCGGACAATCCCTGATTTAGAAAAGGAGCAATACGGATTTCCAGCAGTTCAGAGGTTGTTGCGTCTCGTCCAGTATGGCCTAGTAGGTGATGAGCTATTTCGTGGCCAAGCACTACGCGATCCATGAGAGTTGCAATTCTGGCAGCGTTGTCCGCGAGATGATCTGATGGATATATCAATGTTTCATCTTTAAGTCGTATCTCGTTGCCGTTTATTCCCCACTCCAACTGCGCGTTTGCAAGCTTATTTAGGCCTTTTACGACTCCAGCCATTGACAGCAGGACATCCTCAGAATAATCCGGGAGCTCCTGACGTAACGCACAAAGATTTATGAATTCCCCGAAGAGAATTGCATACTGAAAACAAAGATCGGATAGCCCTACGTAGAAGAAACCCAAATCCCCTTCGAATCGTCCCCCAGCATGAATTGCTCCAGCGTTAGCTAAGAAATCTTTTCGTTTAGCCACGAACATACGAGAAATACTGTCTGAAAACGTTCCCGATGTGCTCGCGATAAAATTCTCAATATAGCTTTCAATCAGGATGTCATTGCTCAGATTTGGTACGTGCCCAACAATATTGCTTAGGTCTTCCTTGGAGCTTTTCTCATCGTAAATTGCGCTCTGATGGGCCTGTTGATAGTTCTTTCCGGCCTCATCTGGCGCGATTTCTGAATAGTAAAATTCGCGTGCTGAAAGCATTTCTAGTCCGTTCTCGGATGCCTAACGATTAAGCTAAGGGGCAGGCTTTAGCCTGTCCCAGTGAGTGTAACGAACGACTTGAGCGCCTTGTTAGCCAACCTGCCGTTCGCGGTTTTAAATTACCGAAATTCTGCTTTTTGCTGCTGCGCGGTGAACCAGAAAAACCGCGCAAAATTCCTTGTGACGATGTTGCTGACTGACCGCGTTTTTGAATGTGCCCGGATGGTGAAGGCGGCCGTTCAGTGAACGCATTTTTACCGACTTGTGAAACATAAAACTGCGGAGCGATGCAGCGGATTAACACGGTGCAAAACCCAATAAGCCAACCACGATTAGGCTAACGTTTAAGCTAAGGGGCAGGCTTTAGCCTGTCCCAGTGAGCGAAGCGAACGATTTGAGCGCATAGTTAGCCGCTTAAATACGTTAGATAAACGTTTGCTAATGGTAGCGCTATTGATAAGGCCGCCCAGAGAAGTGGAAGATCATAATCGATAAAACTTGATTCGTTGGAAGCGTACTTGATGTACGCCAAGACCTCAGGAATGAAAACAGTACGGTATGGGATTTGTATCACTCGTTCTTCTAGGTCGCCTTCATTGTTTATTTGGTATGCAATATTTCGTTTGAAGAAATGGTGGCGAACCTCTGGATAGCGACTTCGTGTTTCCATGAATTGGGGGTCTTTCTTTATGGCTTCAAGTATTTTTTCGTTATCTTTAATGTACAAATTTGCTCTTTTTGCGATGGATGGATTAGATTTTTTGTGTGCATTTATAAAGCACGCCGCTATGTATATAACAAAAATAAAGATGAAAAATTGTATTGCATAGGTGTTGGTAATTTTTGTTACAACGAAAGGTATTTCGATTTCGGATATTTCAATGCTTGCAATCGAAATAAGCAGGAGAAGACTGCTTGAAATTAGTAGGGTTCGCTTGATTTTTGAGATTTGTTCGTCCATGCGATAAAGGACTTCCTTAAGGGGCTAACGTTTGGCTAAGGGGCCGGCTTTAGCCGGTCCCAGTGAGCGCAGCGAACGATTTGAGCCACTTGTTAGGCCTGACTGACCCAACACGCTAGCCGCGGCAACGCAGAAAGAAAAGGCAGACGCTGCCGATGATGTGAGTGTACCGAGTAAGTTATTTGCAGTGGTACAAGGCATAAATGCAAAGCCGCTTACTGATGCAAATGACGGCACTTTCATGATGACGACTCGGTGTCGCGGATGCTCAGCGATATTGGGGAAATCTTGACGACTCAGCAGTACTTCCATGTGTTCACCCAGTGAGTGCTTCCACGTGCCTAACGCTGGAGGTAAGCGGCCGCGTCCCGCGGTCCGCTTGACCGACTTGTTATGCTGCCACAATTTAGTATGGCCTTTCTAAGCCGCTCGGTGCTCAAAGAAAAAGTGCTAATAGAAAGCACAAAATTTAACGGCGGAAACGGCAGCACCACGAAACCATGGGTGGCACGAACAAACTAGATCATGCCACGTAAAGCGCAAAAGCGGGGTATTTAAAGGCCGCTAAAAATTACCACGTTGCGAACGAAACTATCGAACCTGGAGCGGCACGATGGAAATCTCGCCATTAGAATGGCAAACAACGGTGCCCATAGAACCCACTAGACCAATCGAATCAAACAAGATTCGCCGACAACCACTACCCTGCTTTGAAATCCACCGGCTATTTTTTGCCACGCATAACGTTTGGTTAAGGGGCGGGCTTTAGCCCGTCCCAGTGAGCGCAGCGAGCGATTTGAACCATTTGTTAGCCGGCAGCACGCAGCATTTGCGCGAACCTCTCGGCCTCCCATTCCTTTCTGTCTGAAACTTGACCATCACCGAGTTCAACTACTCGGATTACATTGTCTGACCTCAACACAACGTCAACCGAGAAAAAAGGGCTTCGGACTGTTCTAGCACAAATATTAACAATGTCCGGAACATTACCAGCTGCCGCGTAGGGTTTGCCGTTAAGAACAAAGTACCGGCGCTCTGTGCCTTCTATGTAGTTTTCACGCATTCTGACGCAAATACCGCCTTCGATTTGGCCACGATATTTCTGCATTAGCTGAACAACTGCCCCGATTTTGTCAGGTGTGTCAACCAAAGATCCGCCAGCAGTGTTCAGCGACTTGACATAGTCTTTTATAAAGAACCCTGGCCAGTTTAAGTGAGCTAGCTCTTTTTCAAAGTTCGCGTCACTTTTTAGAACTATGGTTTCGCTAGTTAGGCCAGTTAGGTGTGGGTACCATTCAGGTAGGTGATGGCAAAGCTTGTATTGCTCAGGGCTTGTGAATGTTATTACCCCTTTGCTGTGCAGCGCAGATGACAAGCGTTCGTATAGTTCTGGTGTGAGCATCCAGCCACGATATAAGACTATCTCGCCATGCTGGACTTCTGGACGGATTTTTAAAATGCCAGATTCAAAATCTTCAAAGGAAAATAATGATGCACTGATGCCAGCAGATAACGCAGCACCGAATTCTTCCTTGTAACTCTCATCCGGGAGCTTGGTGTCAAGCGGGTCGCTTGGATAGAGTAAACGCATATATTCCTCTGCTGGCTAACGTTTGGTTAAGGGGCGGGCTTTAGCCCGTCCCAGTGAGCGGAGCGAACGATTTGAACCAGTTGTTAGGCTTCACTTTTTACGACAGCTATTTCTCTGATTGTAAGATCCGATTTATTTGTCCAGAGATCTTTTCTCATGGCTAGCACTGCGCTCAAAAAATTTTCCCTACTAGGCTGCTCTATGAAAGCTTTGACACTGAGTACAACAGGTTTCGCTGCGTAGAGAATCATTTCGTGGTACTCCGCTTTAAGATACTCCATGACATCTGACGCTGAATCAATGTCTGCCTGCCGGCTAGATAGGTATTTAATATTTTTGGGGTTAAAGTAAACATCCATATATAACAGGCATGATTTGTAGCGGCGCTCTTTGCTTTCGAGTGCTTTGAATGCAAGTTCTTTATTTCTGGTCTGAACGTTGGTAATGATTCCGCCGATTCCGACAAGGCCGAGTAGAGCAAGAATAATCTCAATGGGACTCATATGATGCCTGCTGTGATGCCTAACGTTTGGTTAAGGGGCGGGCTTTAGCCCGTCCCAGTGAGCGAAGCGAACGATTTGAACCAATTGTTATAGGAACTCACCGCGCCCTCTATTTTGTACGGTAATAATTGTAGATGTCTTTAGCCTTTGAGCAACCATAAAAAGCCAAGTAGCAGAAAACTACAATGGCTATTGTAGGTCCCGCCGCATTTATTCCAGTCATATAAGTTATATAAATTGTGCTAAAGGTGATCAGAGCCACGTAACTTGTGAGCGTTCTGTTTTTTGCAGACAGAATTAATGGCGCTGCTGAGAGAGCAATTATGTGGATTGAAATTGTGGTGATGATTTCTAAAATTAGTTCCGTTGGGATTGTGTCGGTTCGTGCCTGGGTGATTAGAATAATAGCTTGGTACGAGTAATAATTTAAACCCAACACGATAGCTGTGCTGATAAAAAGGATTGGTGCGTATTTTTTAATTGCGTTACACATGGAGGTAGAATGATTCCTATAACTATAAATAGACACCACATGGTGCCGTAACGCTTTGCGGGCATGGTGGATAATATTCTTGTCCAGTTGCGGGGCGCCGTCTAGGCTGAGGTTTGCCGCTATGATTTGGCAGGATAGGGAGTTATACACCATGGATGGAAAGCCTCGGTTACTCGACCAGGTTCGCGAGCAAGTTTGCCTGAAACACTACTCGATTCGCACTGAACACGTCTATTGCGAATGGGTGAAGCGCTTTATTCGTTTTCATCGTTACCGGCATCCAGAGGGAATGGGGGCGGCTGAGGTTGAAGCGTTTCTTTCAGATTTGGCGGTGCGCAAGAATGTTTCGGCTTCAACGCAGAATCAGGCACTCGCAGCGTTACTTTTTCTGTACAAGCAGGTCTTGAAGTTGGATTTGCCTTGGTTGGGCGAAGTTGTGCGTGCCAAAAAACCAAGTCGTTTGCCCGTGGTGTTGAGTTTGGCAGAGGTTCAACAGATTTTGGCGCAACTGGAGGGGGAGGTTGGTTTGGTGGCCAATCTGCTTTATGGCTCGGGTATGCGCTTAATGGAAGTGATGAGGTTGCGGGTCAAGGATATCGATTTTACGCGGGGGGAAATTCTGGTTCGTGATGGCAAAGGTATGAAGGATCGCGTAACCGTTCTGCCTCGCTGTTTGATCGAGCGCCTCAAGCAGCACTTGGTGTTGGTCAGGGCTCGCCATAATGCTGAATTGAAGGAGGGCAGGGGTGATGTCTACTTGCCATTCGCGCTTGAGCGCAAGTATCCAAATGGTCCCTGGGATTGGCGTTGGCAGTATGTGTTTCCTGCTGCTGGCTTGTCGGTCGATCCGCGTAGCGGCAAGGTACGTCGCCATCATCTGGACGAGAAGCGCGTGCAGCGTGCGTTCAAGGCAGCGATTAAGCGTACGGGCATTGTGAAGCTGGCGACACCGCATACGTTAAGGCATTCCTTTGCCACTCATCTTCTGGAAAGTGGCCAGGACATCCGCACTGTGCAGGAGTTACTCGGTCATGCAGATGTGAAAACGACCATGATTTACACCCATGTACTGAACCGTGGTGGGCTTGCAGTGTTGAGCCCCTTGGACCGCGCGTAAAAAGCCCTGCATCGGCAGGGCTGTTTAGTGAACGATAGACCGCTTGGCGGTTAGATCAGCTCTGCCCACATGTCGTATTCATCGGCATCGACGATGCGTACGCGGACCCTGTCGCCTGGGTTGACGTTGGTGCTGGCGATAAACACGCTGCCGTCGATTTCCGGGGCGTCGGCGTAGCAGCGGGCAACTGCGCCCTGGTCGTCGACTTCATCGATCAGCAGGTCCATTTCCTTGCCGACTTTCAGCTGCAGGCGAGCGGTACTGATGGCCTGCTGGTGAGCCATAAAGCGGTCCCAGCGATCCTGCTTGATGTCATCCGGTACTGGGTTTTCAAGCAGGTTGGCCGGTGCGCCTTCAACTGGTGAGTATTGGAAGCAGCCAACGCGGTCGAGCTGGGCTTCGGTCAGCCAGTTGAGCAGGTACTGGAAGTCTTCTTCGGTTTCGCCGGGGAAGCCGACAATAAAGGTCGAACGGATGGTCAGTTCCGGGCAGATCTCGCGCCAGTTCTTGATTCGCGCCAGTGTTTTGTCTTCGAAGGCCGGGCGTTTCATGGCTTTCAGCACTTTCGGGCTGGCGTGCTGGAAGGGGATGTCCAGGTACGGCAGGATCTTGCCGGCGGCCATCAGTGGGATCAGCTCGTCGACGTGCGGGTAAGGGTAGACGTAGTGCAGGCGTACCCATACGCCCATGCTCGATAGTGCTTCGCACATTTCGGTCATGCGGGTTTTCACCGGCTGGCCGTTCCAGAAATCGGTTTTGTATTTAACGTCCACGCCATAGGCGCTGGTGTCCTGGGAAATCACCAGTAGCTCTTTGACGCCGGCTTTAACCAGGCGCTCGGCTTCGCTGAGCACTTCACCGACCGGGCGGCTGACCAGCTTGCCGCGCATCGAGGGGATGATGCAGAAGCTGCAGCTGTGGTTGCAGCCTTCGGAAATCTTCAAATAGGCATAGTGGCGTGGGGTCAGTTTGATGCCCTGTGGCGGCACCAGGTCGATCAGCGGGTTGTGGTCCTGACGCGGTGGCACGACATCGTGAACGGCGTTGACCACCTGCTCGTACTGCTGCGGGCCGGTAACCGATAGCACGCTGGGGTGTACGTCACGGATGCTGCCTTCTTCCACGCCCATGCAGCCGGTGACGATCACCTTGCCGTTTTCCTTGATCGCTTCGCCGATCACTTCCAGGGATTCGGCTTTAGCACTGTCGATAAAGCCGCAGGTGTTGACCACCACCACGTCGGCGTCCTGATAGGTCGACACCACTTCATAACCTTCCATGCGCAGCTGAGTCAGGATGCGCTCGGAGTCCACCAGCGCCTTGGGGCAACCGAGTGATACAAAGCCGACTTTCGGCGTGGCGGGGGTGGACATGGCGTTAACCTCAGGCGTGTACGGATGGATGCTGGGCGCTTTGGCGCGCCTCTGATCAAAAAGTGCGCAATTCTAGCGGCGACGCTGGCAATTGACCAGCGCTGAGCGTCGCTTTATGCAGTGGGGGTGTTTATCTGCGAAGCCAGGATACGCCCCAGGTTGAGCTTCGAGCGGATAAGCGATGAGCTGCTCCGATAGAGGCAGGCAGCGCCTAGGTTCTATTGAGTTTTATCGCTTAAATCGCGCACAAACAAAAAGGCCACTCGATTGAGTGGCCTTTTTGAGTATCTGGTTGCGGGAGCAGGATTTGAACCTACGACCTTCGGGTTATGAGCCCGACGAGCTACCAGACTGCTCCATCCCGCGCCGGCCATTCTATAGAGAAATCGCATTCTGTCAACAAAATAGTGTTTTTAATCAATTGCTTAGGTTGTGCGGGGCGGCAGAAACAAAAAAGGCCACTCGATTGAGTGGCCTTTTTTGAGTATCTGGTTGCGGGAGCCGGATTTGAACCGACGACCTTCGGGTTATGAGCCCGACGAGCTACCAGACTGCTCCATCCCGCGGCGCCAATTCTAGCGTCTAATTCCGATGTGTCAACCTAAAGGTGGATATAAGTTGTTTTTATTCAGGTGCTTAGCCGTGCGCTGTGTTGGTTTTACCCTACAGAACCCTATGCTAGAGCCTGATTGGGCGGTCAGGTTCGCTTTCGGCATAGCCCGCAACCGGGCTGTTGGGCTAGAGTCCGTGCCCATTAAATGGGAGGAAAGTTATGAGTGTTGAATGCAAAGCCTGTGGTGCCCAGGTGCCAGCAGATGCCAAGACCTGCCCGGGTTGCGGCGTTGCCGTGGCAGCGAAGACCAAGTTGCTGCCGTTGGCGGCTTTTATGCTGATCGTCATCCTGATTATCCAGTCTTATATGAGTAAGTCTGAGGATGCGGCGAGTGAGGCCAAGCCTGCGGCGCCTGTAAGCTCAGTCGAGCAGTAGCAGCGGGATCGGTGGGCTCGGCGATGAACAGCCGCAAGATCATCCATGTGGACTGTGATTGCTTCTATGCGGCAATCGAGATGCGGGATGACCCGAGCCTGGCCAGTAAACCCTTGGCGGTCGGTGGCTCGGCAGATCGGCGTGGGGTGATTGCCACCTGCAACTACGAGGCGCGCAGTTATGGTGTGCGCTCGGCAATGGCTTCTGGGCAGGCGCTGAAGTTGTGTCCGGACCTGGTGATCGTCAAGCCAAGGATTGATGCCTACAAGGCGGTATCGCGGGAGATCCAGGCGATCTTTCGCGATTACACCGAGCTGATCGAGCCTTTGTCGCTGGATGAAGCCTACCTGGATGTAACCGACAGCCCGCACTTTGCCGGCAGCGCCACGCGCATTGCCCAGGATATTCGTCGACGGGTCTCGCAGGAGCTGCACATCACCGTCTCGGCGGGCGTGGCGCCGAACAAGTTCCTGGCCAAGATCGCCAGCGACTGGAAGAAGCCTAACGGCCTGTTTGTGATTACCCCGGATCAGGTTGAGGATTTTGTTGCCGCCTTGCCGGTGAGCAAGCTGCATGGCGTGGGCAAGGTCACGGCCGACAAGCTCGGGCGTTTGGGCATTCGTACCTGTAGCGACCTGCGCGAGTGGAACAAGCTGGCGTTGGTCAAAGAATTCGGCAGTTTTGGCGAGCGTTTGTGGGGACTAGCGCGCGGGATTGATGAGCGAGTCGTGCATAACGACAGCCGGCGTCAGTCGGTCAGTGTGGAGAACACCTTCGACAAAGATTTGCCAGACCTGGCCGCCTGTCTTGAGCAGTTGCCCGCGCTGCTGGAGCAACTGGCCACGCGCATGGCTCGGCTGGATGCGAGTTATCGGCCCGACAAGCCTTTTGTCAAAATCAAGTTCCACGACTTCAGCCAGACTACCCTGGAGCAGGGCGGGGCGCGGCGTGACCTGGAAAGCTATACGCGGCTAATGAGCGCCGCCTTTGCCCGTGGCAACAAGGCGGTGCGCTTGCTTGGCGTCGGTGTGCGTTTGCATGACTTGCGTGGCAAGCATGAGCAGTTGGAGTTATTTGCACCCTGACAGCAGTGCTTAGTTAGCACATATAAAAAAGGCGAAGCCACAGGGCTTCGCCTTTTTTAGTCGCGTAGGGATTAGTGCTTGCGCGGTACTGGTTTGAGCAGCTCGTCAGACGGCATTTCGCAGGCGATCTTGCGGCCCAGCAGTGCTTCGATGGCGGGTAGGGCGTAAGCGTCGTCTTCCCCGGCAAAGCTGATCGAGGTGCCACTGCTACCGGCGCGGCCGGTACGACCGATGCGGTGCACGTAGTCGTCCGGGGTTTCCGGCAGGGTGAAGTTGATCACGTGACTGATCGCGTCGACGTGGATGCCGCGGCCGGCCACGTCGGTGGCGACCATCACGCGGATCTTGCCTTCACGGAAGCCTTCAAGGGCGCGGATGCGCTTGTGCTGTGGTACGTCGCCGGACATCTGCACGGCGCTGATGCCGTCGCGGGTCAGGCGTTCTTCGATGCGCCGCACTTCATCCTTGCGGTTGGCGAAGACCATCACGCGGATCCAGTCGTTTTGGGTGATCAGGTTGTACAGCAGCTTGTATTTGTCGCTGCCGGCTACGGCATAAACGTGCTGCTCGACTGTATCGCTGGCGACGTTTTCCGGCTCGATCTCGACGATCGCAGGCTCGGTGGTCCATTGCTTGGCCAGGTTCATCACGTCTTCGGTGAAGGTCGCGGAGAACAGCAGAGTCTGGCGTTCGCCCTTCATCGGGGTCTGGCGGATGATCTGACGGACCTGGGGGATAAAGCCCATGTCGAGCATACGGTCGGCTTCGTCGAGCACCATCACTTCGACCATGTCCAGGTGCACTTCGCCGCGCTGGTTGAAGTCGAGCAAACGGCCCGGGGTGGCCACCAGAATGTCGCAGAAGCGCGATTCAAGCAGCTTGAGCTGTTTGTCGAAGTCCATGCCACCGACAAAACTCATCACATTAAGGCCGGTGTATTTGGTCAGGTCGGCGGCGTCCTTGGCGATCTGCACCACCAGCTCGCGGGTCGGCGCAATGATCAGCGCGCGCGGTTCGCCCATATAGCGCTCTTTCGGCGGCGGGGTTTGCAGCAGCTGGGTGATGATCGAGATCAGGAACGCGGCAGTTTTGCCCGTGCCGGTCTGGGCGCGGCCGATGGCGTCGCGACCGCTGAGGGTGTAACCCAGCACCTGCGCCTGGATCGGCGTGCAATACGGGAAGCCCAGATCATGGATGGCATGCATCAGCTCGGGGGAGAGCTTGAAATCATGGAAACGGGTTTTGCCCTCGGCCGGTGCTACGGCGAAGTCTTCCAGTTTCCAGGTGTCGACTGGTTTGGCAGGGCGTTCGCGGCGCGGTTTCGCCGGTTTTTCCTTGTTCTGTAACGGTTTTTCAGCGGCTTCAGTGGGGCGCGGTGAGGCGCTGCGGCTGGATTTGTCAGCGTTGGCGTCAGGCTGGACGCGCGGTGCGCTGGGCGTTACAGGTGACGGAGTTGCTGAGCTGGGCTGCTCGCCCTCGGCTTTGCCGAATATTTTCTTGAGTGCTTTGAGCACGGTCATCTCATCAATTGGTTAAGGAGTGAACGGCCGCCAGTGTAAAGCAAGAAGCCGGCGCGGCGAAGTGCCGCGCCAGATGGCGGAGATTGGCTGGTTTTTACTCAGTTTTCGGGAAAGCTGGCAAGCAGCAAGCGCTGCACATTGCCACCCATGATCGCGGCAATTTCGTCGTGGCTGAAACCCGCCTTGATTAGGCCTTCGGTCAGTTGCGGCAGGCCCGTTACGTCAAACGGTGCATGGATGGTGCCGTTGAAGTCCGAGCCCAGCGCCACGTGCTGTACGCCAATCAAGCCGGCGGTGTAGCGGATTGCCTTGACGATGGCCTCGACCGACGTGGCGCATACGGCAGCATCCCAGTAGCCGATACCGATTACTCCGCCCGTGGCGGCAATGGCTTTCAGGTGTTGGTCGCTGAGGTTGCGGGTGCCTTTGCACGTACCTTCAACGCCGGTGTGGGAAACCAGCACCGGGCGGGTGGCGATGGCCAGTACGTCATCGATCAGAGGGCGTGAGGCGTGAGCTAGGTCGATGAGCATGGCTTTTTCTTCCAGGCGCTTGATCACTTGCCGGCCTAGCGGGGTCAGGCCGCCTTTTTCCAGGCCGTGGGCCGAGCCGCCGATTTCGTTATCAAAGAAGTGGGTCAGGCCGGTGATGCGAAAACCGGCGTCATACAGCGCGTCGACGTTTTCCAGCTTGCCCTCGATCGGTTGCAGGCCCTCGGTGGCGAGAATTGCCGCTACACGCTGCGGGTCTTTCTGCCAGGCGCTGACAAAGCTGGCGAGGTCGCCACGGCTCTTGATCATGACCAGGCGACCGTCGCTGTTGGCACTGGCCTCATTGAGTTTGTGCGCTTGGTAGAGCGCGCGTTGCAGCAGGCTGTTCCAGGTTTCCTTGGGCCAGCGCTGGGCCATGGCCAGTAGGGTGATGTTGTCGGTTTCGCCGCTGTTGCGCTCATAGTTGATGCCGCGCGGCGTCTTGGTCACGGTGGAGAATACCTGCAGCCCAACGCGGCCTTCGAGCATGCGCGGCAGGTCAGAGTGGCCGAAGTCGTAGCGCTTGAGTAGGTCACGCTCCCACAGCAGCACGTCGTCATGCAGGTCGGCGATAAACAGCTGTTGATGCAGCTGATTGGCCGATTCACTGGCGGGGTAAGGCGCGGGGGATTCGACGCTGTTCATCTTGCGGTCAAACAGGGAGGGCAGGGCAAACACACTGCCAGCAGAAATCAACAGGACTATCAGCAGGGCGATCAGAATCTTGCGCATAGTTTAAGGTGCCATCCGGGCGTTGTTGTTATGCGCAGCACTCTAGCAAGAGTGAGTAAGAAATGTGGTTGATTGGACTGCAGTACGGGTGCTTTAACGTTTGTTGACGATCTCGCGAGCTAGAGTCCTGCAAGGCAAAAACAGGCGAGGAAGCGGAGTGTACTTTTGTACATGAGCATTCCGAGTCTGTTTTTAACGCAGCAGGGCCGACGCGCAGCAGATCGTGAGGATTAGCCGCAGAGGCAGTCGCGACCTTGCTGCTTGGCCTGATACAGCGCGCTGTCAGCGCGGGCGATCACGCCTTGCAGGCTGTCCTTGGGTTGCATCTGCGCCAGGCCAATGGACACGGTCACACCGGGCAACACGCCAATCGGTGAGTGGAACGAGCTGATATTGCGCAGCGCCAGGCGCAGCCGTTCGCCGATGTTGCGGGCCTCATCAAGGCTGATTTCCGGCAGTAGGATGACGAACTCTTCACCACCGTAGCGGGTCAGGCTGTCTTTGGGTCTTAGCTGGCTGCGCAGGGTGTGCGCCACCAGGCACAGGGCATAATCGCCAGCGAGGTGGCCGTGTTGATCGTTGTAGGCTTTGAAGTGGTCGACATCGAGCATCAGCATGCACAGCGGTTTGCCATTGAAGGCGCTGCGGGTGCTTTCGCGCTCAAAGATATGCTCCAGCCAGCGGCGGTTGTAGGCGCCGGTGAGGGCATCGATATTGGCGGTCTGTTCGCTGTCGAGAATGATCCGGTTGCCTTTGCGCACACGGTCGCAAAGCAGTTCAAGCATGTTCTGCATCAATTCCGGTGATTGCTGGAACAGGTTGAACAGCGATTCACGGTGCAGGCGCAGCACGCAGCAGGGCTCAGTCGCCACGACGTAGGCGGAGGGGTGTTCATTGTCGATAAAGCTGATTTCGCCGGCGCAATCGCCGACTTTCAGGGTGCTGACGGCCTGGCTCTCGAGCGAGCCGAGGTAGACCTTGAGTTGGCCCTTGAGCAGCAGATAGAGGTACTGGTTGCGATTGAAGGGCGACAGCAAGACTTCGCCGGCTTCCAGATCGCAGGCGCGGAATTCCTTGAGCAGCTGGCTGATGCTGCTGGCGGCGACGTTATTGAACAGTCGCAGGTTGCGAAGTTGCTGCAGGTCAGCCTGCCATTTGGCGTTTTTCATTGGATCGGCAGGTGTGACTGTTGTGAGTTGGGAATGTTGGTCATCGCTAACGCTCCCTGCATTAAGGGCGAACACCATGCCTGAACATATTCCGCTGCCTGTGGCCTGACAATCCTTGTCAGACGCACGGGCGACCAGTGGTATTGAAGTTGAATGGTTGGTCACAAATCTGGCGCGATCCTTACGCCAGCACTTGCTTACTCGCTGGGGTGCAGTTCTATGGCCACGGCAAAGCCGGCCAGGCGTTTGCTCACTGCGTCAGCTAGCGCTGCTTGAGCTGCGGGCAGGTAGATGTGGGCGACCTGCCCGCGCTTGTCATCGCTGAGCACTTCCACGCGTAGGCGCGAATCCAGCTCCGCCAGCGCAGCTTGGTAGACGCGCGTAATGGCGTCGAATCGTAGCGCCGGCTTGAAGGTTTTACCTACGGCGGTCAGCGGGATAGCGTCGATGATCCAGGCGTCCTTGGGAATCGCCGCACGCTCGGGGATGTGTTCGGCAGCATGGGCCAGCAATTCGGCTTCGCTAACCTTAGCACCGGGCTTGAGTTGCACGTAGACCACCGGCAGCTCGCCGGCTTTCTCGTCAGGCTTGCCGACCGCTGCGGCCATGGCCACTGCGGGGTGCTTGTGCAGCGCTTCCTCGATCATCTGCGGGTCGATATTGTGGCCGCCCCGGATGATCAGGTCCTTGCTGCGTCCTGTCAGCCAGATATAGCCATCGGCATCCACGCGGCCCAAATCGCCGGTGTTGAACCAATCGCCGTCGACCCAGATGCCTGCGTTCTTGCTGCTCTGCAGGTAACCCTTGAATACCGTGGCGCCACGGATGCACAGATTGCCGATTTCATTGCGATTAGCCTCCCTTAAATAGTTGCCCTGCTCATCAAGGATCTTGATCGCTACTTCGCAATAAGGCATCGGCAAGCCGATGGAGCCGGGGCGACGTTCGCCAGCAGGCGGGTTGGCGCAGCTGCCGCAGGTGCCTTCGGTGAGGCCGTAGCCTTCGATCAGGGTCAGTCCGATTTTGCTTTCGAACTGGCGAATCAGCTCCACCGGCATCGGTGCGGCGCCGCACAATGCGTATTTCAGCGAGCTGAGGTCATGGCCTTCGCTCGGCACCTGCAGCAGGCCGGCGTAGATGGTTGGTACGCCGCTAAAGAAGCTGACTTTATGGCGTTCGATGATCGTCCAGAAATTGCTGATCAGGTTGGCGTTGCGGTACCCCTGCGGCGTAGCCAGCAGCACTTCGGCGCCGCCGATGAAAGCAGTCAGACCTGTAACAATCACCCCGTTGACGTGAAACAGCGGCAGGCCGCAAAGGGTTACATCGCCCGGCTCGAAGCGGGTAACCAAGTTCATGCTGAACGCCATGGCCACTTCGTTGCCATGGCTGTGCGGTGCGAGCTTCGGCGTACCAGTGGTGCCGCCGGTGTGGAAGTAGCTGGCAATGTCGTCTGGCGCGATTACGCGGCCGCTTTCCAGGTGATCATCCGGGCAGCTGGCGATTAGTTCATCGAAATCCAGCACGCCGTCCGGCAATGGCCCGCGCTGCGCCTTGATGGCGGTGCTCTGTGGCTCAGGCAGCAGGTTGGCCATGTCCACGCAGATAATTGCCTTGAGCGTTGGCAGTTGCTCGCGCAGGCCTTCGACCTTGGCCCACAGGTCGGTGCCGGGGAAGGGCGCCAGGGTCACCAGCAGTTCCGAGTCCGAAGCCTGAATCAGTTCGGCGATATGTTCCGGGTCGAGCAGCGGGTTGATCGCGTTGACGATCCCGGCCGCTTCGCCGCCCCAGATGGCGAAGTGGGTGTGCGGCAGGTTAGGCAACAGAAACGACACCGCCTTGCCCGGGCGCAGGCCCAGGCGGTGGAAAGCGTTGGCGGTCTGGGTGATCTTGCCCAGCAGTTGCCCATAACTGAGGCGGTAAGCCGCCTCATCTGCCGTGCCCTGGAGGATAAACGAGAGTGCCGGTGCATCCGCTTGCCGCGCTGCGCTGCGGCGGATCAGCTCATAGGTACTGGCCGGCAGGTCGCGCTCGGCCAGTGGAGTTTGCTCGATCAGCTGGATATCGCGCAGGGTCTTGATCGCAGGGATGGCAGGCATAGGTGTTTTCGCTCGCAGACAGTCAACTGGTGAACCGTTGCTCCAGCCAGTCGGCGATGTCGCGGATTTCCTCATTCACCACTTCGTGGCCCATCGGGTAATCACGCCATTGCACGCTGACGCCAGAGGCACTCAGGTAGTCATGAGCTGCGCGGCCTATGGCCGGCAGAACTATGTCGTCGAATGTGCCATGCAAACACAGGACCGGCAGTTGTCTTTTTGTATCCGCCAGCTGGATGTCGTCGCTGAAAGTCGGCGCATAGGTCGACAGAGCGATTACCCCGCCGAGGGCGAACTGCCAGCGTAGGAAGGCGGTGTGCAGCACCACCGCGCCGCCCTGGGAGAAGCCGGCGAGAACGATGCGCGCAGGGTCAATGCCGCTGTCGCGTTGCCCTTCGATCAGTGCGATCACCTGCTGCGCTGAGGCTTCCAGCTGCTCGCGGTTGATCGCGCGGGCCGGGCTCATGGCCAGAATGTCGTACCAGCTGGGCATGGCGTAGCCGCCGTTGATCGTCACTGCCTGTGTCGGCGCTTGCGGCAGAACGAAGCGGGTGTTGTGTAAGCGCTTCTGGAGCATCTCCGCAACCGGCATAAAGTCGTAGCGGTCGGCACCCAGGCCGTGCAACCAAATGACGCACGAGTCTGCGGCAAGTGTGGGCTGAAGAATCAAGGGTTCGCTCATCTGAGGCTCCGCTGTGGTGCGCGCGCGCTGATTTAGTGCG
>DASRUM010000071.1:0-8328 GCA_035655415.1 Pseudomonas sp.
CGTACTGGCGATACCATCGTCGGCAAGATTCGCCCGCCGAAAGAAGGCGAGCGTTACTTCGCGCTGCTCAAGGTTGACACGATCAACTACGACCGCCCGGAAAACGCCAAGAACAAGATTCTGTTCGAAAACCTGACGCCGTTGTTCCCCAACAAGCGTCTGGTGATGGAAGCCGGTAACGGCTCCACCGAGGACATCACTGGCCGGGTGATCGACCTCTGCGCCCCGATTGGCAAAGGCCAGCGTGGCCTGATAGTCGCACCGCCGAAAGCCGGTAAGACCATCATGCTGCAGAATATCGCGGCGAACATCGCGCGCAACAACCCCGAGTGCCACCTGATCGTTCTACTGATCGACGAGCGCCCGGAAGAAGTGACCGAAATGCAGCGCACCGTGCGCGGCGAAGTGGTTGCCTCGACCTTCGACGAGCCGCCAACCCGCCACGTGCAGGTTGCCGAAATGGTCATCGAGAAGGCCAAGCGCCTGGTCGAGCACAAGAAGGACGTGGTCATCCTGCTCGACTCCATCACCCGTCTGGCGCGTGCCTACAACACCGTGATCCCAAGCTCCGGCAAGGTGCTCACCGGTGGTGTCGACGCTCATGCCCTGGAGAAGCCGAAACGCTTCTTCGGCGCCGCGCGGAACATCGAGGAAGGCGGTTCGCTGACCATCATCGCCACCGCGCTGGTCGAAACCGGCTCGAAGATGGATGAAGTGATCTACGAAGAGTTCAAAGGCACCGGTAACATGGAGCTGCCGCTGGACCGTCGCATCGCTGAAAAGCGTGTGTTCCCTGCGATCAACATCAACCGCGCCGGTACCCGCCGCGAAGAACTGCTGACCGCCGATGACGAACTGCAGCGCATGTGGATTCTGCGCAAGCTGTTGCACCCGATGGATGAGATTGCCGCCATCGAGTTCCTCACCGACAAGTTGAAAGCGACCAAGACCAACGAAGAGTTCTTCCAGTCGATGAAGCGTAAGTAAGAGGATCTACTGCGCATCGGTGATGCTGCGTTAAAAACAGACTCAAAATGCTCATGTACAAAAGTACACTCCGCTTTTTCGTCTGTTTTTGCCTTGCCTGACCTTCGCTCGCTACGATCCTAAACATACGCACCTACAAAAGCCGGGTAAGCCCGGCTTTTGTGTTCCTGGGTATTGGCTTTCCCTTCTGAAAGACCCAGTTCGGCGCTAAACTTTGCGCCCCTATTGCTCGGCCCGAAACGAGGCATCTGCATGCAGTATCGTGACCTGCGCGACTTTATTCGCGGCCTGGAGACGCGCGGCGAACTCAAGCGCATCCAGACGCCGGTTTCCCCTGTGCTGGAAATGACCGAAATCTGCGACCGCACCCTGCGTAAAGGCGGGCCGGCGCTGCTCTTCGAAAACCCCACAGGCTTCGACGTGCCGGTACTCGGCAACTTGTTCGGCACGCCAAAGCGCGTGGCCTTGGGCATGGGCGCGGAAGAAGTCAGCGAGCTGCGCGAAATCGGCAAGCTGCTGGCCTTTCTCAAGGAACCTGAGCCGCCGAAAGGCCTCAAGGACGCCTGGAACAAGCTGCCGATCTACAAGAAGGTGCTGAGCATGGCGCCCAAGGTGCTGAAGGATGCGCCGTGTCAGGAAGTGGTCGAAGAGGGCGACGATGTCGACCTCGGCAAGCTACCCGTGCAAACCTGCTGGCCAGGCGATGTCGGTCCGCTGATTACCTGGGGCCTGACCATCACCAAAGGCCCGAATAAAGAGCGGCAGAACCTCGGTATCTACCGCCAGCAAGTGATCGGCCGTAACAAGGTGATCATGCGCTGGCTCAGCCACCGTGGCGGCGCCCTGGATTTCCGCGAGTGGTGCCAGAAGTACCCGGATCGTCCCTATCCGGTATGCGTCGCCCTTGGCGCCGATCCGGCGACTATTCTCGGCGCGGTCACCCCGGTGCCCGACAGCCTTTCCGAATACGCATTTGCCGGCCTGCTGCGCGGTCACCGCACCGAGCTGGTCAAGGCCCGTGGCAGTGATCTGCAGGTGCCGGCCAGTGCTGAAATCGTCCTGGAGGGTGTAATCCACCCGGGCGAGACCGCGCCGGAAGGCCCATACGGCGACCACACCGGCTATTACAACGAGGTTGATACCTTTCCGGTGTTTACCGTCGAGCGCATTACCCGTCGGCAAAAGCCGATCTATCACAGCACCTACACCGGTCGTCCGCCGGATGAGCCGGCGATTCTCGGCGTGGCGCTCAACGAAGTGTTTGTGCCGATCCTACAGAAGCAGTTTCCCGAGATCATCGACTTCTACCTGCCGCCGGAAGGCTGTTCCTACCGCATGGCGGTGGTGACCATCAAGAAGCAGTACCCTGGCCACGCCAAGCGGGTAATGCTCGGTGTGTGGTCGTTCCTGCGACAGTTCATGTACACCAAGTTCGTTATCGTCACCGACGACGATATCAACGCAAGGGACTGGAACGACGTGATCTGGGCAATTACCACGCGCATGGACCCCAAGCGCGACACCGTGCTGATCGATAACACACCGATCGATTACCTCGACTTTGCCTCGCCGATCTCAGGTTTGGGCTCGAAGATGGGGCTGGATGCCACCCACAAGTGGCCGGGCGAGACGACGCGCGAGTGGGGTCGGGCTATCGTTCAGGATGATGCGATCAAGCAGCGCGTCGACGCGCTGTGGTCTGAGTTGGGAATTGATTGATGAAAGTCACCCTGAACCCTTCAGGCGCGGTACTTGACGTGCAGCCCCAGGAACGCATCCTCGATGCGGCACGGCGGCTTGGGTATGACTGCCCGCAGAGCTGCCGCAATGGCAACTGCCATATCTGCGCGGCGCTGCTGGTTGAAGGCCGTGTGCAGCAGGGCGGGGTTGAGCTGAGTCAGGGTGAGCTGTTCACCTGTCTGGCCGAACCGCTGCAAGACTGTGTGCTGCACTGGGATGGCGTGCTGGCCCCTGGCGAGCTGCTGGTGCGTGAGCTGGCCTGCCAGGTGGTAGCGTGCGATGACGTAGGTGGCGATGTCTTTCGTCTGCGCCTGCAGGCGCCTGCCGGCAAGGTGCCGCGTTATCACGCCGGGCAATACCTGCTGCTGCAGCGCGATGGTGACGATTACGCGGCGTTCTCCCTGGCCTCGGCACCGCATCGCGGACGCGAGCTGGAGCTGCATGTACTGGCTCGCGACGAAGCCACTGTCGAGCTGATTGCCCAGTTGCGTCGTACCGGCCTGGTGCGAGTGAAAATGCCTTTCGGTGATACTCACCTGGCCGAGCTGCCGGATGGACCACTGGTGTTGATCGCCGCCGGTACCGGCATGGCGCAGATGCACAGCCTGATTGAACACTGCCGCGCCGCCGGTTTCTCCCACCCGGTGCATCTGTACTGGGGCGCGCGCCGTCCAGAAGACTTCTACGAACTGCAGCACTGGGCGCAGTGGCAGCAGGTGCCCAATCTGTTCCTGCATCAGGTGGTCAGTGATCAGTGCGGCTGGCAAGGTCGTTGCGGCTTATTGCACGAGGCTGTGCGCGAAGACTTCAGTGACCTCAAGGCGCTGCACCTCTATGCCAGCGGCTCGCCGGCGATGGTCTACGCCACCCTGGATGCGCTGGTGGATGCCGGTATGGATGCGCACCAGATGCGCGCGGATGTCTTTGCCTACGCGCCGCGCGGCTGAATCCCGCGCATAAAAAAGGCCGCCTGATGGACGTAATGCTGTTCACTTAAGCATCGGGTGGACGCGATCATCCCCTCGCCCCTCCGGGGAGAGGGGAAGGCCTCCAGTTTGGCGGTGTTTTCAGCCCTCACCCCCAGCCCCTCTCCCATAAATGGGAGAGGGGAGTAAAAAGCATGCGACCTAAAGTGAACAGCATTACGCCTGATGGACGGCCTTTTGCTGAGCGTTTGGCTTAACGCACGGTGACTACCACTTTGCCCACCGCCTTGCGCTGGCCGAGGGTGTTGATCGCCTCCGCCGCTTGTTCCAGTGGGAAGGTTTGCGACACCAGCGGCTTGAGCTTGCCTTCGGCATGCCAGGCGAACAGTTGCTGGAAGTTGGCGGCGTTGTCCTGCGGCTGGCGCTGGGCGAAGGAGCCCCAGAATACCCCGACCACGGCGGCGCCCTTGAGCAGGGTGAGGTTGACCGGCAGCTCGGGAATGCGCCCGCTGGCAAAACCCACTACCAGCAGGCGGCCGTTCCAGGCGATTGAGCGAATGGCGGCATCGAACAAGTCGCCACCCACCGGGTCATAGATCACGTCTGCGCCCTGTCCGCCGGTCAGGCGTTTCACTTCGTCCTTCAGATTGCTTTCGCTGTAGTTGATCAGCTCATCGGCGCCGGCGGCCTTGGCTACTTCGAGTTTTTCCGCGCTGCTTGCAGCTGCAATCACCTTAGCGCCCATGGCCTTGCCGATTTCCACTGCCGCCAGGCCAACGCCGCCCGATGCGCCGAGCACCAGCAGGGTTTCCCCCGGTTGCAGGTTGGCGCGCTGCTTGAGGGCGTGCATCGAAGTGCCGTAGGTCATGCCGAAGGCGGCAGCGCTGGCAAAGTCCATGCTCGCCGGGATCGGCATAACGTTGTAGCCGGGCACCGCCACTTCTTCGGCAAAGCTGCCCCAGCCGGTCAGGGCCATCACCCGGTCGCCGACCTTCAGGTGGCTGACTTTCTCGCCCACGGCAGTTACCACGCCGGCGGCTTCACCGCCTGGGGAAAAGGGGAAGGGCGGTTTGAACTGGTATTTGCCTTCGATGATCAGGGTGTCGGGGAAGTTGACCCCGGCCGCATGGACCTGGAGCAGTATTTCGTTTTTCTTCGCTTCGGGGCTGGCGACTTCTTCCAGTACCAGGGTTTCGGCGGGGCCGAAGGCTTTGCACAGCACGGCTTTCATCGGGCTTTTCCTCTGCGGTTGATGGCCATGCAGTGTAGGTGCGGGCGGTGCCCGGTCAATGAGCATGCCTGTGCCTGATGGTCATGCATAAGCTTGGGGCTTGGGCCGCTGGCTCACTGTGGCTATGCTAGGGGCTGAACTCTTGAGGAATACCGCCTGTGAAAGCCTGGATCGCATTGCTGTTAGCCCTGTCCCTGCCATTGCTGGCGCAGGCCAATGAGGATAAAGAGGCTAAAGAGGGAGAGGCAGCCACTCCGGTAGTGGCTTATGTTTCTCTATTTCCTGCGCTGGTGGGGAATTTTGGTGATGGGCCGAAGCTCAAGTTCTTCAAGGCCGATATTTCCTTGCGGGTAACCGGTGCGGATGTCGAGGCCAAGGTCAAACACCACGATCCACTGATCCGCAATCAGTTGGTCATGCTGTTCTCTCAGCAGACTGAAGAGGCCATGTCAGCCCCAGGCGCTCGCGAAACCTTGCGTGCCGAAGCGCTCAAGCAGGTGCAGGAAGTGCTCACCCAGGAAGAGGGCAAGCCACTGGTCGAAGATCTGCTATTCAATAACCTGATTATTCAATAACCCTCATGCAGCAGGCGCTGCGCCATTTCAGCGCAGTGCCAGCACGGCTGCCCACTCCTCGGCGCTGACCGGCATCACCGAGAGGCGGCTGCCCTTCTGTACCAGCGGCAACGCTAGCAGCGCACTCTGCGCTTTCAGCTGCGCCAGCGGGATCACCCGCTTGAAGGCCTCGACAAACGCCACATCGACCGCGCTCCAGGGATTCTTGTCTGCGCTGGCCTTGGCATCGAAGTAGTGGCTGCCAGGCTCTAGCGCCGTAGGATCGGGGTAGTGCGTCGAGGCGATGCGGGCAATTCCGGCAATGCCTGGCTCCGGGCAACTGGAGTGGTAAAAGAAGAACAGATCCCCCGGCTGCATGCTGCGCAGGAAGTTGCGCGCCTGGTAATTACGCACGCCATCCCAGCGCGCCTGCTCCAGGCGCTGCAGATCGTGGAACGAGAGTTCGTCGGGTTCTGACTTCATTAACCAATAAGGCATGAACTTTGCTCCTATGATTCAGTCCGTTAGCGGGCAGGTGCTGTTTACCTGGTGGTGCCCGGTGTGTAGCAGTGTTGCACCCGGCATGTGTGGATGGCAGCCGCTGTTGGACCTATAAAAATAATCGCCGCGAATACAGCGTGCGCTATGCCTTTAAGGGGGAGGCATTCGATGAAACGTAAACCAGATGTGTTGTTGATTTTGGTAATTCTGTTCAGCCTGGGAGTGGTAACTACCGGTTATACCCAGAGCTTGTGGGATCGCCAGGCTGATGCGCCGGTCAGTCAGTCGCAAGCGGCTGGTTGAACCTGGTACGTACCGCAGGGAGTGCGGTACAGCCTTTAAACGGCTTGATTCAATACCACGCCTTATCCGTCACTGTGCCTTGCAGTGGCACATCCCAGCTGGCCATCGCCAGGCGATCCACCTGCTGACATTCATGCGCCAAACCCAGTAATGTCGGTTTGTGCCAATTTTTGCGCAATGCGCGATACGCCAAGCTGCGATCATAAAACCCGCCGCCCATGCCCAGACGCGCGCCGTGGTGGTCGAAACCGACTAGCGGTAGCAATACCAGATCCAGTGCCCAGACCTTGCGTTGCTGCTTGCAGTTGCGCCGGGGCTCGTCAATGCCGAAGCGATTCTTCTGCAGGCGCTCACCCATACGGATGCGTTGAAACACCATCTTGCTGCGCGGCCAGGGGCTGAGCACCGGCAGATAGGTCGCCTTGCCCCGTTGCTGGGCGGCGCGCAGCAGGGGGCGCGGATTGATCTCGCCGTCATTCGGCAGGTACAGGGCAATATGCCGCGCGCGGCGAAACAGCGGGTGTTGTGCCAGCTGTTTATACAAACCTTGGGCGGCTTGGCGTTGAGCGTGGCGGCTGAGGGCGCGACGCTGCGCACGCAGATGGCGGCGTAATTGCGCGCGGCTTAGTGCAGAGGTATCGAGCATGGGCTGTTGCTGTAGCGATCGCCGCAGAAGGGCAACCGGCTAGAAAGAATGACTCCCCGACGTGCCGCTGTCGGCTTAGCCCTTGAACCCGAAAGTTCAAGGTGGAGGTTGCAGGAGGCGTTAAGGCTTTCCGTCAGGCGGACATGCACACCGGCCTCAACTTGCAACCCCCGGGTTTGTGCGTATCGGCTCAGGGACATCACCAACTGGCGCACATATCAGGGAGTAGCGGCCAGTATACCTGAATCCGCGTGGCGGTCATCAGCCGTTACGGCTATCGGGATCGTCGGCCAGGGCATGGTCGACCCGATCGAGCAGGTCGCGCACCTGCTCGCGGGTGGAGCTGACTTCCTGATCCAGGGACTGCTGCTTGTGCAGCAGGTCATGGGTGATATTCAGCGCGGCCATCACGGCGACGCGGTCGGCGCCTATGACCTTGCCGCTGGAGCGGATCTCGCGCATCTTGCCGTCCAGGTAGCGCGCGGCGCTTTCCAGGTTGGCGCGCTGGTTGGTGGGACAGGCGATGCAGTATTCCTTGTCGAGGATCTGCACGGTAACGGTATCGGGTTGGCTCATGATCAGTCCTGCTCCAGGGCTTTAAGGCGCGAAATCATCGATTCGACCTTGTGCCGGGCCATTTCGTTCTTCTCGATCAGTTGGGCGCGTTCCTCGCGCCAGGCCTTTTCATTCGCCAGCAGCACACGCTTGTCGGCCTTGAGCTGCTCGACGCGTCGGATCAGCAATTCGAACTTGACGGTCAGTGTGTGCAGGTTGGCGTCTTCCATGGTCTCTCACCAGGGTTGGGATGGGCGCAACTATATAGGATTGCCCCAGGTAAGGGGCAAACCGGACGGCGGCCTGGTGATGGCCTCGGCGCGCCTGCCGGTGCTAGGATACGAGGCCTTCATTCTAGTCATTGCGCCCTGTGGCGCCTAGTCGCCTATGCCCATCCAGAATTCGCCCTACAGTGCTTTTTCCGCCCTGCTCGCCAGCAGCGGTCAACCCGTTTCGCCCGCCGAATTGCACGGCCTGTTGCTGGGGCGCAGTTGCGCCGGTGCCGGCTTCGAGTCCGAGCCCTGGCTGGTGGATGCCGCCGAGCTGCTGGGCGGCGCGCCCTCGGATGGAGTGCACCAGGCCCTGATCGGCCTGCAGGCCATGGTCAAGGATGAACTGTCCGGCACCGACATGGCCATGGTGTTGCTGTTGCCATCCGACGATGCGCCACTGGCCGAACGGGCCGCGGCCCTGGGGCAGTGGTGCCAGGGTTTTCTCGGCGGCTTCGGTCTGACCGCCCGCGAGACGGCCCTGAGTGCCGAGGCGAGCGAGGTGCTGCAGGACCTGGCGGCCATCGCCCAGGTACAGAGTGCCCTGGAGGAATCCGAGGACGCGGAAGGTGACTACATGGAGGTGATGGAGTACCTGCGGGTCGCCACGCTGTTG
>DASRUM010000072.1:0-21407 GCA_035655415.1 Pseudomonas sp.
TGGATTCTCGTTTAAGTGATTTTTTGTTGCGCGCAGAGGCTGTATTGGCGCGCCTGGAGCCGTTACTGCCGGCCCAGCGCCCGGTTATCGACTGGCAGCAGAGCCTGGCGGCACGTTGGCAACGTGATGGTCGCAACGGCTTTCTGGCGCCGCTCCAGGTCAGTCTGGATGTGAGTCTGGATGATCTGATCGGGGTAGACCGTCAGCGTGCTCAGTTGGCGCGCAATACCCAGCAGTTCATTCAGGGCCTGCCGGCCAACCACGCATTGCTCTGGGGCGCGCGCGGCACTGGTAAATCATCCTTGGTGCGTGCGCTGTTGGCCGAGCATGCGGCGGCGGGGCTGCGTCTGATCGAGATCGAACGTGATCACCTGGCCGATCTGCCGCGCATCGTCGAGCAGTTGAGCGAGCTGCCGCAGCGTTTTGTGCTGTTCTGCGATGACTTGTCATTCGAGGCTGGCGAGGGCGATTACCGCATGCTGAAAACCGTGCTGGATGGTTCTCTGGAGCGTGCGCCGGACAATGTGTTGCTGTATGCCACCTCCAACCGCCGTCATTTGCTGCCGGAAAAACACAGCGACAACGAAAGCTGGCAGCGTGTGGATGGCGAGCTGCACCCCAACGAGGCGGTGGAAGACAAGATCGCGTTGTCCGATCGTTTCGGCCTGTGGCTGTCGTTTTATCCCTTTACTCAGGAGCACTTCCTCGACGTGGTAAGGCACTGGGTCGAGGTGCATGCCGCGCAGGCCGGTTTGGCCTGGCAATGGCACGACGAGCTGGAAAAGGCGGCAATACGCTGGGCCTTGGGGCGCGGTAACCGTAATGGCCGCTGCGCTTATCAATTCGCCCGTGATTGGGTAGGTTTGCAATTACTGAGTAAAACTGATGATTGATCTACAACAAAGCGGGCAGGGGCTCGACGGTTACCCGTTGCTGGTGGCGCAACTGCAGGCGCTGCTGGCGGGTGAGCGCGATTTTATTGCTAATGCGGCGCAGTTTTCGGCTTTTCTGTTTCAGGAACTGAGCGACCTGAACTGGGCGGGTTTCTACCTGGCTCGCGGCGAGGAGCTGGTGCTCGGGCCGTTCCAGGGCAAAGTGGCCTGTGTGCGGATTCCCTTCGGTCGCGGCGTATGTGGTGCTGCAGCGGCCACTGGGCAGACTCAGCGCGTTGAAGATGTACATGCATTTGCCGGGCATATTGCCTGCGACAGCGCCTCCAATAGCGAGCTGGTGGTGCCGCTGTTCAAGGACGGCCGCTTGCTTGGCGTGCTGGATCTCGACAGCCCGTCATTGGCACGTTTTAGTGCGGCGGATCAGGCCGGTGTCGAGCGGTTGGTCGAGGTGTTTGTTGCGCTGACTGACTGTTAAGGTTGCAGGTATGAAAGGAGCCCGGTCGATCCGGGCTCTTTGCTATCTGGGGTTGCGAAGTCAGGCCTTGGCGGCCATCTTGGCGAGCATCTTCAGCTCGCCCGGCAATACAGCCTGCACCGAGTCGCGCGCTGTGATTCGCGCATAGTGCGCACTCAGGTTAGGCCAGCGCTGCGCGTCCAGTTGCTCGTCGCCGTGCTGCATATTGATCAGCTGACAGGCCAAGGCCAGGTCAGCCAGGGTCAGGCTGTCGGCAACCAGGTATTGGGCCGAGCCAAGGGTCTTCTCCAGGTAGTCAAAGTGTGCGGGCAGCTTTTCGTGCAGGGCTTTTTGCACGGCGGCTTCGTCGCAGCCCTGACCCATGCTGGGTTTCAGTGCGCGGTTGCGGAACACTGTGAAGGTGCACAGGGGCGCTAGTTCATAATCGGCATATTTCTCCAGCCAGCGTACCTGCGCGCGTTGTTCGGCGTTCTGGCCTAGCAGGTTGCTCTGATCTGGATGCTTGTCGTCCAGGTACTGGCAGATCACGCTGGAGTCGGCAAGGCTGAAGTCGCCATCCTTCATGGCCGGAATACGCCCCAGCGGGCTCATGTCGCGGTACCAGGCAGGCTGGCCGAACGGCAGGATGATTTCCAGTTGGTAGTCCAGGTTCTTTTCAGCCAGAAACAGGCGAACTTTACGGACGAAGGGCGACAGCGGGGCACCGTAAACAGTCAGGCTCATATGCGGTACTCATAGGCAGGGCGGTAGCGCGCACGCTGCGCGCTGGAGGGGTTAGTCGTAGATGTTCTTCTTCTTCCACTCGTCATCGCCGCCAAGAGACTCCAGGCCGGCATCCAGTTCAGTGGCTTGGTCAGTGGTCGGCTTATTGCTTTCCAGAACCATGGCGTTGGCGCGTGCCAGTTGTTCTTCGAATTTCTTCAGCGCGTTCTGGTAAGGAGCGGGGTCAGGTTGTTTACGCAGGTACTGCACGCCGCGCTCGAATGCCAGGCGTGCCTGGCCAGGCTGGTTTTGCTGCAGGGCCTGTTGGCCGAGGTTGCCGAAAAACTCGATGTGCACCTGGGTCAGCATATGGCGCACTTCTTTCAGCCAATGCTTGGCTTCGTTGGTCGGGATAATTCCGTTTTTGGCGCAACGGGTCAGTTGACCGTGGAGGTTTTCCAGTTGGTAGCGTACTTCCTTGGCTTTGGCTTCATTGAGAATAGGTTGCGGCGGATTGTTTACGGGAATCGACTCGCCTTGGGCGATCAGCTTGCGCAGCTCTTCAATGCGCGTCTTGAGGGCGTTATTGCCCTTGTCTAAAGGCAGCATGCGTTCACTGAAGTGCAGCTGCAGGCGGCTCAGCAATAACTTCAAGGCTGGCGTCATCAGTTGGCCGGGGAGGGCTTCGGCAAGATCTGTGCAGCGGCGCAGGCGATCATTGAGGTCGGCTTTGATGCGTGCCTTTTCCAGCTTGTTGTTCTCGACCATATGATTGATGTATGCGATGGCGATCAATATGGCGATGCCAGAGACAATCAATATGGTAATCACGAGTGGGGACATGGGTGGGGCCTCGATCACCTGTTTTCGTCCGAGTGTAGTGCGTTAGCCAAGAGGCTGGTAGCGCTGCCTCACATTCGTAGCTGAAGTCTTTGATTTATAAAATTTTTTACACAGAGGTTGACGAGCCTTGCAAGGCTCCATAGAATGCGCGCCACTTCGTAGCGCAATGCCTCACGGCAAAACGTGTAGAAGCCGGATAGAAGTTTTAGTTTCCGGGCTGCGTCCCCTTCGTCTAGTGGCCTAGGACACCGCCCTTTCACGGCGGTAACAGGGGTTCGAGTCCCCTAGGGGACGCCACTTCTTAATGAAGTGTGCTGAAAAAAACCAAGTTGTATGCGGGAATAGCTCAGTTGGTAGAGCACGACCTTGCCAAGGTCGGGGTCGCGAGTTCGAGTCTCGTTTCCCGCTCCAAATTAAGGTGATCTGCTTAGGCAGGTAGCCGACAAGTTCCAAGGTCCCCTTCGTCTAGTGGCCTAGGACACCGCCCTTTCACGGCGGTAACAGGGGTTCGAGTCCCCTAGGGGACGCCATTTTTAGTACCAAGTTGTATTGCGGGAATAGCTCAGTTGGTAGAGCACGACCTTGCCAAGGTCGGGGTCGCGAGTTCGAGTCTCGTTTCCCGCTCCATTTTCTTTCAATAGAAAGCAACAAGAACGCCGCTCACTGAGCGGCGTTTTTGTTTCTGTTGTTTTTGAAGCATGTAAAAAAGCCCGCCGGTTATGCCGTGCGGGCTTTCTTGTTTCTGGCTGAGGATTAGTGTTTGCTGCCCTGCGCGGGCATGGCCAGCAGCTGCTTTTCCTGGTTCCAGTCGAAGGGTTCGTCGTTTTCTTCGGCGTAGAAGCGGCGTTCTTCGAGGGTCTGGTACATCTCGATTTCTTCGTCGGGCATAAAGTGCAGGCAGTCGCCGCCGAAGAACCACAGCAGGTCGCGGGGGACCAGGTGGGCGATTTGTGGGTAGCGCTGGAAGATCTGGCTGATCAGGTCCTGGCCCAGGTAGAGGCTGGCTTCCGGATCGCCCGGCAGGTCGCTGAGCAATTCGTCGTAGCGCTCCAGGTACATGGCGTGGCTGTCATCGAGAATCTGCTCGGCTTCGCCCAAGGCGACCAGGATGGTGCGCAGGTGCTGCAGCAGGGCGAGGTGATGGTCGATGTGGGTGTTGGCCATGGGGCAATCCTGTAGGTAAAACGGGCGCGCAAGTATAAGGCTCGCGTCGCCCGCTGTCCTGTCGGTTTAACGGACCTTGCCGGAGCCCAAGGTCAGCTCTTCCTTGGCGAAGTCATCGACATCGATCACCACCCGGCGCGCCGCTTCGGCCTGATGGAGGCTGTGTGCCTCTTCCGGGTTGAGAGTCCCAGCAGCCAGCGCGGCATCGATCAGGCTTTGTCCTGGCAGCTCCTGAACCTGGCCGGCTTTGACGGCCTTGTGCAGTTTTTTCTGCAGGGGCTGTACGTCCTGCAGCAGGTTCATCGCATATTGCAGTGCCCCCACCGGGTCCTGTTCGGCTTGTGGGCGATAGCAGCCTTCGAGCAGTTCCTCCAGCGCAGGGTCGCCGCTGTTACGGCCGATGATGCCAGCCACTTCGGCGTCCAGTTCATCGCTTGGGCCTTTGTGACGGCGGCCCAGCGGCAATACCAGCAGGCGCAGGGCGCAACCGAGCAGTTTGCTGGGGAAGTTGCTGAGCAGCTCTTCCAGCGCCTGTTCGGCCTTGCCCAGGCTTTCCTCCACGGCCCAGCGCAGCATGGGCTGCGAATGTTCCGGGTAACCGAGGTCGTGGTAGCGCTTGAGCGCCGCCGAGGCCAGGTACAGGTGGCTGAGTACATCACCCAGGCGCGCCGACAGTCGTTCGCGACGTTTCAGTTCGCCGCCGAGCAGCATCATGCTGGTGTCGGCGAGCAGGGCGAAAGACGCCGCCAGCCGGTTGAGCGCGCGGAAATAAGGGCGGCTGATACGGTCGCCCGGCACCTGGCTGAAAACGCCAAAGCCGAGGCTGAGCAGCAAGCTGCTGGCGGCGTTGCTGACGGCAAAGCCGATATGTTGCAGCAGCAGCTCATCGAACTCCTGCAGCGCCTGGTCCTGGTCTGCATGACTGGCCAAGGCCATTTCCTTGAGCACATAAGGATGGCAACGAATCGCGCCCTGGCCAAAGATCATCAGGTTGCGCGAAAGGATATTGGCCCCCTCCACGGTGATAAAGATCGGCGCACCCTGCCACGAGCGCGCCAGGTAGTTGTTCGGGCCCATGACGATACCCTTGCCGCCGTGCACGTCCATGGCGTGGCTGATGCATTCGCGGCCACGTTCGGTGAGGTGGTACTTGAGGATGGCCGAGAGCACCGAGGGTTTCTCGCCAAGGTCCACCGCATTGGCAGTGAGGATACGTGCGCTGTCCATCAGCCAGGCGTTGCCGCCAATGCGCGCCAGAGCTTCCTGAATGCCTTCAAAGGCGGCTAACGGCACGTTGAACTGTTCGCGGACCTGGCTGTACTGGCCGGTGGTCAGGCTGGTGAACTTGGCAGCGCCGGTGCCGACTGCGGGTAGGGAGATGGAACGGCCCACGGACAGGCAGTTCATCAGCATCATCCAGCCCTTGCCGAGCATCTCCTGGCCGCCGATCAGATATTCCAGCGGGATAAACACATCCTTGCCGGAGTTCGGGCCGTTCATAAAGGCCGCGCCCAGCGGCAGGTGGCGGCGGCCGATCTCGACGCCGGGCGTCTCGGTAGGAACCAGGGCCAGGCTGATGCCGAGGTCTTCCTCTTCGCCCAGCAGGTGCTCGGGGTCATAGGCTTTGAAAGCCAGGCCGAGCAGGGTGGCAACCGGGCCGAGGGTGATATAGCGCTTTTCCCAGTTCAGGCGCAGACCGATAACTTCCTCGCCTTGCCACTGGCCCTTGCAGATGATCCCGGTATCCGGCATGGCGCCAGCGTCGGAGCCTGCCAGCGGGCCGGTGAGGGCAAAGCAGGGGATGTCTTCACCACGGGCCAATCGCGGCAGGTAGTGGTCGCGTTGGGCGTCGGTGCCGTAGTGCAGCAGCAGTTCGGCCGGGCCGAGAGAGTTGGGCACCATCACGGTGGAGGCCAGGTCGCCGGAGCGGGTGGCAAGCTTCATCGCCACCTGGGAGTGGGCATAGGCGGAAAAGCCCTTGCCGCCGTATTGCTTGGGGATGATCAGGGCGAAGAAGCCATGGCTCTTGATATGTGCCCAGGCCTCTGCGGGTAGGTCCATCTGCTGGCCGATTTGCCAGTCACTGACCATGGCGCACAGCTCTTCGGTCGGGCCGTCGATAAATGCCTGCTCTTCCTCAGTGAGTTGCGCCTTGGGGTAGGCCAGCAGGGTGTCCCAGTCTGGCCGGCCACTGAACAGTTCGCCATCCCACCACACCGTGCCGGCTTCAATGGCGTCGCGTTCGGTGGCCGACATCGGCGGCAGCACGCGCTTGAACCAGGCAAACAGCGGTGCAGTGAGCAGGCTGCGGCGTTGTTGCGGCAACAGCAGTGGTAAGGCCGCCGCCAGCAGTAACAGCCAGAGTACGAGCATCAGCCAGGCGGGGGCATGGCTGAACACGCCCATCAGAATCAGAAAACCGGCCACTATGCCCACAGCGGGCAGGGGGGCGGTACGCCGGTGAGCGAGAAAGGCCGTGCCAAGCAGCAGGGCGAGTAACCAGAGAGCGAGCATGCAGAATCCTCCATGATGACAATGCGTTTGTACGCACCATCACGAGCGTAGTCGTCATTGATGGCGACAAGAGCGGTGAGCTTGGCCGAATCGTCGTGACATTGGCCGGCCCCGCATCGTTAGACTGGTTTCTCATATCATGGAGAAACCCTGATGCGTGAATACCTCGAGCCCGGCCGCTTCATCGATAGTGACCATCCAGCGCTGGTTGAGTTCGCAGAAAGGTTTCGCGGGGCCAGCCGCGACCCGCGTGAGCAGGCCATCCAACTGTACTATGCCGTACGTGATGAAATTCGCTACAACCCCTATGTATTCAGCCGCGACGCCGACACCTTGAAAGCCAGCCACGCATTGCAGGCGGGGGAAAGTTACTGCGTGCCCAAAGCCACCTTGCTCGCTGCCTGCGCTCGCCATTGCGGCATACCGGCGCGGATCGGCCTGGCCGATGTGCGCAACCACCTGGCTACGCCGCGCTTGCTGGAGATGCTGCGCAGCGAAGTATTCGCCATGCACGGCTACACCGAGTTGTACTTGGACGGCCGTTGGGTCAAGGCCACGCCGGCGTTCAACCTGGCGCTGTGCCGGGTATTCAAGGTGGCGCCGCTGGAGTTCGATGGCCTGAGCGATAGTGTGTTTCACCCCTTCAACCAGCAGGGCGAGCGTTATATGGAGTACCTGCACGACCACGGCCAGTTTGCCGATGTGCCGGAGCAGCTGTTCTTCGGTCATCTGGCCGCTTGCTACCCACATCTGTTTGCCGAGGATGCGCTGTCGATCAGTGGCGACTTCGCCGCCGAGGCCGTGCCCGGTTGATGTATCGACAGGGCTGATAAGCACCATCGGAAACTGCCGGGTTTAATCTGAGCCTAGCGCTGGTAGGCTGCTGCCCTGCTCGGGGCTGGTAGATTTCCCCTAAAAGGGCTGCGATGCCGGTGTACCAGGCGCTAGACTTGGGCGCACTTTGCGCTGCATGACGCAGCCCCTCTCGACTTTCTTTTTTATCTGATCAGGTGTGCGCATTTTTATGAGTACTGCTCTGTCCATTCGCCAGTTGACCAAGACCTATGGCAACGGCTTCCAGGCGCTGCATGGCATCGACCTGGATGTGGCTGAAGGTGATTTCTTCGCCTTGCTCGGCCCCAACGGTGCCGGCAAATCCACCACCATCGGCATCCTCTCGACCCTGGTGACCAAAAGTAGCGGCACCGTGAATGTGTTCGGTCACGACCTGGACAAACAGCCCTCGGCGCTTAAGCGCTGCCTGGGCGTGGTGCCCCAGGAGTTCAACTTCAACCAGTTCGAGAAGGCCTTCGACATCGTCGTGACCCAGGCCGGTTATTACGGCATCCCGGCGAAAATCGCCAAGGAGCGGGCCGAGCAGTACCTCAACCAGCTCGGCCTGTGGGGCAAGCACAATGTGCCGTCGCGTGAACTGTCCGGCGGCATGAAGCGCCGTCTGATGATCGCCCGCGCCCTGGTGCATCAGCCGCGTTTGTTGATCCTTGATGAGCCGACCGCTGGGGTCGATATTGAGCTGCGCCGTTCGATGTGGAGCTTTCTCACCGAGCTGAACCAGCAGGGCATCACCATCATCCTGACCACTCATTATCTGGAAGAAGCCGAACAGCTGTGCCGCAATATCGGCATCATCGACCACGGGCGGATTGTCGAGAACACCAGCATGAAGGACCTGCTGAAAAAACTGCATGTGGAGACCTTCCTGCTCGACCTCAAGGAGTCGCTGCTGGTTGCGCCGCAGTTGATTGGCTACCCGGCGCAGTTACTCGACGGGCATACCCTGGAAGTGCAGGTGGACAAGGCTCAGGGCATTACCGAGTTGTTCCGCCAGTTGGCTTTACAGAATGTCGAGGTGCTCAGCTTGCGCAATAAAACCAACCGCCTGGAGGAGCTGTTCGTCTCCCTGGTCGAGAAGAATCTGGCGAAGGTGGCGGTATGAGCACGGCTTATCTGAACTCCGAATTCACCGCCAACATGGTGGCGCTACGCACCATCGTTTACCGCGAGATCCGCCGCTTTACCCGCATTTGGCCGCAGACCCTGCTGCCGCCGGCGATCACCATGGTTCTGTACTTCGTGATCTTCGGCAACCTGATCGGTAGCCAGATCGGCGACATGGGTGGCTTCACTTATATGGAGTACATCGTGCCGGGGCTGATCATGATGTCGGTGATCACCAACTCCTACGGCAACGTGGTGTCGAGCTTCTTCGGCAGCAAGTTCCAGCGCTCCATCGAGGAGCTGATGGTCTCGCCGGTGTCGCCGCATATCATCCTCACCGGCTATGTGGTCGGCGGCGTGCTGCGCGGCCTGGCGGTGGGTTTTATCGTCACCTTGCTGTCGCTGTTCTTCACCAAACTGCAGGTGCATCACCTCGGCGTGACGGTGCTGGTGGTGCTGCTGACCGCGACCATCTTCTCCCTGGGCGGCTTTATCAACGCCGTGTTCGCACGTAACTTCGATGATATTTCGATCATTCCGACCTTTGTGCTGACGCCGCTGACCTACCTGGGTGGGGTGTTCTATTCGATCACCTTGCTGCCGCAGTTCTGGCAGACCGTCTCCCTGGCCAATCCGGTACTCCATATGGTCAACGCCTTCCGTTATGGCATTCTCGGGGTGTCCGATATCCGCATCGGCGTGGCCATCGGTTTTATGCTGGTCGCCACCGCCGTGCTGTATGGCGTGTGTATCCGTTTGCTGGTCAGCGGCCGGGGTATGCGCCAGTAGCCGACAGCCAACATTGGGAAACATTTTTAACGGCTGATCTGCGCGGCTCGGCCGTTAGACTCAGCCTCTACAAGACATTAGGGGTTGTATATGTTTGCCCGCGCGCCTGCTCTTCTCGGAACAGTCTTTTTGCTGTGTTCGCTTGTCAGTGTGCAAGCGCACGCCAATGAAGGGCCGCTTGTCGAGGTGGTCAAGGCTGAGCGAAGCCTGGTGCGTGACGAGCTGGTGACCTTCGGTTCGCTACGCCCTAACGAGTCGGTGATGATCCGCCCGGAAATCGCCGGGCGAGTGGCGCAGCTGCATTTTCGTGAAGGTCAGCGCGTCGAAGCGGGTGCGCTGCTGGTCAGCCTGGATGACTCGATTACCCGTGCCGAGTTTGCCCAGGCGCGGGCCAACCTGAACCTGGCGGAAAAGAACTTCGAGCGCGCGCAGATGCTGTTCAAGCGCGGCGCCAGTAATGCCCAGGCGCTGGATGAAGCCAGCGCCCAGCAACAGGCCTCACGCGCCAGCCTGGCGCTGTCGCAGGCCCGATTGGACAAGACCCGCATCCTCGCCCCCTACGACGGTGTGCTGGGCCTACGCGCAGTCAGCCCTGGTGATTACCTCAGCGAAGGCCAGGACATCGTCAACCTGGAAGTGCTCGATCCGCTCAAGGTGGATTTCCGCATTCCGCAAAAAGCTGTCAGCCAGATTCGTCTCAAGCAGGTGATCGAAATCAGCCTGGATGCTTATCCGGATGAGCGTTTTACTGGCGAGATTTTCGCCATCAACCCGCGTCTGGACGAGGCCGGGCGCAGCCAGGCGATTCGCGCGCATATCAGCAACAGCGATGGCCGCCTGAGCCCTGGGCAGTTCGTGCGGGTTTCGGTGATTCTCGCCGAGCGGCCGAATGCCCTGGTGATTCCGGAAGAAGCCATTATGCCGGTGGGCGAGAAACTGCTGGTCAACCTGGTGGTGGATGGCAAGGTCGAGTTGCGCGAGGTCAAACTGGGCAAGCGCCTGGCTGGCAAGGTTGAAGTGCTGGAAGGCCTGCAGGGTGATGAAACCCTGATCAGCGCCGGTTGGCAGAAGGTTCGGGCCGGCGCGCCTGTGCGCACCAAGGTGGTGGAGCCCGCGCCATGACCCTGTCGGATATCTGCATTCGCCGGCCGGTATTTGCCACCGTTCTGTCGTTGATTGTGGTGCTGCTCGGTTTGATGGCCTATGACCGCCTGGCCGTTCGCGAGTACCCAAATATCGACGTGCCGATTGTCACGGTTAACGTCACTTACCCGGGGGCCAGCCCGGAGATTATGGAATCCCAGGTCGCCCAGCCGATCGAGGATGTGCTGTCGGGTATCGATGGGCTGGATTTCGTCAGCACATCAGCCGTTCGGAAAACACCCAGATCACCACGCAGTTCCGCCTGGGCAGTAACTCCGATGAAGCCGCCAATGATGTTCGCGACCGTCTGGGTCGGGTGCGCGGCCTGCTGCCGGATGAAATCGCGGAGCCCATTGTGCAGAAGGTCGAGGCCGACGCCCAGCCGGTGATCTGGCTGGCGTTCTACAGCGAACGCTACAGCGCCATGGAGATCACCGATGTGCTGGAGCGGGTGATCAAGGATCGCCTGCAGACCATTCCCGGCGTCTCCGAAGTGCAGATTCGCGGCGCGCGCACCTTCGCCATGCGCATCTGGTTAGATCCGGAGAAGCTCGCCGCGCACAACCTCACCGTGCAGGACGTGGAAGACGCGCTGCGCCGGCAGAACGTCGAGATTCCCGCCGGGCGTATCGAATCGCAGCAGCGCGAATTCACCGTGCTCTCGGAAACTGACATGAACACCCCGGAGCAGTTTAATCAGCTGATCCTCGACGACTCGCGCGGTTACCTGCTGCGCCTGGCGGATGTCGGCTACGCCGAAATCGGCGCCCAGGATGAACGCAGCATCGTCCGTTACAAGGGCCAGCCGGCCGTGTCGATGGGCATGATCAAACAGGCCACCGCCAACCCGCTGGACATCTCCGATGGCCTAGCGGCAGCTTTGCCGGATGTGCGCGAATTGCTGCCGGAAGGCATGGAAATGGCGGTGGCTAACGACAACTCGCTGTTTATTCGCGAGTCGATCGACAATGTGTTTATTACCATCTGGGAGGCGGTGGGGCTGGTCATCTTGATCATCTTTATCTTCCTGCGCTCGCTGCGCGCCACGATTATTCCGCTGGTGACCATTCCGGTGTCGCTGATCGGCGCGTTTGCCCTGATGAGCCTGATGGGCTTCACCATCAATACCCTGACCCTGCTGGCGATGGTGCTGGCCATCGGCCTGGTGGTGGACGATGCCATCGTGATGCTGGAGAACATCCACCGGCATATCGAGGAGGGCATGCAGCCGCTGCAGGCGGCGCTCAAGGGCAGCCGCGAGATTGCCTTTGCGGTGATCGCCATGACCATGACCCTGGCCGCCGTATTCGCCCCCATCGGCTTTATGCAGGGCACCACGGGCAAGCTGTTTACCGAGTTCGCCTGGACCCTGGCCGGCGCGGTGCTGGTGTCCGGCTTTGTCGCCCTGACCCTGACCCCGATGATGTGCGCGCTGTTGCTCAAGCCGCATCAGGCCGGCGAGCGGCATAACCGCCTGTACAACCTGATCGAAGATTTTCTCAATGGCCTGACCTACAGCTACAAGCACCTGCTGGCCAGGGCCCTCAGCGCCTGGGTGCTGGTGGTGGGCGTGCTGTTACTCACCGTGGTGGCGTGTGTGCTGCTGTTCTCGGGGCTTAAATCCGAGCTGGCGCCGACCGAAGACACCGGCACCATTATCGGTGTGTTCAACGGCCCGGACGGCGCCACCATCAATTACACCGGGCGTTATGCCCGCGAGATCGAAGCCGCTTACGCCAGCATCCCTGAGACCAACCGCTATATGGTGATTGCCGGCTTTCCGACTGTGGCCCAGGGCATCTCCTTTATGAAGCTGGAAGACTGGGCCGACCGTTCGCGCAGTCAGTTCGAGATTCGTAACGAGTTGCTGCCCAAACTGCAGGATATCGCCGGGGTGCGCGCCTTCCCGGTCAACCGGCCGCCGCTGGGGCAGAGCGCGCGTAACCAGCCGGTGAACTTCGTGATTCGCTCTTCCATGGAGTACAGCGAGCTGCAGGGTTATGTCGATGAATTGCTCAACTCGCTACGCGATTATCCGGGGCTGGAAAGCCTGGACAGCGACCTCAAGCTCAATGCGCCGCAGCTGAAAGTCGCGGTCAACCGTGAACAGGCGGTGGCGGTGGGCACCGATGTGGCGACCATTGGCCGCAGCCTGGAAAGCCTGTTCGGCAGCCGCCAGGTGACGCGCTTCAAGCAGAACGGCGAGCAGTACGACGTGTTGGTGCAGTTGCAGGGCGTGGACCGCAGCAACCCGCAGGACCTGGACCGCGTCTATGTGCGCGGCCGCGATGAGAGCATGGTCCAGCTGTCCAACCTGATCGATGTGCGCGAGACCGTAGCGCCGCGCGAGCTCAACCACTTCAACCAGCTGCGTGCGGTAACGGTAAGCGCCAACGTTGGCTCCGGCTACACCCTGGGCGAAGCCCTGGCGCATCTGGAGACTACGGCGCGCACGGTGTTCCCTGCGGAGACTCAGTACGACTACACCGGCACCTCGCGGGACTTCAAGGAGTCCAGCGCCGGCATTGCGCTGATCTTCGCCCTGGCCCTGGCGTTTATCTTCCTGGTGCTGGCGGCGCAGTTCGAAAGCTTTACCGACCCGCTGATCATCCTGTTCAGCGTACCGCTGTCGATGGCCGGCGCCTTGCTGGCGCTGACATTATTCGGCGGTACCCTGAATATCTACTCGCAGATCGGCCTGGTGACGTTGATCGGCCTGATTACCAAGCACGGCATCCTGATCGTCGAATTCGCCAACGTGCTGTTGCGTCAGGGCCATGAGCTGCGTGGTGCGGTGATCGAGGCGTCGGTGCAGCGCCTGCGACCGATCCTGATGACCACCGGGGCGATGGTGCTGGGGTCGCTGCCGCTGGCAATTGCCACTGGGGCCGGTGCGGAGAGCCGGCAGCAAATCGGTATGGTGATTGTTGGCGGCCTGTTGGTCGGCACCTTCTTCACCCTGTTTGTGATCCCGACCCTGTATATGCTGCTGCGCCGCTGGCGGCCGATAAAGCAGGAAATGCCTGAGGCAGTGGCCGCCTGACAGGTGTAGGAGCGGGCCATGCCCGCGAAATAGCCGGATCGCGGGCATGACCCGCTCCTACGAGATCGTGTTAGTCGATCTTTAGCACCAGCTTGCCGAAGTTCTCGCCGCTGAACAGTTTCAGTAGGGTTTCCGGGAAGGTCTGCAGTCCGCTGACGATATCTTCCTTGGATTTCAGCTTGCCGCTGGCCATCCAACCGCCCATCTCCGCAGCCGCTTCGGCGAAGCGTGGGGCGTAGGTCATCACCACCATGCCTTCCATGCGTGCGCTGTTGACCAGCAGATTGAGGTAGTTGGCCGGGCCTTTGACGGCCTGCTTGTTGTTGTACTGGCTGATCGCACCGCAGATGATGACCCGCGCCTTGAAGGCCAGGCGGGTCAGTACGGCATCAAGAATGTCGCCACCGACATTGTCGAAATACACGTTCACGCCTTTCGGACACTCGCGCTTGAGGCCGGCGATCACGTCTTCGCTCTTGTAGTCGATGGCGCCATCGAAGCCCAGCTCATCAATCAGGAACTTGCACTTGTCCGCACCGCCAGCGATGCCGACCACGCGGCAACCTTTGAGCTTGGCAATCTGCCCGGCAATGCTGCCCACTGCGCCGGCCGCACCGGAAATCACTACGGTTTCGCCAGCTTGCGGTGCGCCGACATCGAGCAGGGCGAAGTAGGCGGTCATGCCGGTCATGCCCAGGGCCGACAAGTACAGCGGCAGCGGCGCGCGCTTGGGATCGACTTTATAGAAGCCCTTGGGCTCACCGAGGAAGTAATCCTGTACGCCGAGTGCGCCGTTTACATGGTTGCCCACGGCAAAGTCCGGGTGCTGCGAGGCCACCACTTCACCCACGCCAAGGGCGCGCATCACTTCGCCAATGCCGACCGGCGGGATATAGGACTTGGCATCGTTCATCCAGCCGCGCATGGCTGGGTCCAGCGACAGGTAGGCGTTCTTCACCAGAATCTGCCCGGGGCCGGGTTCACCGACGCTGTTTTCCACATAGCTGAAGGTCTCACGGCTGGGCAGGCCGACCGGGCGTTGGGCAAGCAGGAACTGACGATTGAGTGGGGCATTCATGGCAGGTACTCATTAAGCGGAAAGACTGTTGATAGCCCGTAGCGGCGTGATGGGCAAGATTTGCCCGCGGGACGAATGGTGGTTAATCCATTCGAATGATAGGTGGGCTGGGGTGTTAATCACTCGTTTGGATGAAGCCATCACCAGCAGTTTGATAGTGCTGCCTTGGGACTGGGGAGCTGATTAGACTCAGCGCAGTTTCTAATCCTTGCGAGGACACGCAGATGAGCTTTAGCTTTTCCGGCCGGGTTGCCCTGGTCACCGGTGGTGCTGCTGGTATTGGTCGTGCCACGGCACTGGCATTCGCCAACGAAGGCCTGCAGGTGGTGGTGTCTGACGTTGATGTGGCGGGCGGTGAGACAACTGTCGCTCTGATCCGTGAAGCAGGCGGCGACGCGCTGTTCGTGCGCTGCGACGTAACCCGCGACGCCGAGGTCAAGGTGCTGATGGAGCGCACCCTGGCTGCTTACGGCCGCCTGGATTACGCCTTCAATAACGCCGGCATCGAGATCGAGAAGGGCAAGCTGGCCGAAGGCAGCGAAAGCGAGTTCGACGCGATTATGGGTGTCAACGTCAAAGGCGTTTGGCTGTGCATGAAGCACCAGATCCCGTTGCTGCTGGCCCAGGGTGGCGGCGCCATCGTCAATACCGCCTCGATTGCCGGCCTTGGCGCCGCGCCGAAGATGAGCATCTATGCCGCCTCCAAGCATGCGGTGATCGGCCTGACCAAATCGGCGGCCGTTGAATACGCGAAGAAGAAAGTGCGGGTCAACGCGGTATGCCCGGCGGTGATCGACACCGACATGTTCCGCCGCGCCTATGAATCCGACCCGAAGAAGGGCGAGTTCGCCGCTGCCATGCACCCGGTCGGGCGTATCGGCAAGGTCGAGGAAATCGCTACCGCAGTGCTGTACCTATGCTGCGATAACGCGGCCTTCACCACCGGCCAGGCGCTGGCGGTGGATGGTGGCGCCACGGCCATCTGATTTCCTTAAGTAATAAAAAAGCGCTCATCTGGGCGCTTTTTTTATACCTCGCCATTTCTTTCACACGATTGGCCACTAAAGTCACTGCAGTGTTCTACGCCTCTGTACAAGATCGCCCAGCGCTTTGATCAAGGAGTAAGCAAGCCGTGACAGCTGACCCGTTATTGACCCTGTTCCTGCCCATCGCCCTGGGCATCATCATGCTTGGCCTGGGCTTATCGCTGACCCTGGCGGATTTTGCCCGGGTGGTGAAATTTCCCAAACCGGTGCTGATCGGCTTGAGTTGCCAGCTGTTGCTGCTGCCCGTGGTGTGTTTTTTCCTGGCCAAGGCCTTTGGTCTGGCCCCGGCGCTGGCGGTGGGGTTGATGCTTCTGGCCGCCTCGCCGGGCGGCACCACGGCCAATCTATACAGCCACCTGGCCCACGGTGACGTGGCGCTGAATATCACCCTGACTGCGGTCAATTCGGTGATTGCGGTGCTGACCATGCCGCTGATCGTCAACCTGTCGCTGGCTTACTTTATGGAAGGCGATCAGGCCCTGCCGTTGCAGTTCACCAAGGTGGTGCAGGTATTTGTCATCGTGCTCGGCCCGGTGGCCATCGGCATCTGGATACGCAGCCGTTTCCCCGGGTTTGCCGAGCGGATGGAAAAACCGGTGAAGATCATCTCCGCGCTGTTTCTGTTGATCATCATCCTGCTGGCGGTGGTCAAGGATTGGCAGACCTTTGTCGATTACGCGCCGCTGGTGGGCGGCGCGGCGCTGGCGTTCAATTTGATCAGCCTGGCCGTGGGCTACTGGGTGCCGCGCTTGTGCAAACTGAGCCTGCGCCAGTCGATTGCCATCGGCATGGAAATCGGCATCCACAACGGTACCCTGGCGATTGCCCTGGCGCTGAGTCCGATGCTGCTGAATAACGCCACCATGTCCATCCCTGCGGCGATCTACAGCATCATCATGTTCTTTACCGCCGCGGCCTTCGGCTGGTGGGTGAACTTCGCCCATGGCAAAGAGCTGAAAACCACTGAGTAGTGGATTGTCGACCATAAAAAAGCCCGTCCTAGTGACGGGCTTTTTATTCAGCTGCCGGTTTAGTGCAGCGGCAGTTCAACACCCTCGAACAGCTCTTCCAACTCAACCTTGCTGTGGCATTGCACGGCTTTGGCCATCATGTCGCGGGTCAGGTGCGGGGCAAACTTCTCGATAAAGTCGCACATAAAACCGCGCAGGAAGGTGCCACGACGGAAGCCGATCTTGGTCACGCTGGCTTCGAACAGTTCGCCGGCATCCAGCACCACCAGGTCTGGATCGAGCTTGGGGTCTACGGCCATCTTGGCCACGATACCCACGCCCAGACCCAGGCGTACATAGGTCTTGATTACGTCGGCGTCAGCGGCGGTAAACACCACTTTCGGCGTCAGGCCGCGATGGCTGAAAGCTTCGTCGAGTTTGGAGCGGCCGGTAAAACCGAACACGTAGGTGACGATGGAGTATTCGGCCAGGGCCTCCAGGGTCAGCTTTGGCAGTTTGGTCAGTGGATGGCCCTGGGGCACCACCACGCAGCGGTTCCAGCGGTAGCAGGGCATCATGATCAGATCGTTGAACAGTTCCAGACCTTCGGTGGCGATGGCGAAATCCACGGTGCCATCAGCAGCCATTTCGGCGATCTGCATCGGTGTGCCCTGGTGCATATGCAGGGCCACGTCGGGGTATTGCTTGATAAAGGCACTGATCACCGGCGGCAGGGCATAGCGCGCCTGGGTGTGAGTAGTGGCGATGGACAGGGTGCCTTTCTTCTCGTTGGAGAATTCCTGGGCGATCTGCTTGATGCTTTCGACCTTGCGCAGGATTTCTCCGGCGGTGTTGATGATGCGTTCGCCGGCCGGGGTGATGCGGGTCAGGTGCTTGCCGCTGCGGGCGAATACTTCAACCCCCAGTTCGTCTTCGAGTAGGCGGATCTGTTTGCTGATGCCGGGCTGCGAGGTGTAGAGGCTTTGTGCGGTGGCAGAAACGTTGAGGTCGTGATGCGCGACTTCCCAGATGTAGCGCAGTTGCTGAAGCTTCATAAAAATCCCTCAAAGCAAAAAGACAGCCGTTCAGGTTACCGGCGTTTTATATAACCATAATGATGATTGAAGCATTAAATCTAGACCAAAAACTAAAAAGTGCTGCGCTTGTTTAAAGATCACCGCGACTGCGGTGTTGCAGCATTGGCACCAGGTACACCGGCACTTCGGACAGCTGTACCAGCCGCGACGCGGTGCGTCCCAGTGGAATGTCCATATCCGTGCCGTGGCTGTGGCTACCTAGGACCAGCAAATCCACGCCGAGTTGCTGCGCTTCATCGAGTATCACCAGTGGTGGGTCGCCCTGGATCACGCGCACCGCCTTGATCAGCTCCAGATCATGCAGGGCTTCGCCGATCTCATCGCGAAAGCCCTCCAGCACGCGTTGCTCGATACTCGCCATCACCGTGCTCAGGCCATTGGTGCGCAAATCCTTGAGGCGTTCCTCATCTAAATAGGTCTGCAGCACCGACTCGGCAAACAGACCCATGGGTTCCACCGCGTGCACCACATACAGGCTGGCATTGAAGGAGCGGGTCAGCGCCAGGGCGTGTTGCAGGATGTAGGGGGCGTATAGGCCAAGATCAGTGGCATAGAGAATCGAGCGAATCATGCGGCCTCCTTGACTGCCTGACTGGCGGGCCTGATCTGAGCTTAGCAGCGCCATCGATAAGTCAAAGAAAGCTGAGGTTCTGAGGACGAATGGTTATATACGAGGGGCGGGAGTTGAGCGGCGAGGGCGGTTGAACGCCCCGAGCGGGGGTTAGAGTTGCGGCTCGTTGCTGATGCCATGAGGGACGTGACCCGTGGCGACCACTTCGCGGGCTTTTTCACAGTGCCCGGCTTGGTCGTCGAAGAACACGTCGGCGCCGAAGGTTTCCAGAATCGCGGCTTTTTCCAGGCCGCCGAGGAAGTACGACTCATCCAGGCGGATATTCCACTCGCGCAGCGTACGAATCACCCGCTCATGGGCCGGCGCCGAGCGTGCGGTAACCAGTGCCGTGCGAATCGGGCATTGCTCTTCGGGAAACTCCTGCTGCAGGCGGTGCAGGGCGGCGAGGAACGGCTTGAACGGGCCGCCGCCGAGCAGCTCACGGGCCGACTCACGTTCGTGACTCTGGAAGGCTTCCAGGCCAGCCTGCTGATAGACCCGCTCGGATTCATCGGAAAACAGCACGGCATCACCGTCGAAGGCGATGCGCAGCTCATTGCTGGCCGCCCGCCGAGCGCCACCGGAGAGAATGGTCGCGGCACCGAAGCCGGCACGCAGCGCGCTGCGCACATCCTCGGCGTGGGTTGAGAGAAACAGGTGGCAGCCGAATGCGGCCAGATAAGGGTCTGGGCTGCGCCCGCCGACAAAGGCCGCGCGGGAGATGCCCAGGCCGTAGTGCTGGATCGAGTTGAACGCGCGCAGGCCGGTGTCGGCGCTATTACGCGAGACCAGAATCACCTCGACCCGCTGCTGTTCGAGGGCCGTGTTCAGCGCCAGCAGCTTCTCGACCAGGGGAAAGGCATCGCCGGGGCTGAGTATCTCGTCCTCATGCTCAATCTGGTATTGGCGATAGGCCGCGACGCCCTGGCTTTCATAGATGCGGTGGCTTTCGCTGAGGTCGAACAGCGCCCGCGAGGAGATCGCCAGTACCAGTTTGTCGCCTAATCCCTTGCTCATGGCTGTGTCCTATTGCGTGCGTTGTTCGAGGAAACGCAGGGTCTGGTAAAGCATCTCGGTACGCGGCATGGCGCAGCCGGCCTGGGCTGCAGCGGCCAGCGGCGCGGCGTAGATGGCATGCAGTTCCAGTGGGCGCTGCAGGGCAAAGTCGTGGTACATGCTCGGCAGGTAATCCGGCATGCGATCGGTGGCCGCCAGCAGCTTGCCGGCAAAGCCTGCGGGCAACTGATAGCCGCAGGCGCTGGCGGCATCGACCACTTCCTGCATGATCGCTTGGATCAGCGTACGGCTGTCGCCATTGCCCATCAGCGCCGTGGTGGCGCTGTTCAGCAGCACGGCCAGGCCGTTGTAGGGCACGTTCCACACCAGTTTCTGCCAGCGTGCCTGGTTCAGCTCGGCCATGGCGGTGGAGTCCAGCCCCGCAGCCTGAAATAGCGCGCTGCCTTGTTCGAGGATCTGCAGACGGCTATCGGCATCGCTCGCCGGACCTGAGTGATAGCCCAGGTTGACGCTGCCCAGCGCCTGGTGCTCGACCACGCCCGGTGCGCTGCGGTGGGCGCAGATATAGCAAAGGCCGCCCAGCAGGTGCAGCGAGTCCGGCAGCAGCGGGCGCAACTCGTCTTCTACGGCAAGGCCGTTTTGCATCAGCACCACCTTGGCGCCGGGCGCGGCGGCCTGGCTGATCAGCGGCGCAAGTTCGGCGTTGCTGGTGGTCTTGGCGCCGATCAGTAACCAATCGCATGGCGGCATATCGGCTGCGGACTGATAAGCCTGCACGTTATCCAGGTGCAGGTTGCCGTGTACGGCGCTGTTGACCTGCAAGCCCTGGCTGGCGACTGCGGCAAATTCGCTGCGCAGTAGAAAGTGCACGTCAAAGCCGGCGCGGGCTAGCATCAGGCCATAAAAGCCGCCAATTGCACCGGAGCCGATAATGCCAATACGTGGAGATGGGTTCATCAGGGTAATTCCTCTGCGGGGCGCGACAGGGCAGTGTCCAGCGCCTGGGTGAGTTCGGCGAGCTGCAGGCGACTTTGCAAGGCGCCATAAAATTGGCCATCTTGTACTACGAATAACGCGGGTAGATGAAATACCTCATAACGCGTCACTAAACCGCCACTGTTGGCCGCGTCGACCCAGGCCAGGCGCTGTATCGGCAGGGGCAACTTAGGCAGCTCACGGCGCGCCCAACGGCAACTGGCACAACCTATGCTGGTAAATATCAGCAGTGAAGTTCCAGGCAAGTCGAGTAGATGGCGATCTGCATCTAAATCGGTCAGTTCCAGTTCAGTCACTATACTGGCCAATGTGGTATCAAATTGATGGCATCCGAGGTAGTCATAGATGCGTCACTTTCTGCGTCATCCCAGTGATATGCCGGTTGAATTAGTGCTGCGCAAACAGGCATTTGTACCCAAAGAGCGGCTCAACAATATCAGCCTCGGCGGTGTGGCTTGCAACTCCAACCGCGCTTTTCGCCGTGGTACGGCCATCGAACTGCGTATTCCGCTGTTCGGCGAGCATGCGCGCTATCCGGGCCTGGTGGCCTGGTGCCGCAAGCAGGAGGGTAAATACCTAGTAGGTATCGCCTTTGTCGATGAGGACACGCTGTTTCGCGCGCGCATGGTCGAGCAGGTCTGCCAGATCGAACATTATCGCCATCAACGCGAGCAGGAACTGGGCTGCAGCCTGCCGGTTGAGGTGGTGGCGCAGGAATGGATCAGCCGGCATGCCGCCGAGTTCTCCCGCGCCAGCCTGAATTAGTGATTGCCCCGCCTGCAGGTCGTTGAAAAACGTCGGCGAGGCAGGCAAGACAAGGCGCTACGTAGTAACAGCCTTTGGCTGGTCAAAGCGCCGAGGAAGCGGAGTTTACTGTTGTAAATGAGCATTCCGAGGCCGTTTTTAACGCAGTATTGCCAACGCAGGTAGTTTTTCGGCGACCTGCCAAGCCCATTGTCGAGCCAGGCCTATACGCGCTAAGGTTCGGCTTCCCCGCTGTGCTCATATTGCTGTGCTCCGCCACACGGGGATCGCTGGCGGCCGGCACCCGTGACCTGATGACTCTGACTGATGAATAGCACGATGGC
>DASRUM010000073.1:0-20103 GCA_035655415.1 Pseudomonas sp.
TCGCGGTTGGCATCGATGGCATTGCGCAGCAGGTTGAGCAGCACCTGCTCCAGCAGAATCCGGTCGGCATACACCGGCGGCAGATTGTCCGCCAGTTGCTCGGCAATGGTCACCTGCCAGTTGCTCGCCTCCCACTGACACAGCCGCACAGCCTCACGCGCCACACTGGCGATATCCAGCGCCTGGGTGCGCCTCTGGCCCTTGCGTAGAAAGGCGCGCAGACGCTTGATCACTTCCGAGGCGTGGTTGGCGTGCTCGTTGATCCGCTCCAGGCCCTGGGCCACCTTGTCCGCCGCCTGCGGATTAGTGCCCAGGGCCTTGAGGTAGCGCTGGCTGGCGCTGGCGTAGTTGACCACCGCTGCCAGTGGTTGATTGATCTCGTGAGCGATACCGGACGCCAGCTCGCCAAGGGTAACCAAGCGCGCAGTGTGCGCCAGCTCATCCTGGTGACGGCGCTGCTGAGCCTCGCGCAATTCGCGCTCGGTCATGTCACGCGCCACCAGCGAGTAGTAATGCTCGCCATCGCGGCCGCGGTGGGCCAGCAGCACCAGCGATACCAGCAAAGGCGCATGCGGGCCCAGTGGCAACAGGCGCACTTCGGCGCTCCACACGCCCTGGCTGTCGGCGGTGCTCCATCCGCTACGTTGCAGACGTAGCAGGTCGTCTTGCGCCAGCAGTTGATCAAGGGCCGGCAATGGCTGCCCGTCTTCGATATGCAGGGCATGCCGGGCCGACGGATTAAGGTGCGTCAGGTGCCCACTGGGGTCGATAAACAGCACCAGGTCGGTATTGGCCTCCACCACTTCGGCCAGACGCCGCTTGTTTTCTTCGGCCAGCACCCGCGCAGTGATATCCCGCGACACGCTGACCACCTCGACCACCGCGCCGGTATAGGTTTCACGGATGGCGCGGCTGGCAGTCTCGAACCACAGGTAATGGCCATCGCGATGACGAATGCGATAGGTCATGGTGTGGTAGCCATCCTGCTCCAGGGCCTCGCGGGTGCTGTCCACCAGTTGCTGCTGATCCTGTTCATGGAACAGTGCCTGCACATGGGTGCCGCGCAGGGTTTCCGGCCAGTAGCCAAGCAGCGTCCAGCTGGCCGGCGAAGCGTCGAGAAAACGCCCATCCGGGGTGTGCCGGGAAATCAGGTCGGTGGTGTTTTCAGTAATCAGGCGATACAGCCGGCTGGCCTTGGCGGCTTCACGCTCGGCCTGCACCTGAGCGGTGGCTGGCCGGCAGCGGGCCAGCACCTGCTGTTCGGCAGGGTCCGGCATAAAGATCCAGATCAGCACCTGGCCAGCGTACTGCGCTTCCACAGCTTCGATGGCGCGGCCTTGTTGCAGGCAGGCGCGCACCAGCTGCGGGGTATTCACCGGTAGCAGCTCGGCCACCGCCGCCAGTTCGCGCGGCCCCAGCAGTTCATGCATGGCGGCGTTGAGCTGCAACGGGCGCGCCTGGATATCCAGCAGCAGACTGGGCTGCGGGTCACTGCCCAGTAACAGGCTGCCACGGGCCTGCTGCGGCAGACTGGCGAGCAAGGCCTGCAGCAACTGATGAACCAAACCGAGCCAATCGCTGCTGGCCTGTTCCTGCAGCTCAATCAGTAGCAAATCGCAGTGACCGTCATCCAGCGCCAGGGCCAATGCCTGCCCGTGATTCAGCCCGGCGCGGCGCACCCGTCCGGCCAACCAGCAGGGCATCTGGCGCAACGCGCCCAGGTCGAGCCTCGGCTCATCCTCCAGCCGCTCGCACAGGGCCAGGTCACTGGCCTGCAGTGGGTCACCGAACCCGGGCGGCAAGTGCGGCGCACTGCCCTCATGGCTGTAGATGGCCGTGCTCGCCTGCCAACGCAGGAAATACGCCTGACGCACTTCCGGGCAGGCATGCAAGGCGCGCAATAGTGCATCGGCGCGCACCGCCAGGGGCAGGCTTTCACGCTGCATGCGCAGCCAGCTGTGCAGCTGCACAGATATCTCATTCATCCAGGGTCATTTTCCTTGCATGCCGATGCTGGCGAGCATCAGCCCAAGGGTCACCAATTGCAAAGCGACCATGGGCTAAGAGTCGTTAAAACATATGGTATATATACTATACAACTATGGTTTAACTTCCATATAAATTCATACAGATATATAAATAGAACCAGAACAATACCGGGCCACCGCATAACACTACCTGCACAACGGCCCGAGCATCCAACCTGCCATGGGTACTCGCATGTCGATCTATGAACAGGGCCTTGCGCCTACTGCCGTCAACCATATCGCCCTCTCGCCGCTGAGCTTTATCGAGCGCACCGCCAGTGTTTACCCACATTACCCGGCCGTGGTGCATGGTTCTATTCGGCGCAACTGGAGTGAGACCTATGCGCGCTGCCGGCGCCTGGCGTCCGCCTTGGCCGGCCGCGGTATCGGCAAGGGCGACACAGTGGCGGTGATGCTGCCGAACATCCCGCAGATGCTCGAAGCGCACTTCGGCGTACCGATGATCGGTGCCGTACTCAACCCGCTCAACGTGCGCCTGGATGCCGAGGCCATCGCCTTTATGCTGCAGCACGGCGAAGCCAAGGTGCTGATCACCGACCGCGAATTCCATGAGGTGATCCACGCCGCCGTCGGCATGCTCGACCATCCACCGCTGGTGATCGACGTCGATGACCCGGAATACGGCGAAGGCCAGGCGGTCAGCGATCTCGACTACGAGGCCTTCCTCGCCGAAGGTGACCCGCAATTTGCCTGGCAGTGGCCGGCAGACGAGTGGCAGGCGATCAGCCTCAATTACACCTCCGGCACCACCGGCAACCCCAAGGGTGTGGTCTACCACCACCGCGGCGCGTACCTGAACTCCCTGGGCAACCAGATGACCTGGGCCATGGGCAACCACCCGGTGTACCTGTGGACCCTGCCGATGTTCCATTGCAACGGCTGGTGCTACCCCTGGACCATCACCGCCCTGGCCGGCGTGCATGTGTTCCTGCGCCGCGTCGACCCGGCGAAGATCCTCACCCTGATCCGCGCCGAGCAGGTCACCCACCTGTGCGGTGCGCCGATTGTGCTCAATGCCCTGGTCAATATGCCGGCCGAGGCCAAGGCCGCCATTGATCATCCGGTCAAGGCCATGGTCGCCGGCGCCGCACCACCGGCCAAGGTGATTGGTGCCGTCGAGGAAATGGGTATCCACGTCACCCACGTGTACGGCCTGACCGAGGTCTACGGCCCGGTGACCCTGTGCGCCTGGCATGCCGAATGGGATGCCCTGCCGCTGGATGAACGCGCGGTGATCAAGGCGCGCCAGGGCGTGCGCTACCCGACCCTGGAAGGGGTGATGGTGGCCGACCCGAAAACCCTCGAGCCGACCCCGCGTGATGGCGAAACCATCGGCGAGATATTTATGCGCGGCAACACCGTGATGAAGGGCTACCTGAAGAACCCCAGTGCCACCGCCGAAGCCTTCGCCGGTGACTGGTTCCACACCGGCGATCTGGCGGTGTGCCACCCGGACGGCTACGTGGAAATCCGCGACCGGCTCAAGGACATCATCATTTCCGGCGGCGAAAACATCTCCACCATCGAAGTGGAAGGCGTGCTCTATCGCCACCCGGCCGTGCTCGAAGCCGCCGTAGTCGCCCGCCCGGACGAAAAATGGGGCGAGACCCCCTGCGCCTTTATCACCCTCAAGGCCGACCAACAGCAAGTCGCCGAGGCGGACATCATCAGCTTCTGCCGCGATCACCTGGCCGGCTTCAAAGTGCCGAAAACCGTGGTGTTCACCCAGCTGCCGAAAACCAGCACCGGCAAGATCCAGAAGTTTGTCCTGCGCGATATGGCCAAAGCCCTCTGACCAGCATGTAGCCCGGATGAAATCCGGGGACAGCGATTCGGATTCCCCGGATTGCAATCCGGGCTACGGCAAGAACACACCGTTTGCACAACAACAAGAACCGGCCCTGGCGGCCGACGGAGAACCCTTATGCAAATTTTCAAGCGTCGCGACGGCGATGAACAACCGCACTGGCCTGTTGGCCCGTTCAAGGTGCGCCTGCCCTTTGTGCACTACCGCTGGGAAACCGCGGAAATGCTCCAGGCCCTGATCATGTTTGTGGTCAGCCTGGCGATGATTCCCCTGCTGGAAAAATACCTCGGCCTGCCCTACGACGTGGCCCTGGCCTATGTGGTGGTGTGCGGCGTCGGCTTTATGCTGCCGGCGCTGCTCGGCGTGCCCATGGTGCCGGGCTGGATTACCCCCGGCATCCCCGTGGTGCTGCTGTTTCTGGGTAATTTCAAACCCGGCCCGGAGGCGATTCAGGCGCTGTTTGCCCTGCAGTTTCTGGTGTTTCTGATCTTCCTGATTCTCGGCGTCACGCGCCTGGGCAGCACCCTGGTGCGCTTGATCCCCAATTCAATGAAGGGCGGCATCATCATCGGTGCCGGTATCGCTGCGCTGATGGGCGAGATATCCACCGGTGGGCGACTGGCCAACACGCCAATCTCCCTGGTAATCGGCAGCCTGATCTGCCTGTACCTGATGTTCTCGGTGTCGTTCAAAGGCCTCACCGAACGCCTGCCGCTGGCCCGCAAGATCGTCAACTACGGCATGGTGCCGGGCATGCTGATCGCCATCTTTATCGGCATTGCCGTGGGCGAATACAAGATGCCTGACGTGAAGTTTGGCATCACCGCGCCGGCCTTCGGCGAGATGTGGAACTACCTGCCATTCAGCGTCGGCTTCCCTGGCCTGGACGTGTTCCTGCTGGCCGTGCCGACGGCGGTGATTGCCTACATCATTGCCTTCGGCGACATCATCGTCGGCCAGTCGCTGATGCAGCGCGCTGATGAACTGCGCACCGACGAAGTGATCGAGAACAACATCGACCGCGTGCACCTGGTCACCGCCCTGCGCAACGCCCTGCATGCCTTCTTCGCCCCTTACCCAGGCCTGGCCGGCCCGCTGTGGACCGCCGTCGCGGCGACCATGGCCGAACGCTACAAGTACGGGCGCAAGGCCATGGACTCGATCTACAGCGGCGCGGGCACCTTCTGGATCACCGGCTTTATCGCCCTGTTCGCCCTGCCGCTGGTGAGCTTCTTCCAGCCGGTATTGCCGATTGCCCTGTCGCTGACCCTGATCCTCACCGGCTATATCTGCCTGATGGTGGGCTTCGAACAGCTGAGCAACAACACCGAGCGCGGCATCGCCGGCACCATGGGTGTGGTGCTGGCCGTCTACGGTGCAGGCTGGGGCCTGGCCGCCGGTGCGGCGCTGTACATCCTGGTCGAGCGCACCCACCTGCTCAAGTTCACCACTAAAACCTCCGTCAAAGGCCAACCCGAGGCCGATTGACCCTACGGCCCGTTTCGGCGGGCCTTTTTTAACACCCGCCGCGCTCTGCGCGGCAGCTGTGCGAGAAACTGCCGATGCCTGAGTACAACGCCCCGCTGCGCGACCTACGCTTCGTCCTGCATGAAGTCTTCGATGCTCCCAGCCTGTGGGCTCGCCTGCCCGCCCTGGCCGAAACGGTCGATGGCGAAACGGCCGATGCCATTCTGCAAGAAGCCGCCAAGGTCACCGGTGGCCTGATCGCCCCGCTCAACCGCAGCGGTGATGAAGAAGGTGCGCAGTGGCACGCGGGCGAGGTGCGCACCCCGGCGGGCTTCAAAGAGGCGTATGCCACTTATATCGAAGGCGGCTGGGTCGGGCTGTCCGGCAACCCAACCTATGGCGGCATGGGCATGCCCAAGATGCTCGCCGTGGCATTTGAAGAAATGCTCTACGCCGCCGGTTCCAGCTTCGCCCTGTATTCCGCGCTGAGCTCAGGGGCCTGCCTAGCCATCGATGCCCACGCCAGCGAAGCGCTGAAAAACACCTACCTGCCGCCGATGTACCAAGGCCGCTGGGCCGGCTCCATGTGCCTGACCGAGGCCCATGCCGGCACCGACCTGGGGCTGATCCGCACCCGGGCCGAACCGCAGGCCGACGGCAGCTACCGCATCAGTGGCAGCAAGATCTTTATCACCGGCGGCGAGCAGGACCTGACCGAAAATATCATCCACCTGGTGCTGGCCAAGCTGCCCGACGCCCCTGCCGGCGCACGGGGCATCTCGCTGTTTCTGGTGCCCAAGGTCATGGTGAACAACGATGGCAGCCTCGGCGCGCGCAACGCCGTGAGCTGCGGCTCCATCGAACACAAGATGGGCATCAAGGCCTCGGCTACCTGCGTGATGAACTTCGACGGCGCCACTGGCTACCTGATCGGCGAGCCGAACAAGGGCCTGGCGGCGATGTTCACCATGATGAATTACGAACGCCTGTCCATCGGCATTCAGGGCATCGGCTGCGCCGAAGCCTCCTACCAGGCGGCCCGCGACTACGCCTGCGAACGCCTGCAAAGCCGCGCCGCAACAGGCCCACAAGCGCAGGAGAAAGCCGCCGACCCGATCATCGTGCACGCCGATGTGCGGCGCATGCTGCTAAGCATGAAAGCCCTGACCGAAGGCGGCCGGGCGTTTGCCTGCTATGTCGGCCAGCAACTGGACCTGAGCAAGTTCAGCCCGGACGCCAGCGAGCGCCATGCAGCCGAAACCCTGGTGGCCCTGCTCACTCCGGTGGCCAAGGCCTTCTTCACCGACACCGGGCTGGACAGCTGCGTGCATGGCCAGCAGGTGTTCGGCGGCCACGGCTATATCCGCGAGTGGGGCCAGGAACAGTTGGTGCGCGACGTGCGCATCGCCCAAATCTATGAGGGCACCAACGGCATCCAGGCCCTCGATCTGCTCGGGCGCAAGGTCATCGCCAATGGCGGCGTGGCGCTGCGCCAGTTCACTGGGGAGGTTCGCCGCTTTGCCGAGCAACCCGACAGCCCTTATGCCCTTGAACTGCTCGACGCCGTGGAGCGCCTGGAGCGCACCAGCAGCTGGCTGCAGGAGCGCGCCGCCGGCAATCCGCACGAAACCGGCGCCGCCTCGGTGGAGTACCTGCACCTGTTCGGTTACACCGCCTACGCCTGGATGTGGGCGCGCATGGCCGCCGTGGCACAGACCCGGCGCGCAGAGGACTAAGCGTTCTACAGCGCCAAACTGGCCACTGCAGCGTTTTTCTTCGCCCGCCTGCTGCCGCGCACGCTGGGCCTGGAGGCCAGCATCCGCGCCGGCAGCGATTCGCTGTACGGCCTGGCCGCCGAACAGTTCTAAGCCGACAACACCGATTGAGCGTTTGCGCGGTGCCCGCTCTGGGCGTCGCGCTTTTTTATTCGAGGCAGAGGTCAAGCATGCAAGAAGTCGTCATAGTCGCCGCCACCCGCACCGCCATCGGTGCCTTTGGCGGCTCGTTGAGCAGCATCAGCGCCGTCGACCTGGGCGCAGCCGTCATCCGCCGCCTGCTGACCGACACTGGTCTGCCGGCCGAACAGGTGGATGAAGTGATCCTCGGCCAGGTGCTCACCGCCGGTGCCGGGCAGAACCCTGCGCGACAGAGCGTGATTCGCGCCGGGCTGCCGCATACCGTACCGGCATTGACCCTGAACAAGGTCTGCGGCTCCGGGCTCAAGGCCGTAATCATGGCCGCCCAGGCCATCCGCTGCGGTGATGCCGAGGTGATCATCGCCGGCGGCCAGGAGAACATGAGCCTCTCGCCGCATGTCCTGCGCGGCTCACGCACCGGCCTGCGCATGGGCCACGGCCAGTTGCTCGACAGCATGATCCATGACGGCTTGTGGGATGCCTTCAACGATTACCACATGGGCATCACCGCCGAGAACCTGACCGAACAATACGGCATCAGCCGCGCCGAACAGGATGCCTTCGCCGCCCGCTCACAGCAGCGCGCCTGCGCCGCGATTGCCGCCGGGCGCTTCGCTGGCGAAATCACCCCCATCGAAATCCCCCAGCGCAAGGGTGACAACCTGATCGTCGCCGTCGATGAACAACCGCGTGCCAGCAGCACCCTGGAAGCCCTGGGCAAACTGCGCCCGGCATTCAAAAGTGATGGCAGCGTCACCGCCGGTAATTCCTCAACCCTTAACGACGGTGCGGCCGCCGTGCTGCTGATGAGCGCCAGTAAGGCCACCGAGCTGAACCTGCCAGTGTTGGCGCGGATCAAGGCCCACGCCAGTGCCGGCGTCGACCCGGCGACCATGGGCATCGGCCCGGTATTCGCCACCTGCAAAGCCCTGGAAAAGGCCGGTTGGAGCCTGGAACAACTAGACCTGATCGAAGCCAATGAAGCCTTCGCCGCCCAGGCCATCGCCGTCGGCCGCGAACTGCACTGGGACAGCGCCAAGGTCAACGTCAACGGCGGCGCCATCGCCCTTGGCCATCCCATTGGCGCGTCCGGCTGTCGCATTCTGGTCAGCCTGATCCATGAGATGATCCGCCGCGACGCCCATAAAGGCCTGGCCACCCTGTGCATCGGCGGCGGCCAGGGCGTAGCGCTGGCGATCGAACGTTAATCTGAACGGTGGATGTAAAAAGCGACATCCACCCTACGCCGACATTACCCGTAGGGTGGATCACGCTTCACCAATCCACCCTGCAATCCCAGACAAGAACAAGAGAATCACCATGCGAACCCTGACCACCCTCACCGGCAATAGCCAGAAGCTCGACGGCGGCGCCATGTTCGGCAATGCGCCCAAGGCCCTGTGGCAGCGCTGGATGGCGCCGGACGAACTGAACCGCATCGACCTGGGCTGCCGCGCCCTGCTGGTGCAAGAGGATGAGCGCAACATCCTGATCGAGACCGGCATCGGCGCCTTCTTCAGCCCCGAACTGAAACAGCGCTTTGGCGTCCAGGAAGAGCGTCATGTACTGCTCGACAGCCTGGTCGCAGTCGGCCTGAGCGATGCCGATATCGACATTGTGCTGCTCACCCACCTGCACTTCGACCACGCTGGCGGGCTGCTTGCGGCCTGGGAGGCCGATAAGCCTGCGCGCCTGCTGTTCCCCAATGCACAATTCATCACCGGCCACCGCCAATGGCAGCGCGCCTGCCAGCCCCACGCCCGCGACCGGGCCTCCTACATCCCGGAACTGCTGGAGTTACTGGAAGCCAGCGGGCGCCTGCAACTGATCGATGAAACCTCCAGCTGTGAACTGCTCGGCGCGGACTGGCGCCTGCACTGGAGCGACGGCCACACGCCTGGCCAACTCCTGCCGGAAGTGGCCATGCCGGATGGTCCGGTGGTGTTTCCTGGTGACCTGATCCCCGGCGCGCCCTGGGTACACCTGCCGATAACCATGGGTTACGACCGCTTTCCCGAAGGCCTGATCGAGGAGAAACAGGCGCTGCTAAGCGACCTGCAGGCCCGCGGCGGCCGCCTGGTGTTCACCCACGACCCGGCCGTGGCCATGGGCCGCGTGGTGTGCGATGACAAGGGGCGTTACGGTCTGGAAGAGACCCAGGCCAATGTGCGTGAGCTGGCCGAATAGCTTGGCCAAAAGGCGGTGCGCACGGCGCACCCTACGGGATCGATGGTCGCCGCGTCGTTGTAGGGTGCGCCATGCGCACCGGCCGGTCAGAGCCCGCCGCTGACACTCAGCCGCAAGCCCATGGCGGTGGCCAGGGACAGCGGCAATAACAGGGTATCGAGCAGGGCGCTGGCCGGCAGGTCGAGGGCCGCGTACTTCGGGGCCTCGCAGCCGAAGCGCTCGACGGCGCAGCAGCCACCCTGCAACGCATACAGGTCCAGCCGGGTACCGGCATAGACCACCGGAGCACCAGGCTTGGCCGCATTCAGGGTGGCGACTGTGGCACAGCCCGGCAGCAGCGCCACGAGCAGCAGGCAAGCCACCCGGTAGGATGGGTTAGCCGAAGGCGTAACCCATGGGCTTTTCGCCCTATCACTCATCGCCGCTGACCTGATGATGCTCGCCCCAGCGCGGCAGCATGTCCTGGGGGATATTCAGGCAGTTGAGGATGCGCGCCACGACGAAATCGATCAGATCATCAATGGTCTGCGGCTGGTGATAAAAGCCCGGCGCCGCCGGCAGGATAATCGCGCCCATGTTCGACAGTTTGAGCATGTTCTCCAGATGAATGCTGGAGAACGGTGCCTCGCGCGGCACCAGAATCAATTGACGACGCTCCTTGAGGGCCACGTCGGCGGCGCGCTCAATAAGGTTGTTGCAGGCGCCATTGGCAATCGCCGAGAGTGAGCCGGAGCTGCACGGCACCACCACCATCGCAGTGGGCGCACCCGAGCCAGAGGCCGCCGGAGCCATCCAGTCTTCCTTGCCGTACACGCGAATCTGCCCCGGCGCGGCGCCGGTGTACTCGCTCAAGAACGCCTGCATGGCCTGGGGTTTGTTCGGCAGGCTGACATCGGTTTCGGTGGCCATCACCAGCTGCGCGGCCTTGGAAATCAGAAAGTGCACCTCGCGCTCTTCCTGCACCAGACAGTCGAGCAGGCGCAGGCCGTACTGAGCGCCGGAGGCGCCGGTCATGGCCAAGGTAATACGTTCAGGACCGCTCATGCGAACTCCATGGGATGGGTGAAACCGTCGGGCGTAGGATGGGTTGAGCGCAGCGATACCCATCACCATAGCCTCGATGGGTATCGGCGCTGCGCGCCTCAACCCATCCTACAGCCTTACCTAATCTGCGCTCGCGACGCTTTGAGCGCGAATTTTGGCTCTTTATAAAAGGGCCGCTGCCAGCTTGCCATGCAAACCGCCAAAGCCGCCGTTGCTCATCACCACTACCTGGGTGCCCGGCGCGGCCTCGGCCTTGACCCCAGCAATGATCGCCTCCAGGGAGTCGCAGACCTGAGTTGGCACGGTCGAGGTGGCCACGGTGCCGGCCAGGTCCCAACCGAGGTTCGGCGGTGCGTACCAGTACACCGAATCGGCCTGCACTACGGACTCCGACAGCCCATCGCGGTGCGCGCCAAGCTTCATCGAGTTGGAGCGCGGCTCGACGATGGCGATCAATTTGGCGTCGCCTATGCGTTTACGCAGGCCATCCAGGGTGGTGGCAATTGCCGTCGGATGGTGGGCGAAGTCGTCGAAGATGGTCACGCCATTGACTTCAGCGACCTTCTCCATACGCCGCTTGGCGTTGATAAAGCCGCACAGCGCAGCGATGCCCAGCTCCGGTACCACACCGACATGCCGCGCTGCGGCCAGCACCGCCAGGGCGTTGGCTACGTTGTGCTGGCCAGTCAGTTGCCAGTCCACTGTACCTGCGGTTTTACCGTCGAAACTGACCTCAAAGCGCGAGCCGTCGGCGCTAAGCAGGCGCGCCTGCCATTGGCCGCCGTCACCAGTGGTCTGCACCGGGGTCCAGCAACCCATCTCGATTACCCGCTTAAGCGCGGGCTCGGTGGTCGGATGAATGATCAGGCCGTCGCCCGGAATGGTGCGCACCAGATGGTGGAATTGCCGCTCGATGGCCGCCAGATCCGGGAAGATGTCTGCGTGATCGAATTCAAGATTGTTCAGGATCGCGGTGCGCGGGCGGTAGTGAACGAACTTGCTGCGCTTGTCGAAGAAGGCACTGTCGTACTCGTCGGCCTCGACCACAAAGAACGGCGTGCCGCCCAAGCGCGCGGAAATACCAAAGTTCTGCGGCACGCCGCCAATCAGAAAGCCCGGGCTCATGCCGGCATGTTCCAGCACCCAGGCCAGCATGCTCGAGCTGCTGGTCTTGCCGTGGGTACCGGCCACCGCCATCACCCAGCGGCCCTGCAGCACGTGGTCGGCCAACCACTGCGGGCCGCTCACGTAAGGCAGGCCTTTGTTCAGCACATATTCCACCGCCGGGTTGCCACGCGACAGGGCGTTACCAACCACCACCAAGTCCGGCGCGGGGTCGAGTTGGGCGGCGTCATAGCCCTGGGTCAGTTCGATGCCCTGAGCCTCCAACTGGGTGCTCATAGGCGGGTAAACGTTGGCGTCAGAGCCAGTCACGCGGTGGCCGAGTTCCTTGGCCAGCACGGCCAGCGAGCCCATAAAAGTGCCGCAGATGCCGAGAATATGGATATGCATGATTTACCTTGAAGGCGTCGTCAGAGCCGGTGAATAAGGCGGGATAAAAACTGGCCGCAGATTAGCACAGCGCCGCCGCCCCGCAGAGGCCTGGCGGCGCGCTGCGCGGCAGGGCTCAAGAGGCATGATTCAAAGCGATAGTTCAAAGCGTTGAGCGCAGCTTGATGCCGTGTTTACGCAACTTGCGGTACAGGGTGTTGCGGCTGATGCCCAGCTGTTCGGCGCTGCGGCTCATCTGCCAGTGCTGCACCTCTAGGACCGCGAGCAAGGCCTGGCGTTCGGCATCACCCAGCTGGTCGGGTTTGGCCGCAGGCAACAGCGCCAGCGCAGGACGGGCATGGCGAATTTCGGCGGGCAGCTCGGCGTGGCTGATTACGCCGTGTTCGCAAAGCGCGCAAAGGGTGCGCAGCACATTGCGCAGCTGGCGCACATTACCCGGCCAGGGGTAGGCGAGCAGCGCCTCGCGGGCAGCCTCATCAAGCCGCACAGATTGCCCGCGCGCCTCTTCGGCCAGGAGAAAATCCAGCAATGCCAGCTTGTCGCTGCGCTCACGCAAAGGCGGCAGTTCGATCACCAGGCCATTGAGGCGATAGAACAGATCCTGGCGAAACTCGCCGTTGGCCACTCGTTCGTTAAGGTCGCGGTGACTGGCACTGATCACCCGCACATCGATGGCCTGGGCTTCACCGCCAATCGGCTCGACCCGGCGTTCTTCCAGCACCCGCAGCAAACGGGTTTGCAGCGCCAGCGGCATATCGCCGATCTCATCGAGAAACAGCGTGCCGCCGTCGGCCTGCTGCAGCTTGCCGCGCATGCCTTCCTTGCGCGCGCCGGTAAAGCTGCCGCCGCGATAGCCGAACAGTTCACTCTCGATCAAGCTCTCGGGAATTGCCGCGCAGTTCAGCGCAACAAAGGGCTTGCCGCCACGCGAGCTGACCTGATGCAGCGCCTTGGCGAAGGCCTCCTTGCCGGTGCCGGTTTCGCCGCCGATCAGCAGCGGCACATCACGCTCATACACCCGCAGGGCACGGCGGAAATCACTCTGCAAACCGGCGTCGGCCAGGCACAGCCCTGGCGTTGCCAAGCTCCCTGCAGCCAGTGCCTGGGCGCTGCGCCGAGGCTGGCCGCGCAGCATGGCAAACAGCAGCTGCCCGCGCTGGGTATACAGCGGCCAACTGGCACTGGGCTGCGCCGAGGCGCGACCGAGTAAATCGTCCAGACGGCAATCAAACACCTCGATCAAGGTGCGCCCGAGCAGTTGCCGGCGCGACAGCCCGAGCAAGTTGATCGCACTCTGATTAACTGCACTGACCCGGCCATCGCCATCGAAGGCCAGCAGCCCTTCGCTGAACTGGCCGATATATTCAGCCTGGGCATGGAAGCGCAGCAGCCATTCACCTTCATAGCTGCGCAGGAAATGGCAGCCCTCGATGGCTTTGGCCGACAGGTTGACCAGGGCCATGGTGTGGAACTGGCTCTGCCGCGATACGTCATGCCGCGCCGAGGACACATCTAGCACCGCCAGCAACTCGCCATGCGGATCGAAAACCGGGCTGGCCGAGCAAGTCAGACCGGTATGCCGGCTGCGGAAATGTTCATTCTGGTGGATGGTCAGCGGCTGGCGCTCGACCAGGCAGGTGCCAATGCCATTGGTGCCTTCGCAGGCTTCGCTCCAATCGGCACCAAGCCACAGCCCGGCTTGCTCGAAGGTGCGTTTTTCCGCCTGCTCGGTGACGCAGTTGAGGATCACCCCACGCGCATCAGTCAGCAGCACCGCGTGACCGCTGCCGGCCAGCTGGCGGTGCAGGCTGTTCATCTCGTTACTGGAAATCTCCAGTACCTGTTGCAGCTGCTCGCGCCGTTCCAGCATATGCGCGTGCTCGATCACCGCCGGCGGCATGCTCTGCGCCGGATCGAGGTGATGCTGCTGCAGACAACGCAGCCAGGAGCGCGCCACCGAAGAATCGGCAGCCGGGCCGGCGAGTTGTCCACGGCCCTGGGCCACGGTCAGCACCTGCTGGGCGTGGCGGCTTGCAGGGTTGTGCATTGTTATTGTTCTCCACTCTAGGAGTTTTGCACGTGATGGCCGAGCATCTACCAGCTTTCCGGCCATTGCAAGACGCGCTGACCAGCGAGTCACCATGCTGTATCGCCCCTGGTACAGAGTGTCACGCAGGCTGTATCAGGGCCGATACAGTCCTCGCGCTACAACCTTCAACCGAAACCCACGCAACCGCTCTAGATCGAGAGTCACGCACGCCTGGCCCAGCCCTTGCTCTGTCTCTGCACAAGCGCCACAGCGCGCCGTTCGCTGCATCACCAGAACAAGCATAAGAACCAGGAGATATTCAGCATGCGTTACGCCCATCCCGGTACCGAAGGTGCCCTCGTTTCGTTCAAATCCCGTTACGGCAACTACATCGGCGGCGAGTTTGTCGCGCCGGTCAAAGGCCAGTACTTCACCAACACCTCGCCGGTGAACGGCCTGCCGATTGCCGAGTTCCCACGCTCCAGCGCCGAGGATATCGACAAGGCGCTGGACGCCGCCCATGGCGCTGCCGACGCCTGGGGCCGCACTTCGGTGCAGGAGCGCTCGCTGACCCTGCTGAAGATCGCCGACCGCATCGAAGCCAATCTGGAAGTGCTGGCCATCACCGAAACCTGGGACAACGGCAAGGCCGTACGTGAAACCCTCAACGCCGATATTCCCCTGGCCGCCGACCATTTCCGCTACTTCGCCGGCTGTCTGCGCGCCCAGGAAGGCAGCGCTGCCGAGATCGACGGCAACACCGTGGCCTATCACATCCATGAACCGCTGGGCGTGGTCGGGCAGATCATCCCGTGGAACTTCCCGCTGCTGATGGCCGCCTGGAAACTTGCCCCGGCCCTGGCCGCCGGCAACTGCGTGGTGCTCAAGCCTGCCGAGCAAACCCCGCTGGGCATCAGCGTGCTGATGGAGCTAATCGGCGACCTGCTGCCGCCCGGCGTGCTCAACGTGGTGCAAGGTTTTGGCAAGGAAGCCGGCGAAGCTCTGGCCACCAGCAAACGCATCGCCAAAATCGCCTTCACCGGCTCCACCCCGGTGGGCGCGCACATAATGAAATGCGCCGCCGAAAACATCATCCCCAGCACCGTGGAACTGGGCGGCAAATCGCCGAATATCTTCTTCGAAGACATCATGCAGGCCGAGCCGAGCTTTATCGAAAAAGCCGCCGAAGGTCTGGTTCTGGCGTTCTTCAACCAAGGCGAGGTGTGCACCTGCCCATCGCGAGCGCTGGTGCAGGAATCGATCTACCCGGCCTTTATGAAAGAGGTGATGAAGAAGGTCGAGCAGATCAAACGCGGCGACCCGCTAGACACCGACACCATGGTCGGCGCGCAAGCCTCCGAGCAGCAGTTCGACAAGATCTTGAGCTACCTGGAAATCGCCAAGCAGGAAGGCGCTGAACTGCTGACCGGCGGCGCGGTGGAAAAACTCAGCGGCACCCTGGACGGCGGCTATTACATCCAGCCGACCCTGCTCAAGGGCCACAACAAGATGCGCGTGTTCCAGGAGGAGATCTTCGGCCCGGTGGTCAGCGTCACCACCTTCAAGGACGAAGCTGAAGCCCTCGCAATTGCCAACGACACCGAGTTCGGCCTCGGTGCCGGCCTGTGGACCCGCGATATCAACCGCGCCTACCGCATGGGCCGGGCGATCAAGGCCGGGCGCGTGTGGACCAACTGCTACCACCTCTACCCGGCGCATGCCGCCTTCGGTGGCTACAAGAAGTCCGGCGTTGGCCGTGAAACCCACAAGATGATGCTCGACCACTACCAGCAGACCAAGAACCTGCTGGTGAGCTACGACATCAACCCGCTGGGCTTTTTCTAACTCGCCTAAATGGTGGCGGGTTGCACCCGCCCTACGGGCTCGAAACAGCCTGCGCAACCGCAGCCGATGCTCGGAAACGACATCGGCCTGCCAGCCTGCGCCCCAGGTCTAGACCAGAGGCGCAGTTGGCACAACGGTTGCTGATCCACTGGGTAACACTCTTCCCTCAAATAGCTACACGCCTGGCCGGGCCTGCGCTGCGGCCAGCGTGTTGATAAGGAATTCCCATGGCAGCAGAACAAATCAGTGCGGTAGGTCTACCGCAAGGCACCGATTTAGAGCAGGTCGATGCCGATTACTTCCAAAGCAGACAATTGAAGAAGGGCGCAGCTGGCTGGGTATTGCTGGTCGGCCTGGGCGTTGCCTACGTGATTTCCGGCGATTATGCCGGCTGGAACTTCGGTCTAGCCCAGGGCGGCTGGGGCGGCATGTTTCTCGCCACCCTGCTGATGGCGTTGATGTACCTGTGCATGTGCTTTTCCCTGGCAGAACTGTCCTCGATGATCCCCACCGCTGGCGGCGGCTACGGCTTTGCCCGCAGTGCCTTCGGCCCCTTAGGCGGCTTCCTCACCGGCACAGCGATCCTCATCGAGTACGCCATTGCCCCAGCAGCGATTGCGGTGTTTATCGGCGCCTACTGCGAGTCGCTATTCGGCATTGGCGGCTGGGCGATCTACCTAGCCTTCTATGTGCTGTTTATCGGCATCCATATCTTCGGCGTCGGTGAGGCGCTGAAGCTGATGTTTATCATCACCGCCGTGGCGGCGATTGCCCTCGGCGTGTTTATCGTCGCGATGGTGCCGCACTTCTCGGTGGCCAACCTGCTCGATATTCCGGTGACCGAAGCAACCGGCGCCAGCAGCTTCCTGCCGTTCGGCTATGTCGGCGTGTGGGCGGCGATCCCCTATGCGATCTGGTTCTTCCTCGCGGTCGAAGGCGTGCCGCTGGCCGCTGAAGAAACCCGCAACCCACAGCGCGACATGCCACGCGGGCTGATTGGCGCGATGCTGGTGCTGCTGGCCTTTGCCCTGCTGATTCTGGTGGTGGGCCCAGGCGGTGCCGGTGCCAACGCGCTAATGGCCTCCGGCAACCCGCTGGTGGAAGCCCTGACCATCGCTTACGGCGAATCCACCTGGATGAGCAGCTTCGTCAACCTGATCGGCCTGGCCGGTCTGATTGCCAGCTTCTTCTCGATCATCTACGCCTACTCCCGGCAGATCTTCGCCCTGTCGCGCGCCGGCTACCTGCCGCGTTCGCTGTCGCTGACCAACAAGAACAAGGCCCCGGTACTGGCCTTGATCGTGCCCGGCCTGATCGGCTTTGCCCTGTCGCTGACTGGCCAGGGTGACCTGCTGATTCTGGTGGCAGTGTTCGGCGCCACCATCTCCTACGTGTTGATGATGGCCGCACACATCACCCTGCGCGTGCGTCGTCCGGAGATGCATCGCCCGTATCGCACTCCAGGCGGCATCGTCACCTCGGGCATCGCCCTGGTACTGGCTTGCGTGGCCGTGGTTGCCGGTTTCCTGGTCGATCCACGGGTGGTGATTGGCGCTGCGGTTATCTACGCCGTGCTGATAGCCTACTTCGCCCTGTACAGCCGCCATCACCTGGTGGCCGGTACGCCGGAAGAAGAATTCGTCGCCATCGGTAAAGCCGAGGCCGCGCTCAAGTAGCCAAGTAACCAAGTAACACCGCCGCGCAGGCGCAACTGCGCTAGCGCGGCGTTTGGGAGACACGCGATGTCCAGTTTTCAGCATACGGTAGGCGGTGAAATCTACCGTTTCGACAGCCTCGCCGAGGTTATGGCCAAGGCCAGCCCGGCGCGCTCCGGCGACTTTCTCGCCGGTGTGGCGGCGAGCAATGCCGGCGAACGGGTCGCGGCGCAAATGGCCCTGGCCGATATTCCGCTTAAACACTTCCTCACCGAGGCGCTGATTCCCTACGAGGTTGATGAAGTCACCCGGCTGATTATCGACAGCCATGACCTGGCAGCCTTCGCCCCGGTCAGCCACCTCACCGTCGGCGGCTTTCGCGACTGGCTGCTCGGCGACAGCGCCGACGAAGCCAGCCTGCGCGCCCTCGCCCCCGGCCTGACGCCGGAAATGGCCGCTGCGGTATCGAAGATCATGCGCGTGCAGGATCTGGTGCTGGTGGCGCAGAAAATCCGCGTGGTCAGCCGCTTTCGCAACACCGTGGGCCTGCGCGGGCGCATGTCCACCCGCCTGCAACCGAATCACCCGACCGATGAGCCGGCCGGCATCGCCGCGAGCATTCTCGACGGCCTGCTGTACGGCAACGGCGACGCCATGATCGGCATCAACCCGGCCACCGACAGCATCAGTTCGATCTGCGAGATGCTGAAGATGCTCGACGGCATCATTCAGCGTTATGAAATCCCCACCCAGGCCTGCGTGCTGACCCACGTCACCACCTCGATCGAGGCGATCAACCGGGGGGTGCCGCTGGACCTGGTATTCCAGTCGATTGCCGGCACCGAGGCGGCCAACGCCAGCTTCGGCGTCAGCCTGAAGATTCTTCAGGAAGGCTATGAAGCCGGCCTGTCGCTGAAACGCGGCACTCTGGGCGACAACCTGATGTATTTCGAAACAGGCCAGGGCAGCGCGCTGTCCGCCGGTGCTCACCATGGCCTCGACCAACAGACGTGCGAGACCCGCGCCTATGCAGTAGCGCGGCATTTCAAGCCGTTTCTGGTGAATACCGTGGTCGGCTTTATCGGTCCGGAGTACCTGTATAACGGCAAGCAGATCATCCGCGCCGGCCTGGAAGACCACTTCTGCGGCAAGCTGCTGGGCCTGCCGATGGGCTGCGACATCTGCTACACCAACCACGCCGAAGCCGATCAGGACGACATGGACGTGCTGCTGACTCTGCTTGGCGTGGCCGGCATCAACTTCATCATGGGCATCCCCGGCTCCGACGACGTGATGCTCAATTACCAGACCACCTCCTTCCACGACGCGCTGTATGCCCGGCAGAGCCTGGGGCTGAAACCGGCCCCGGAGTTCGAAGGCTGGCTGCAGCGCATGGGTATCTTCACCCAGGCCGATGGCCGCCCGCGCATGGGCAACAGCCTGCCGCCGGCGTTTCGTCAGGCGCTGGCGCAGCTTGGTTAACTAAGGAGCCGCTTATGTACGATGACAGCCCACTCAGCGGCGCCAGCGAAAACCCCTGGCAGCAACTGCGCAACCTCACCCCGGCGCGTATCGCCCTGGGTCGTGCCGGCACCAGCATGCCGACCCGTGCGCAGCTGGATTTCCAGTTCGCCCACGCCCAGGCTCGCGATGCCGTGCACCTGCCGTTTGATCACGCCGCACTGGCCGCAGGCCTGGCTCACCAGCATCGGCAGAGCCTGCTGCTGCACAGCGCCGCCAAGGATCGCGACACCTACCTGCAACGCCCGGATCTGGGTCGGCGCCTAAGTCACGAATCCGCCGAACTGCTGGGGCAGCACCGCGAGAACAATCCGGATGGCTACGACCTGACCATTGTCATCGCCGATGGTCTGTCTGCCTTGGCCGTGCACCGTAACGCCCTGCCCATGGTGGCGCATATCGAGGAACAGGCCGCTGCCGAAGGCTGGAGCGTGGCGCCCGTCGCCCTGGTCAGCCAAGGCCGCGTGGCGGTGGCCGATGAAGTGGCCGAACTGCTCGGCGCACGCATGGTGGTGATCCTGATCGGCGAGCGGCCAGGCCTAAGCTCACCGGACAGCCTGGGGCTGTATTTCACCTACGCCCCGCGGGTCGGCCTGACCGACGCCTACCGTAACTGCATCTCCAACGTGCGCCAGGAAGGCCTGAGCTACGCCATGGCCAGCCATCGCCTGCTGTACCTGATGCGCGAGGCCTGCCGCCGTCAACTGTCGGGGGTCAACCTCAAGGATGAAGCTGAAGTGCCGCTGCTGGCCGGGGGAGTGCAACGCGAGAACTTCTTACTGGGCTAAGAACCTGCTTACGATCAGCTGCGCGTCGGCCCTGCTGCGTTTAAAACCGGCTCGGAGTGCTCATTTACACCAGTAAACTCCGCTTCCTCGCCGGTTTTCGCCTTGCATGGCTCTAGCTCGCAAGATCGAAAGCAGATTCCGAGGGGAAATTTCCGCAAACTACAACCAAACGCTTGTTTGGATTGCACTTTCCAAAAGCTTTAGGCAGCATCGGGGTCGTTCGCAGGCAGCGCTGCCGTGTTGCCGAAGCCATCCACATGACTTTAAGTAGAGGCTCACCATGC
>DASRUM010000074.1:0-25848 GCA_035655415.1 Pseudomonas sp.
TCAAGCGGCAAACGGATTGCATCAGCCACAGGGCTTCCTCCTTTGTTGTTTTTGTGGAGCCAACCAAGCAATTGCTTGGTTTGACTATTCCACGCACAAAGGCGGCCCGCAAGAGGAGAAATGTTTCGGTGTGTAGTGAGGTGTCAGGAACGGCTTGGATGCTTATGGGCAGACAATTCCATCAACCCAGCGGCCAGCTCATCACCTTCCAGCAACGCCAGACTGGCGGTGTTCATCGGCAGCGGTTGCTGACGATGACCATGTATCAGCAGGCCCGCCAAGGCGCCAACCAGCGGCTGATGGGTCACCAACAACAGCTCATCGAACGCATAACCGTCCAGTTCCCGCAGCGCTTGGCGCAGATCACTCTCCGGCGTTAGCCAGGGCACGGTCTGCCGGATACCGCTAAAGGCCAGGACGTCGCAGGCCAGATCGGCCGTCTGCTGCGCCCGCACATAGGGGCTGACCAGTACGGCCTGCAACGGCCGCCCTAACAACTGTGCAGCCGCCTCACGCACCTGCTGCCGACCATAGGCAGTCAGGTTGCGTTCGGCATCAGTGCGCGCAGTCGGTTCGGCTTCACCGTGTCGCAGTAGCCAGAGCTTCACAGGCTTACCCCAATAAGCCGACGACTCAAAGCTTCGGCTCTTCGTCACGCACCGGATGGGCAGCCGGCGGAATGCTGTGCGGCGTTTCACCTTGTGGCGCTTGCGGGGTTGGCCAATCGGCGAACGGCCAGGGCTTTTCATCGCTATTAAAAGTGCCAAAGCGGCCGATCTGCGCCAGGTATTGGCTCAGGCTGTCACCGAAGCCCAGCAGGCCAGCATTCGGAGCACCGTAGAACAGACGGTAACCCAGCTGCAGCAGCACCACGGCGCCCAGAAGGATTTCCGCCAGTTGCCAGACGATGGTGAAGATCACCATCCAGAGGATGCGCAGCAGAATCGATTCGCGCTGCAGCTCCTGATTGTCATTACTCATGCTCATCTCCTTGCAGGGTCTAGAAAGGTAAAACTCAGAAACCGGTGGTGGGGATAAAGTCGACGTCGGTCTTCGGTTCAGCATTCATTAGCGCACCGATCACCTGATCCAGCGTGCGCCCTTCAAACAGAATCGCATGCAAGCCAGTTACCAGCGGCATATAGACCTGCAGCTCCTCGGCTTTGGCTTTTAACACTTTAATGGTGTTTACCCCTTCTGCCACTTCGCCCAAACGCTCAACCGCATCCTCCAGGCTCAAGCCTTCACCGAGGGCGAAACCGACCTGGTAGTTGCGGCTTTTCGCCGAAGAGCAGGTAACGATCAGATCACCCACCCCGGCCAGACCGAGGAAGGTCATAGGATTGGCGCCCAGTTTGACCGCAAAACGGGTCATTTCCGCCAGCGCGCGGGTAATCAGCATGCTCTTGGTGTTTTCGCCCATGCCCATGGCTGCTGCCATACCAGCGATGATCGCGTAGACGTTCTTCAGCGCCCCGCCCAGCTCGACGCCAAAACGGTCGCCACTGGCATACACGCGGAAGGTGCGCCCGTGCAGTGCGGCCTGCACCTGCAAGCAGAGGTCTTCATCCTCGCTGGCGACGACCGACGCGGTCAGCGCATGCTCGGCCACTTCACGCGCCAGGTTCGGCCAAGAGAGCACGCCGATACGCGCCTGCGGAGCGATATCTTCAAGAATCTGGCTCATCAGCAAAAAGCTCTGCGCCTCGATGCCCTTGGTGGTGCTGACCAACAACTTGCCGCTCAGCAACTCAGCCACCGGCTGCAACGCCTGGCGCAGCGCGCTGGACGGCAAGGCAACAAAAACGAGCTGGCAAGCGTTCAGGGTCGCGGCCAGATCGGTTACCGGGTCAACGCCTGGATGAATCTTGATGCCTTTGAGGTAACGCGGATTCTCACGGGTCAGCCGAATCGCCTGGGCCTGTTGTGGGTCGCGCATCCAGTGCAGAACCTGTTGGCCATTTTCGGCCAGCAAATTAGCAATCGCAGTGCCGAAGCTACCGCCGCCGAGCACTGCGATGGGTTGCTGATCAGTCATAACGTATCCGTGGTAAACCATTGAAAGTGGCGAATCGCTCGCATTATACGGCGACACCCGTACGCAGCCAGCTTTTAGCAGGCCCGCAAGCGCTGGCAAAGCCAGGCAGCTCAGTTAACATGCAGTCTTTCAAACGCAAACAAGGTTGTGGCGTGATCGATAGCACCCAAGCCCGGCTTCACCCTGAGACCGCGAAAAACCGGCCAGCCCTCCAGCGCACGCACGTTCTGCGCAGTAGCGGAGTGGCCCGATGATCCTGCGCCGTGGCTGGAATATCCATACCCGCACGCAATTGATCAGTGTCGGCCCCGCCCTGCTGCTGACCCTGCTGCTCACCGGCTTCTTCACCTTTGCCCGCCTGCAGGACCTGCGTCAGGAGCTCAACCACAACGGCCAGCTGATCGCCAGCCAGTTGGCGCCAGCCAGCACCTACGGGGTGATTTCCGGCAACCTCGATGTCCTCGACGCCCTACTTCAAGCAACCTTGAAGACCCCGCATGTGCGCTTTCTTGAAGTACGCGACCACACCGGCAAGATTCTCGTCTACGTCGAACAGACGCCCGGCAGCGGCCACGCCAGCAGCCAGGTCGAGGTGTTCCAGGCGCCGATCCATCTGCAACGTGCAGCGCTGAACAACTCCACTCAACAGACGCTGACCGATGACTACCTGGGTTATGTCGTCGTGGGCATGTCCAACGATGCCTTCAACACCCGCCAGCAGGAAATTCTGTTCAAGGCCACCCTGCTCGCCCTGTTCGCCCTGGTCCTGACCTTTATTCTCGCCCGTCGCCTGGCCCGTCACTTGTCGCAGCCGCTTAGCGCCATGGGTGAAGCCGTCAGCGCGATCCAGGCCGGCAACTACCAGACCACCCTGCCCGAAGTCGGTGAAGGCGAATTACAGGCGCTGGCGCGACATATCAACAACCTCGCCCACGGCCTGGCCAGCGCCAGTGAAGAACAGCAGCGGGCCATGGCACTGCTGATTCAGGCCCGCGAACAGTCAGAGTTGGCCAACCGCGCCAAATCCGACTTTCTGGCCATGATGAGCCACGAGTTGCGCACCCCGATGAATGGCGTGCTGGGCATGCTGCAGCTACTGGAAACCACGGAAATGACCCAGGAGCAGGCGGAATATGCGGCGCTGGCCACCGAATCCACCGAGCATCTGTTGAAAGTCATCAACGATATTCTCGACTTCTCGCGCATCGAGCGCGGCGCGCTGGAACTGGAGCGCATCCCTTTCAGCCTGCTCGAACTGCTGCAAAGCTCGATTCAAGTGTTCCAGCACAGCGCCCAGCAGCGCGGCCTGCAATTGCTCTTGGAAACCCAGAGCGGCCTGGAGCAGTTGCAGGTCCAGGGCGACCCGACGCGAATCCGGCAGATTCTGGTCAACCTGATCGGCAATGCCCTGAAGTTCACCGAAACCGGCAGCATCCGCGTACACAGCACCTGGCAGGCGCTGGACAATCAGGTGCTGTGGTTCAGTTGCTCGGTACATGACAGCGGTATCGGAATTTCTCCCGAGCGGCTGGAACATATGTTCGATGCTTTCCAGCAGGCCGACACTTCTATTTCAAGACGTTACGGCGGCACCGGGCTGGGCTTGCCCATTGCTCGCACCCTCGCCGAACGCATGGGCGGCACCTTGCGCGCAGTCAGCCAGGAGGGCGAGGGCTCGGTATTTACCCTGGAAGTGCCACTGCCGTTTTCCCAGCATGTTGCGCCAGCTGTCAGCGACACCTCGCTACCTGCTGATCAGGGTAACGGCCAGCCGGTGCTGCTGGTGGAAGACAACCCAGTCAACCAGACCGTTATCGAGGCCATGCTGCGCAGCCTGGGCTATCAAGTCAGTCTGGTCGGCGATGGCGCCCAGGCCGTGCATCAGGTCAGCCAGCAGCATTACGCCGCGATTCTGATGGATTGCCGCCTGCCGATCATGGATGGCTATGAAGCCACGCGGCAGATCCGCCGCCTGCCCGGTTGCGCCGAATTACCGATTATCGCCCTGACCGCCAATGCCCTGCAGGGCGACCGCGAGGCCTGCCTGCAATCGGGCATGAATGACTACCTGGCAAAGCCCTTCAAACGGGCAGATTTGCAGCGAATACTGCAGCGCTGGCTGCCACCTCGCCCTTCGACGGGTAGTCAAGAAGGCTCAACTGCTGCAGGCTAGAGCCATAGGTCTATGACAGACCAACAAGAGCGGAGTACAACTGTACTCACAAGGCTGTGACTTTCACTACAACGCAACAGTCTATGACTAGGCTGTTGGCAGGCGCAGCAGACTGCGCCGCCAGCCAGGACGATTCGCCCAGCCTTGGCGCATGGGACATATTGAGGAGCTCGCATGACCAAACAAAACGCCTTCACCCGGGAAGAACTGCTCGCTTGTGGTCGCGGCGAACTATTCGGCCCAGGTAATGCGCAACTGCCCGCGCCGAACATGCTGATGATCGATCGCATCACCCACATCAGCGACACCGGCGGCAAGTACGGCAAGGGCGAAATAGTCGCCGAGCTCGATATCACTCCTGACCTGTGGTTCTTCGCCTGCCATTTCGAAGGCGACCCGGTGATGCCAGGCTGCCTGGGCCTCGATGCCATGTGGCAACTGGTAGGTTTCCACCTCGGCTGGCAGGGCAACCCCGGCCGCGGCCGCGCCCTTGGTTCGGGCGAAGTGAAGTTCTTCGGCCAGGTGCTGCCGACCGCCAAGAAAGTCACTTACAACATCCATATCAAACGCACCATCGCCCGCTCCCTGGTCCTGGCTATTGCCGATGGCACCGTCAGCGTTGATGGCCGCGAAATCTACAGTGCCGAGGGCCTGCGGGTTGGCCTGTTCACTTCTACCGACAATTTCTAAAGGACTCATCGCATGCGTCGCGTCGTGATTACCGGCCTGGGCATCGTTTCCTGCCTGGGCAATGACAAAGCCACCGTCTCCGCCAACCTGCGTGCTGGCAAGTCAGGCATCCGCTTCAACCCTGCCTACGCCGAAATGGGCCTGCGCAGCCAGGTGTCTGGCTCGGTTGACCTCAACCTGGAAGAGCTGATCGACCGCAAGGTCTATCGCTTTATGGGTGACGCCGCAGCCTTCGCTTACCTCTCGATGGAGCAGGCGATCAAGGATTCGGGCCTCAGCGCGGAAGAAATCTCCAACCCACGCGTGGGTTTGATCGCAGGCTCTGGCGGTGCATCGACCTTCAACCAGATGGAGGCCATGGACATCCTGCGCGAGAAAGGCGTCAAGCGCGTTGGTCCATACCGCGTACCGCGCACCATGGGTAGCACTGTTTCCGCCTGCCTGGCTACGCCGTTCAAGATCAAGGGCGTGAACTACTCGATCTCCTCGGCCTGCGCCACCAGTGCCCATTGCATCGGCAATGCCATGGAACAAATCCAGCTGGGCAAGCAGGACGTAGTGTTTGCCGGCGGCGGCGAAGAAGAACATTGGAGCCAGAGCTTCCTGTTCGACGCCATGGGCGCCCTCTCCACCCAGTACAACGAAACCCCGGAGAAAGCCTCGCGTGCCTACGACGCCAAGCGTGACGGTTTCGTTATCGCCGGCGGTGGCGGCATGGTGGTAGTCGAAGAGCTGGAACACGCCCTCAAGCGTGGCGCCAAGATCTATGCGGAGATCGTCGGTTACGGCGCGACCTCCGATGGCTACGATATGGTGGCCCCGAGCGGTGAAGGCGCAGTGCGCTGCATGCAGCAAGCCCTGGCCACCGTCGATACGCCAATCGACTACCTGAACACCCACGGCACCTCGACTCCGGTCGGCGACGTCGCGGAAAGCCGCGCAGTACGCGAAGTATTCGGCGCCAAGGCGCCAGCCATCAGCTCGACCAAGAGCCTGTCCGGTCACTCCCTAGGCGCCGCCGGCGTACAGGAAGCGATCTACTGCATGCTGATGATGGAAGGCAACTTTATTGCCGGCTCGGTCAACATCGACGAAGTCGACCCGGAAATCGCCGACCTGCCGATCCAGCGCAGCACCGTCGAGAACGCCAAGCTCGACACAGTGATGAGCAACAGCTTCGGCTTCGGTGGCACCAACGCCACCCTGGTAATGAAGCGTTGGGCTGGCAAATAAGTCCCAACCGTTCGCTTGCCGCATAGAAAAGGCCACCCCTCGGGGTGGCCTTTTTGTTGTGCTTGACGCAGTACTCACTCAAATAGAGAAGCGCGCCACCAGTGCATTCAGGTCCACTGCCAAACGCGACAACTCCTGACTGGCCGCACTGGTCTGGTTGGCCCCCGCCGAAGACTGCATCGACAGATCACGGATATTCACCAGGTTGCGATCGACTTCGCGAGCCACTTGGGCCTGTTCTTCCGACGCGCTGGCGATTACTAGGTTGCGTTCGTTGATCTGCGAAATAGCAGCAGCAATCTCATCCAACGCCAACCCGGCCGCCTTGGCCACATCCAGCGTCGAACGCGCCCGGCTGTTGCTGTTCTGCATGGCGTTAACCGCTTTGTCGGTGCCCTGCTGAATGCCGCTGACCATTTGCTCAATCTCACGGGTCGACTGCTGGGTACGATGCGCCAGGGCGCGTACCTCATCGGCCACCACGGCAAAACCGCGCCCGGCTTCACCGGCTCGCGCAGCTTCAATCGCCGCGTTCAGCGCGAGCAGGTTGGTTTGCTCGGCAATCGAGCGGATCACATCCAGCACCTTACTGATATCGCGCACCTGGCCCGCCAGTTGCTCAACTTCGCTGGCGGTATTAGTCACGTCATCAGCCAGGTGGCTGATCGAGTCAACAGTCTGGCGTACCTGCTCGCGGCCATGCTGGGCTGTACGGTTAGATTCACTGGAGGCCTCGGAAGTGCTAACGGCATTACGCGCCACCTCTTCCACAGCGCTGGTCATCTGGTTGACCGCCGTAGCCGCCTGCTCAATTTCGTTGTTCTGCTGGTGCAACCCTCGGGTGGAATCCTCGGTCACCGCACTGAGCTCTTCAGACGCCGAGGCCAGTTGCGTGGAGGAATCAGAAATATTCTGGATAGTGCTGCGTAGGCTCTGCTGCATGCTTTTCAAGGCGCCCAGTAAACGCGCCGGCTCATCACTGCCCTGCACCTCGATTGACTGGGTCAGGTTGCCGCTCGCCACCACTTCGGCCACCCGCACCGCCTCGGTAAGCGGCGCGACAATGCTGCGCGTTAGCAGCAGCGCCAGAATCACCGTTAGGCCAAGCGCCAGGGCAATCATCACAATCACCCACACGCGCGAGCTGACAAACACGGCCTCGGCACTGTCAGCCGCTGCAGTGGCACCGACGCGGTTTAATTCAGAAAGCTCGACCAGCGCCTTGGCCATGCTATCGGCGTGACCGTTAAGCGGGCCGTTGGCGACTGCCAGCGCCGTATCCAGATCGCTCTGACGCACGGCCTCAACGATCTTGCTCTGTTCCTGCAGATAACTGCTTTCCGCCTGTTTAAAGCGCTGGTAAATCAGCCTTTCCCCCTCACTGGCAATCAGCTTTTCATAGCCGTCTTGGGCCTTGTTCAGCACGCCTCTGAGTTCTTCAAGGCGGGCCAGGTTCTGCCTAGTCATGCCCTCATCGGTATTGAGCATCAAGCGCAAGGTCAGCGCGCGTAGGCGCAGGATGTCCTGGTTCATCTCGCCTAGATTGAGAATGCTGGGCAACCAGTTCTCGTTGACCTGCTGCGACTGCTTGTGCATTTCTGCCATCTGCAGCAGCGAGAAGCTGCCGAGTATAAGAACCAGCAACGCCACCAGGCCAAAGCCAAGAGACGCCCTGGGCGCAATATTGAGGTTTCTAAGGGTCATTGGGAGCAATCCTTTACGGTCTTAAGCATTAAAGCGATGCGCTGGCTATCAGGCTTTTGCTTTCCTGCGTACCTCGGCCAGCACCTACAGGTACAACTATCGACTCCCAAACACGCTTCTTGACCTTTTAATCATAAAAAAATCCGAGCAATGGCTCGGGTTACGGTAACGACTTGGGATAACTCAGCGCACGGTAAACCGTTGCTCCAGCAATTTGCGATCATCCTGAAACACCATAAAGTGCCACTCACCTGGCACCACTTCGTGCTTTTCGGTGAATTCAAAAGCCATGACATCCTGCGGCGCGCCGGGCACCAGCTTTTGTATCACTACGAATTTGTCATGCCGCGTGCCCTGTGGAGTGACCACTCCCGGGGTGAGGTACAGCAACGTCAGCGGCGAGTCATCGGCCATCTTGCCTGCCAGGCTGTAGCGCAGACCGAATTTGGTACCGAGCTTGGCGGGAATCACCTCGCCCTGTTCGATTTGCTGGTTACTGCGGGTCAACACCCGCTCACCTTCCTGAAAGTCCTGATAATCGCTGGCGAAAACGCCGTACTCGACCGGGCCTTCTACCCGGACTTCGGCCTGCGCCAGGCTGCTGGTCAATACAAGTGCGGCCAGGGCACTAAAACGGGTGTATTGCATGTCGCGCTCCTTTTTTAGATGGCGCGAGCCTATGACGCCCGTGTGACAGGGCTATGACAGCCCTACTCCGCCAGCTCGGCCTGCACCCGGCGTGGCAGCACCGCAAGAAAGTTATCGCGCGCCACCTGATGGGCAACATCCTCTGGCAAGGCGTCGAGAAACGGTTTAAAGCCGCTCATATAGTCAGCCAGGCTGGTGAAGCGTCCGACCACATCGGAGCCGAGCATAAAGCGCGCCGGGTAACTGCTGACCAATTTCACCCAGGCCGGATCTGGCTTGCCGTCGGCATCCAGCAGGTACGGCTGGAGCACGGTCCAGGACAGATCGATATACAGATTGGGGTACTGCTTGAGCATCCGCTCAAGCGTGGGCAGGAGGAAATCCAGCTTCTCCTGATGCCGATGAATTTCCATGCTGGTGCCGGCATGCGCCCAGATAAACCGTACATGCGGATGGTTACGCAGCGGGTCCTCGATCTCCTGCAGGTACAGCGGATTGCGCTCGCGCTTGGAGGTGATATTGGAATGCAGCATCACCGGCAGGTCGTATTCGGCGGCCAAGTGAAAGACCCGCGCCAGGGCCTCGTTGTTGGCCCGCGGCGCGTCGCCATGGATCAGCGCGGTGAGGTCGTCATGCCGGGTAAAAATCTCGCCGATGCCTTGCCACAGACCAGGGTCGAGTTCGAGCATACGACGGATATGTGCATCGGCATTCTTGTCGTTCGGATTAAAGCCCGACAGAAACGGGTGCAGACGTTTGCGCTGTTCAGCGGGCACCTGTTTGTAGGCATGCGCCACCAACACATCGGTGGCGCTGTACCAATAGGCATTGGCATCGTCACCCGCGTAATAACGAGGGCGCTTGGGCTCATCCTCATGCCATTTCTTCGCCACCGGAATGCCTGAGAGCATCACATGCTCGATATTGCCGGCCGCCATCTGCTCGAATAACTCCGTCATACCCGCGCTTTCTTGAAAGAAATCGACGTAATGCAGATGCGCATCGCTGTAGCGATAGTCGCGGGCCTGGGCCATTGAACTCAGCAGGCCGAGTAACAGGGCAATACTCATACGCGATACAGGCAAGGGCATGTCCTCCTGACAGTCAGAGCAGCATAGACCCCAGGCGGCAGGCGCAAGTTCAGGCGCAGAGCCGCGACTGGCGAGCAAACAGCGCCACAAAGGCCCAAACCACAGCATGCAGCACCAGAACAGGGCGGCCATAGCGACTGTTTTCCAGCGTCAGCAGCATGACGCGGCACGTCAGTGATGGCACTTTGCTTGCAGTACAACCGCCAGACCCTAGAAGGAATTCACCATGCTTCAGCTATTGCGCTCGACCCCACGCAAGAACACGGACGACATTGCGCTCGATGCGCTGTTCAATCAGCACGACCTCACCGCCCGTCTGAGCGATAGCTATCGCTGGATGTCGCGCCTGAATGACTTCAGCGCAGGCCTGCACCAACGCATCCGTACCAGCCTGGGCGCAGCAGTTGGTATTGCTTCGCATGCCCCACAACTGGCACGTATTGCCGCCGCCAACCAGCAAAGCGGGCAAACTCTGGCACAGTCATCGGAACTGATCGCCAGCGCCAGCGAACAGGTCACCACCACCCTCGACGCCGAGTTGGTGCCCGGCGCCGCCGAAGTCGCACAGTTGTCCGCCGAGGTCACCGCCACCCTGCATGATTGCCAGCAAAGCGGCCAGGCAGTGCTGCAACAGGTCGAGGTGATCGGCAAAAGCGAACAGCAGCTGGAGCTGGTGATTCAGCAACTGACCAGCCAGCTTGAAGAGGTCAGCAAAGTGATCGGGGTAATCGCCAGCATTTCCCAGCAGACCAACCTACTCGCGCTGAATGCGGCCATCGAGGCTGCCCGCGCGGGCGAGCATGGCCGTGGCTTTGCCGTGGTAGCCGAGGAAGTGCGGCGCCTGGCCGGGCATACCACCGACGCCACCACTCAGGTCAGTGACATCATCGAGCGTTTTCGCAGCGGCATGCAGCAACTCACCGAAGCAGGCAGCCACATGCACCAGGCCGTGGCCGATGGCCGCGATGGCATGCTCGCCGTGGGCGGTGGTCTGGACAGCACCCGCCAGGCCATGGATCGCCTGGACAGGCGCGTGGGCCAGATCGCCGCTGGCACCGAACAGATCGGCCAAGCCGTGCGCTCAATCAACGGTGACGTGCAGAACATCGCCAGGGTCGCCGGAGAATTGCTCGGCAAGGCCAGCCAGGTGCTGCACCACAGCCAGGCTGTGCGCGAAGATGGCGACCGCCTGCTGGCGGGGCTGGGTGATTTTCGCCTGGAGATCCACCACGCCGTGCAGGCCAGTGTCGAACAGCTGGCGCGCCAACCCGGCATGAGCGCGGATGTGGCCACCGCCGAACGCCTGCTTGGCGACACCCTCAAGCGAGATGCGCGGTTCGAGCTGTTCTACCTGGTCGACAGCCGCGGCGTGCAGCTGTCCGAAAACATCTTTGCCACCGATGTGAACCACAGCGAAAGCAGCAGCTGCAAAGGCCGCAATTGGCAGCAACGTCCGTGGTTCCGCGCCGCTGCTGATAGCCTGTGCAGCCATATCACCCAGGTCTATCGATCATCGGCAACCGACGACTTCTGTTTCACCGTCTCGGTGCCAATCCTCGATGCCCGTGGCCAATTGCTGCGCGTACTGGGGGCCGATGTGCGGCTGTCTGCACTGGTCTGAGGCCCGCGCCATGAGCTAGGCTGACCACTCACTCAGCCCATGGCGTCGGAGCTCACATGATCAGCATCAGCAACGAGAAAGGTCTACTGCAGCGCATCAGCATCGGCCCGCACACCCTGCACAGCGATGTCTCGGTGGAGCTCGGCGGTGAAGGCGCAGGCCCCGAACCGCATGACCTGTTCGACGCCGCTTTGGGCGCGTGCAAGGCACTGACCCTGGCCCTGTATGCCAAGCAACGTGGTTTGCCGCTGGAAGGCCTCGACGTGAAGCTCAACCGCGATGACAGCCAGGAGCGCCAAGGCATCTACCGTCTGGATGTCGAACTGACCCTGCACGGCGCACTGGATGACGCGCAACGCCAGCAACTGCTGCGCGTCGCCGATAAATGCCCGATTCACAAACTGATGACCAGCAGCGAGGTTCAGGTCAGTACTCAGCTGAGCGAGGGCGCGTAATGAACGATTTTCTGCTGATCCAACCGCGCCCGGAAAACCTCGGCGGGCAACCTATCCTGCGCCCCCTGCCCTCAGCCAAATGCCGCAGCGTCGGGCCGTTCGTGTTCTTCGACCATATTCTGGAAAACACCTACCCGGCCGGCAGCGGCATGAATATCAACCAGCACCCGCATATCGGCCTGTCCACCCTCACCTACCTGTTCAAAGGGCAACTGCAACACAAAGACAGCCTCGGCTCGAATCAACTGGTCAGCCCCGGCGAAGTCAGCTGGATGACCGCAGGCCGTGCCGTGGCGCATGTCGAGCGCACCCCGCAGACTCTGTGGGAAAGCGGCTCGCACATGCATGGCCTGCAGGTCTGGCTGGCCATGCCCACCGCTGAGGAACAAGGCGAGCCCAGCTACAGCCACCACCCCGCAGACAGCCTGCCGCGCAGCGCCAGCATGGGCGTGGACATCTGCCTGATTGCCGGCACTGGCTTTTGCCTGCAATCACCAGTGCCGGTGCTGTCGCCCACTATCTATGCCGAGATCAAGCTGGCCGCAGGCAGCGCGCTGCAGATACCCGCCGAACATGCCGAACGCGCGCTGTACCTGATTGAGGGCGAGGCGACACTGGACGACCAGCAACTGTCGCTGCGTGGCTTGCTGGTGCTGCCCGAAGGCGAGACTTACACCCTCAGCGCTTGCAGCGAGAGCCACCTGGTGTTGATCGGCGGTGCACCGATTGGCCCGCGACGGATCAACTGGAACTTCGTCGCCAGTGACCCAGCGCTGATTGATCAAGCCCGCCAACGCTGGGCCGCAGAGGACTGGCCAACAGTGCTGGGAGAAACCGAGCGAATCGAGTTGCCGCGCTGACGGAGAAGATTTGTTGCACTCCCGAGACATCCAAAGCGCAGGTGCTCGGGTATAACCCTTGGCACGCTCACACTCTCAGGAACCCTGTGCATGGCGCAGCCGCTGTTTGATTACGAAAGCCATCTGGAAGCCTGCGCCCGGCAGGACGACCGCGCATTCCAGGCGCTCTACCAACAGGAGGCCGCACAAATGCTCGGGTTGGCCATCACCCTGCTCGGCCGCCGTGATCAAGCCGAAGACTGCGTGCACGATGCCTTTGTGCAGATCTGGCGCAACGCCCAGCGTTTTCAGCGCGCGCTTGGCAGCGGCCGTGCGTGGATCTACAGCATCCTGCGCTACCGCGCGCTGAATCAGCTGCGCAGCCGTGGCCGCACGGTGGAGCTGGATGACGACTTTATTGAACGCGCCGCCGACGACAGCCCGCAGGCCGCCGAACTGCTGGAACAACAAGGCGAACAGCAGCAACTGCGCCGTTGCCTGCAAAGTATCGAACGCAACCGCCGCCACCCGATCCTACTGGCCTTCTACCGTGGGCTGACCCATGAACAGATCGCCAACCGCCTGACCACCCCGCTGGGCACCATCAAGGGCCGTATCCGCGCCGGTCTGCGCGCACTGCAGGAGTGTTTGCAAGCATGATTCCGCAGCAACCTGCCGAACGCCGAGCATTGATCGGCGAATACGTCCTGGGCCTGCTTGAAGAGGCCGAAGCTGCTGAAGTGCGCGAGTTGATCGAGCAGGATGCCGAAGCCGCGCAAATGGCCCTGCAATGGCAACAGCACTTTCTCGAACTGAGCGATCAGTTACCGCCGCAAACACCCTCGGCGCAGTTATGGCAACGCCTGCAGGACAGCCTCCGCCTGACGCCAGCCGTAAGCCGGGTAAACAGCTGGCTGACCTGGTGGCAAAGCCTGACCACCTGGCGCCTCACCAGTGCCGCCCTGGCATTCGCCCTGATCGTCGCGCTAATGCCTAACCTGTGGCGCACTGACATGGCTGGCAATAGCTACACCGTGGTGCTGCAAGCCCCGGGGGAAGCGGCCAAACCAGGCTGGGTGGTGCATGTGGATGGCAGTGGCAGCCTGCGCCTGCAACCGCTGCTGGAAGATCAAATCCCGGCCGACCGTTCGGTGCAATTCTGGACGTTGATCGACCCAGCCATCGGCCCGCGCTCTTTAGGCCTGGTCGAACCAGGTAAGTCGCTGCAACTGTCTGCCGAACAGATTGGCGCGGTACAAGCCGGCCAACTGTTCGAGCTGACCCTGGAACCGGCAGGCGGCTCACCTAAGGATCGGCCAACCGGCAAGGTGCTGTATATCGGCCGTGCGGTTATGGCATCGGTTAACTGAGGTCGTTTGCAAAAAAACTGAATTTATTTTCAGTCGGCGACATCCAGACGTTCTCTCGTGGGTATAGCTATCAGGTGTTTCATCGAGGCACCTGCAAGGCGGGCCTTCGCCGGCCTTGCATCGATGCTGGATAACCACAGATGAGAGAACGCATATGAACAGCCTCAATACCCTGCTGACCGCTGCCGTTGCCACTGCCACCCTCAGCCTTGCCGCCGGCACTGCCAGCGCGGCCACGCTGCTGGCACTGGGTGCCGACGGTCAGCTGTTCAAGATCGACAGCGCCAGCCAGAAAATCACCGCAAGCATGCCCGTCAGCAGCCCAAGCCCGCTGCGCGGCATCGATGTGCGCCCGGCCAACGGCATGCTCTATGCGCTAGGCAGCGACAATCAGCTCTACACCCTGGACCTGGCCACTGGCGCAGCCAGCAAGGTCGCCAGCCTGAACAAGCAGCTGCCGGGCAGCGGCCAGGCGGTCATCGACTTCAACCCGGTGGCTGACAAATTGCGCATGCTGGCTGCCGATGGCACCAGTTTTCGCGTCAATGTTGAAACTGGTGAAGTGGTCGTAGACGGTTCGGTGGCCTACGCCGCAGAGAGCCCCTACGCCGGTAAAAGCGCTCAAGTGGTAGCGGGTGCCTATAACAACGCCTATGCCGGCACCCAGGCCACCGCGCTGTACAACGTCGACCTAGCCAGCAGCAGCCTGATGCTGCAAAACCCGCCAAACGATGGCATTCAGCAAGCTGTGGGCAAGATCGTTGATGGTCTGCAGAACGCGGCCCTGGATATCGCCAGCGACGGCAAAGGCGGCAACACCGCCTACCTGCTGACTGGCACCACGCTGCATACCCTGGACCTAGCTACTGGTAAGCCGACCACCCTGGGCGAAATCGCCGACCTGCCGGGCAATATCATTGATATTGCCGTGCTGCCCAACATGTAAGTCCGGATGCGGGAGGGCCATCCGGCCTTCCCGTTCACGGTTTATTTGGCAAAGGTTTCATCGAACAGATTATCCATGGCCTTGAACGCACGAGCTGCCACCAGCGGGTGGTACTCATTGCGCCCCGGCACATTAGCCTCTGGGTTGGTGAAGGAATGCACGGCACCGCCATAGCTGACCAGTTGCCAATCGGCTTTCGTCGCTTTCATTTCCGCGACAAAACCATCGACCTGGTCCTGCGGCACCGCTGGATCATCCGCGCCATGCAGCACAAGGACCGGCGCCTTGATGTTTTGTGCATCACGCGGATTAGGCGTATCGAGGTTGCCATGGAATGACACAAATCCTTTCAGATCGGCACCCGAACGGGCCAGTTCCAGTACAGCCCCACCACCAAAGCAGAAACCGATAGCGCCTAGCCGCGCGGTATCCAATGCCACCTGCCCGGCCTGCGCTTTGAGCACCTCAACAGCCTCCTGCGCCCGCTTGCGCATCAACGGTCTATCGCTGCGCACAGTCGTGGCCGCTACCTTAGCTTCATCGGCATTAGTCGGGCGAATAGCTTTGCCGTATAGGTCGGCAACGAATATGACGTATTTATCAGCAGCCAGCAGCGCGGCCTTGGTTGCCGCGTTTTCATTAACGCCCATCCAATTAGGCACCATCAGCAGGCCCGGACGCGGCGTAGTGACCGCATCGTCATAGACCACCAAGCCTTCGAAGGCTTCCCCGTCGATTTCATAAGGCACCGGCTTGACCACCACGGCAGCTTCGGCGACACCGACCAGACCGGCCAGCGCCAAGGGTAAAAGTGATTTTTTCATCGACCCGAATCCCTCTTGAATAAGTAGTGCTCAACAGTAGCCTCTGTGTGCACCGCGCCAAGAAAAAAGCCCGCTTTCGCGGGCTTAATTCTTTACGGCACGTGTCAGGCAGACAGCTCGACCAGCAGCTTGTTCAAGCGCTGCACATAGGCGGCCGGGTCTTTCAGGTTGTCGCCTGCGGCCAGGGCAGCCTGGTCGAAGAGGATATGGCTGAGATCGGCAAAACGATCTTCGTCAGCCTCGCCATCGAGCTTCTCGATCAGCGGGTGGCTCGGGTTGAATTCGAAGATCGGCTTGGAGTCCGGCACCTTCTGCCCGCTGGCTTCGAGGATCTGGCGCATTTGCAGGCCCAGGTCCTTCTCGCCAATGGCCAGAATCGCCGGCGAGTCGGTCAGGCGATGCGATACACGCACCTCGGCAACCTGCTCACCCAGCGCAGTTTTCAGACGCTCGACCAGGCCTTCTTTGGCCTTGGCGACTTCTTCCTGGGCCTTTTTGTCTTCTTCCGAATCCAGCTTGCCGAGGTCCAGATCACCACGGGCCACGTCGACAAAATGCTTGCCGTCGAACTCAGTCAGGTAGCTCATCAGCCACTCATCGATACGGTCGGTGAGCAGCAGCACTTCGATGCCTTTCTTGCGGAACACTTCCAGGTGCGGGCTGTTCTTCACCTGGGCGTAGGACTCGCCGGTGAGGTAGTAGACCTTGTCCTGACCTTCGGCCATGCGCGCGATGTACTCGCCCAGACCAACGCTCTGCTCGCCATCTTCGCTGCGGGTAGAGGCAAAGCGCAGCAGACCGGCGATCTTCTCCTTGTTGGCGAAGTCTTCAGCCGGGCCTTCCTTGAGTACCTGGCCAAAGTTCTTCCAGAAGCTCTTGTATTGCTCGGGCTCGTTCTTCGTCAGTTTTTCCAGCATATCCAGCACGCGCTTGGTCAGCGCCGACTTCATCGAGTCGATGATCGGATCTTTCTGCAGGATCTCGCGGGAGACGTTCAGCGACAGGTCGTTGGAGTCGACCACACCCTTGATAAAGCGCAGGTACAGCGGCAGGAACGACTCGGCCTGATCCATCACGAACACGCGCTGCACATAGAGTTTCAGGCCACGCGGCGCTTCACGCTGATACAGGTCGAACGGCGCACGCGCCGGGGTGTACAGCAGCGAGGTGTATTCCAGCTTGCCTTCGACCTTGTTGTGGCTCCAGCTCAGCGGGTTCTCGAAATCGTGGCCGATGTGTTTGTAGAACTCCTGGTATTCCTCGTCCTTGATCTCGGTACGCGGACGGGTCCACAGAGCGCTGGCGCGGTTGACGGTTTCCCACTCAACCTCGGCAGGTTTGTCTTTCTCTTCGCCGTGGAACTCCTTCGGCAGCTCGATCGGCAAGGCGATATGGTCGGAGTATTTCTTGATGATATTGCGCAGACGCCAGCCATCGGCGAACTCGTCTTCAGCCGCTTTCAGATGCAGCACGATACGGGTACCGCGCTCGGCCTTTTCAACGGTGGCGACTTCAAACTCGCCCTCGCCTTTGCTCGACCAGTGCACGCCTTCGCTGGCCGGGCTACCGGCGCGGCGGCTGAACACGTCAACCTTGTCGGCGACGATAAAGGCCGAATAGAAGCCCACACCGAACTGGCCGATCAGGTGCGAGTCCTTCTTCTGGTCGCCGGTCAGGTGCTGCATAAAGTCTGCGGTGCCGGACTTTGCGATGGTGCCCAGGTGGGTAATCGCGTCTTCACGGCTCATGCCGATGCCGTTGTCTTCGAGGGTGACGGTCTTGGCGTCCTTGTCGAAGCTGACGCGGATTTTCAGCTCAGCGCCGCCTTCGAGCAGCTCAGGCTTGGCCAGCGCCTCGAAACGCAGTTTGTCGGTGGCATCCGATGCGTTGGAAATCAGCTCGCGAAGGAAGATTTCCTTGTTCGAATACAGCGAATGGATCATCAGATGAAGCAGTTGCTTCACCTCGGTCTGGAAGCCCAGGGTTTCTTTTTGAGTTTCCACACTCATGCTCTCTTACTCCACTTGGTTGACATAAGCCGCAGTGCGACGGATGTCCTACAGGTGGGGGCATGTTGTGGGATTTCAAGTGCTTGGCTGCAGCTTGCCTCAGGGCTCAAGCAACTCGATGCGAGTAATTTCTTCCGGCAGCAGGCTGTAGCTGACTTCGCCCTGCCCGCTCATGCGCTGCCGCAGGATGATCCGCCCGTCCTGGTCGATACCATGGAAGCGACCCTCCGCGCTGTTACCGCGCTCGGTGGTCGCGCGCATGCTGAGGTTTTCATAGCGGTTGGGGCTGCGCAGCAAGCCATCAAGGCTGAAGCGCACGCGCCGGTCCAGAGGCCGGCTGACTCGCTCCGGAACAACCGCCGCTACTGCAGCCGGTTTGGCTTCGGCAACGGGCGGTGCAACTGCGCTAGGCAATGCTGGAAAACTATCGGCAGCGACCTGCCAGCCACGTTTTTCCTGCTTCTGCAGCAGGATCGGCAACTGCTGCAGTTCACCGTTAATCCGTGCCTGAACGTTCAGGTCAACTCTCTGCAGAGGGAAGTTCAGGTTGCCAATTGGCAGCAACTCAACCCGGCGAGTGGCAAAACGGCGCTCCAAGTAGTCCTGAATCACGTGGCTGACGGTATCGACCGAGTCGAACTGACGATCGACTTTATCGCCCTGATAACGCAGGCCATTGCGGAACAGCTCAAGCTTACCGCTCAGGGTGGTCTTGAATTGCGGCGGCAGCACCAGGTGGAAATCACCTGCCAGCTTGTTCGGCGGCACCGGTTGCAGATCCAGATGCAGGGTATAGCCACGGCTCAAGCGCCGCGCTTCGGGCAGCTCCTGCTCCGGCAATAACCAGCTGATTTCCACTTCCGGCAATATGCCCTCGTCGGCGGGCAGCACATCAACCCGCACCGGGCCCTTGTCGACTTTAGGCAGGCGAATCACCAGCTCGCTTTGGGCGAAGAAATCCTGGCCCTCACGCAAGCTCAGTACGCCATCGAGCAGTTCGGCCTGCTGCGGCGCGAACGGTCGGCCATTCAACTGACCGCGCAAATCAATAGCCAGCTCGGCCGGTGCCTGTACTTCGGGCTTGAGCCACTTGAGGCTGAGGATGGCCTCCAGACGCTGCGCATCATGGTTGGCCAGCAACGTCAGGCCGACCACCAGCGGAATAATCCCCAAGCCGGCCAATATCACGGCTGGCCGCGCCGAACGCCAGTGGCGCAACACATACAGCAAGGTGAACGGCGGGATGAAACTGGCCCAGCCCCACAGCAGGCCGGTAGCAAAGGCGCGCATCACCAGCCAGACCAACCCGGCGAGTATCAGCAGCAAGCCACCCAGAATCAGCAGCGCATCCATTCAGTATTCCTTAGCGATGGTTAAACGAGTGGTTATCCGCCGGACCGGCATACCTCAAGGCTCATCGACCTTAAAGTGCGCCCGCGCCGTGGCAATCGGCTCGGTCTGGCTGGTTTGCCAGGCGGTGATGGCCACGTTGGCGACCCGACGCCCCTGACGCCACACCTGGCATTGCACGAAGGTGTCACGATAATGGCCAGCGCGAAGGTAATCTATCGAGAAGTCGATGATTTTCGGCAAATGTGGAATGCCCATAAACATCAGCAGGTGGAGCATCGCCGAATGTTCCATAAAGCCGGCGATCACCCCGCCATGCAATGCCGGCAAGGTAGGATTGCCGATATTGTCCTGGTTGGCCGGCAGGCGAAATACCATGTCATCGCCGAGGCGCAGACACTCGATGCCAAGCAACTTGGCATAGGGAATCAGACTGATCAGTGGGTCGTAGTTATTCTGCTCGTGGGCTTCGCGCACCAGCTGGTTGAGGCTCAGCGTGCTCATTGGCCAGCTCCTTTGGCAGTGCGTTGCATATCGGCGGGCTTACCCATACGCATAAACGCACCAACCACATGGGCAATCGGCTCATCGGGGTTGTCCTGATAGGCATAACCACGGGTGAAGATGATGTTCTCGGTCACCCGGTAGCACTCGGCAAAACCAAATACATCCTTGTTCGGCTCGGCCGGGCGCATGTAATCGATGCGCAGGTCGAGGGTCGGGCAGATTTCGAACTCAGGCAGCACACACACGGTAGAAATGCCGCAGGTGGTGTCCATCAACGTGGTGATGGCGCCGCCGTGGATCACTCCGGTTTCCGGGTTGCCAACAATCTGCGGGCTGTAGGGCAACCGCAGGGTCAGCCCCTCAGCGGTGGCGTCCTGCACCTGCAGGCCCAGCACCTGGCAATGGCGCAGTACCGAGAGAAAGCGCTGGGCGCGCTCTAGAACAGGGTTGGTGCTCATCATGAAGCCTCGAGATGCCTAGCTAAAACCGCGCATGATAGCGCTGAGCACCCATGAACGGCACACACGCATACGCTTAATATGATCTGAACTTATTGGCGCTTGGCTCTCTCGAAAAACTGTAATGGCATTTTTTCCAAGGAGAACACCATGCAAAAAACAGTCGCTTATGCCTTCATGCTAGCCGCCACACTGGGCCTTGCCGCGTGCGACAAGCCTTCCGAGGATACTCGCGAGGACGCCCGCGAAGCTCAATCGGAAGCCCAGGAATCGATGAACGATGCGGCTGAGCAAAGTAATGAAGCTGCCAACCTAGAGGCTGAAGCCGCTCGGGAACGCGCTGAAGAAAACCGCGAGGAAGCCGAGGACGCGAACGAGCCGATGCCTACGGCCCCGATCACGCCAACCCCGGCGCCAACCGATCAAACCAATCAGTAACCGCTACTGATTTGCCCAGCCCGCAGTCTAGCTGCGGGCTTTGTTTTCCTGCCGTCAGGAACTTCGCTTCGCTTGATCGCTCCAAGTAGCACGGATGAGGCCACATGCCATCATCCGCATCACACATGGAGACGTAACCGTGCAAAAACCTTTCACTTATGCCCTGCTTCTTGCCGCCATGCTCGGCCTGGCTGCTTGCGAGAAAACCCCGGAAGACAAACTAGAGTCGGCCAAGGAATCCGCTGCTGAAGCCATCGAGTCCATGGGCGACGCTGCTGAAGAAACCGGCGAAGCCATCGAGCAGAAAGCCGATGAAGTGATGGGCACCGAGCCGACCACTGGCGAGAAAATCGAAGACGCTGCCGATGATGCGGCTGATGCCATCAGCGATGCTGGCGATGAAGTCAAAGATGCTGTCGACGGCCAATAAGCCTTCCAGCTGAAACAAACAGGCCCGCTTAATGCGGGCCTGTTTTGTTTATGGCGTGATCAAAGCGCCGGGGTAAGCATCAGCAGCAGGCTGCACAACAGCCCAACCACCCAGACCACGCTGCGCTGCCAGTGCATATCAGCCCAGTAGAACGCCAGATACAACACCCGCGCAACGACGAAGGTCACCGCCAATATATCCACCAGAATGCCGTGGTTGTTGGTCACGTGCGCCATCAACACGCCGACGGCAAACAGCGGAAACGCCTCGAAGCTGTTCAGGTGCGCCGCCAGGGCACGCGCGCCAAAGCCTGTCAGACGCGCTTGCTGGGCGCGCGGGTGGTGGTTGTCGTAGTGACCGTCACCCTCCTTCGCCATGGCCTTGGCCACCGGGGCCTTGGCAATAAAGATCAATAATGCGCTGATAAAAATGCACCAGAATGGAATGCTCATTCGCTTTTCTCCTTGGGCGATTCGAACGCCGGGGTCTGGGTGTAGACCATGACTTCCAGTACATCGGAATGAAACTCGCGGCGGTACAACACCAATACCACACCTGCGCTGACCAGCATGAAAAACCATGGGTTGATAAACCAGGACAGGGTTGCCATGCCGAAGTAATAGGCGCGCAAACCCTGGTTGAACTGGTTGGCGGCCATCGAGATCACCCGTGCGGTGCGTTCGGCAAAGGCTTTGCGCTCCTGCTCCGTGACATGTCGCTCACCCACCATCGGCGCAGAGCCCACCAGTAAGGCAGCGAAGTTGTACTGACGCATGCACCAGCTGAAGGTAAAGAAGGCGTAGACGAACACCACTCCCAGGCACAGCAGTTTGACCTCGGACAGCTCGCGGCTGGCGGCCTGGACAAAGGGCAGATCAGCCAGCAGCGATACTGCGCGATCAGAGGCGCCAAGCACGGTGAGAATACCGGCGAGGATGATCAGCGTACTGGAGGCGAAGAACGAAGCGTTGCGCTCCAGGTTGCCGATCACGTTGGCATCAGCGATGCGGTTGTCGCGCAGCAACATGCGGCGCATCCAGTCTTCGCGGTACAGGTGTAGCACGCTGGCCAGACATGGCGTGGTGCGGCCCTTGGCCTGGGCATAACGGGTGTAACCGGCCCAGCAGACGACGAACCAGAGAACGGCAAGCAGGTGCGGTAGGTAGTAGTCACTGATTGGCATGCAAACTCCTTGTTAACCTGCGCCGATTATAGACAGGCCTGGCTTTCAGCTGGCCAACAAAAAGGCCGCTCAGTGAGCAGCCTTCTATAAAGAGCAAAACTTAGACTGCGGCGGTTTTCGGCGCACCCAGCACGCGATCCACCACAACAGCCAGGACCAGGGTCAGCAGCACCGGCAACAGCCAGCCGAGGCTTTGATCCGCCAGCGGCAACTGGCTGAAGAAGCTTGGGATCAGCGCCTTGCCGCCGGCTGCGGCAATCCCGTCAACCAGGCCAAACACCAGGGTGACCGCCATCACCGGGCGGAACACCCGCGCCGGCGAACACCACAGATCATCCAACAGGCTCAGCGCCACCAGCACGATGGCCAGCGGATACAAGCCGACCAGCACCGGTATAGAGAAGCTGATCAGCTGTGTCAGACCCTGGTTGGCCACCAGCAGGCTGAACAAACCAAACGCGATCACCACCGTGCGGTAGGAAACCGGCAACAGGCTGCTGAAGAACTCGCCACAGGCGGTCAGCAAACCCACAGCCGTGGTCAAGCACGCCAGGGTAATGACCACGGCCAGTAGCAGGCTACCGGCAGTACCGAAGGTGTGCTGAACATAGGCGGTAAGCACCTGCACGCCATTCTGCGCTTCACCGGCAATACCCTGGCTGGTAGCGCCGAGGTAGAACAGCGCCAGATAGACCAGCGACAAGCCTACTGCGGCGATCAGGCCGGCAATCACCGAGTAACGGGTAATCAGCTTGCCATCGGTCACGCCATGGTCACGAATCGCAGTGGCAATCACGATGCCGAACACCAGCGCGCCGAGGGTATCCATGGTCAGGTAACCCTGCAGGAAACCCTGCACAAATGGCGCGCTCTGATAATCCGGCGAAACCTGGCCGATCTCCCCCGCCGGGATCAGCAGCGCAGCGCCGCCCAATACCAGCAGCGCCGCCAGCAGCACCGGGGTGATGTACTTGCCGATGCGATCCACCAGTTGCCCAGGATTCAGCGACAGGAACAGCACCGCAGCAAAGTAGGCCAAGGTATAGAGCAACAGCGCCGTACTGCTATTGCCGCTGAAAGGCGCGACGCCCATTTCGAACGACACCACCGCGGTGCGCGGCGTGGCAAACAGTGGACCGATGGCCAGGTACACCGCTACCGCAAACAGCACGCCGGCGCGCTTACCCAGCGGTGCGGTGAGCAGCGCCATACCGCCACCGACGCGCGCCAGGGCAACAATGGTCAGTAGCGGCAAACCGACGCCGGTGAGCAGAAAGCCCAACGCCGCCAGGCCGATATTCTCGCCCGCCGCCATACCGGCGCTGGGCGGAAAGATGATGTTGCCGGCGCCGAGGAACAGCGCAAACGTCATAAAGCCGAGGGCAAGGAGATCCGAGCCTTTCAAACGAGTCATAGAGGGGAATACCACAGGCAGAAAGTTGCAAGTTGAAAACCGAAAGTTCCGAGGGTTTCCCGATGGATCGGGGGAAACGTCACCCAGCCGGTTAAGCGGGGCCACTGCAGCACCCGGAGCCGCTTGTGGCGGAGCAGGCGCTAATAGTTGCAAGCCTAACGAAATTGACGCGCAAGCGGCACTGGCACAGGTCAGGCTGTCGGACTGGTGAAAAAAGCTGTCGCATCGACAACAGTTCATCCCTGGCCGCAATAAAAAAGGCCACCCGACGGTGGCCTTTTCTCAGGTCAAAAAGCCTTAGGCTTTTTTCACTTCCCAACCGGTCAGCTCGGCCAGGGCCTTGCCGATGTCAGCCAGGGAACGCACGGTTTTCACACCAGCGTCTTGCAGGGCTGCGAACTTCTCGTCTGCAGTACCCTTGCCGCCGGAGATGATTGCGCCGGCGTGGCCCATACGCTTGCCCGCAGGAGCGGTTACACCAGCGATGTAGGACACTACTGGCTTGGTCACGTTGGCCTTGATGTAAGCAGCAGCTTCTTCTTCAGCCGAACCGCCGATCTCACCGATCATCACGATCGCTTCGGTCTTCGGGTCTTCCTGGAACAGCTTCAGGATGTCGATGAAGTTGGAGCCCGGGATCGGGTCACCGCCGATGCCGACGCAAGTGGACTGACCGAAACCGGCGTCAGTGGTCTGCTTAACGGCTTCGTAAGTCAGGGTGCCGGAACGCGACACGATGCCTACTTTGCCTGGCAGGTGGATGTGACCCGGCATGATGCCGATCTTGCACTCGCCCGGAGTGATCACACCTGGGCAGTTAGGGCCGATCAGGACTACGCCCAGCTCGTCGCACTTAACTTTAGCGTCCAGCATGTCCAGGGTAGGAATGCCTTCGGTGATGCACACGATCAGCTTGATGCCGCCGAATGCTGCTTCCAGGATCGAGTCCTTGCAGAAAGGAGCCGGAACGTAGATCACGCTGGCGGTGGCGCCAGTGGCAGCTACAGCGTCTTTCACGGTGTTGAACACTGGCAAGCCCAGGTGCTCGGTGCCGCCTTTGCCCGGAGTTACGCCGCCAACCATCTTGGTGCCGTATTCGATGGCTTGCTGGGTGTGGAAACTACCTTGCGAACCGGTAATGCCCTGGCAGATAACTTTGGTGTCTTTATTGATCAGGACGCTCATTATTTGCCCTCCGCAGCTTTGACAACTTGTTGAGCAGCGTCGGTCAGGCTGGTAGCCGCGATGATGTTCAAACCGCTTTCTGCCAGTACTTTAGCGCCCAGTTCAGCGTTGTTACCTTCAAGGCGCACAACAACCGGGATTTTCACGCCAACTTCTTTCACTGCACCGATGATGCCTTCGGCAATCATGTCGCAACGAACGATGCCGCCGAAGATGTTAACCAGTACTGCAGCGACGTTGGAGTCGGACAGGATGATCTTGAACGCTTCGGTAACGCGTTCTTTGGTAGCACCGCCGCCTACGTCGAGGAAGTTGGCTGGTTTGCCGCCATGCAGGTTGACGATGTCCATGGTACCCATGGCCAGGCCAGCACCGTTGACCATGCAGCCGATGTTGCCTTCCAGGGCTACGTAGTTCAGTTCGAACTTGGCAGCGTGGGCTTCGCGCGGATCGTCTTGCGACGGATCGTGGAAAGTCTTCAGCTTAGGCTGACGGTACATGGCGTTGGCGTCGATGTTGATCTTGGCGTCGAGGCAGTGCAGATCGCCGTCAGCCTTGATCACCAGCGGGTTGACTTCCAGCAGGGCCAGATCGTGGTCCTGGAACAGCTTGGCCAGACCTACGAAGATCTTGGCGAACTGGGCAACTTGCTTGCCTTCCAGGCCCAGCTGGAAAGCCAGCTCACGACCCTGGAATGGCTGAGCGCCAACCAGTGGATCGATAGTGGCCTTCAGAATTTTTTCTGGGGTTTCGTGAGCGATCTTCTCGATGTCCACGCCACCTTCGGTGGAAGCCATGAACACGATACGACGGCTCGAACGGTCAACGACCGCGCCCAGGTACAGTTCCTTGGCGATATCGGTGCAGGACTCAACCAGGATCTTGGTTACCGGCTGACCGTTGGCGTCAGTCTGGTAAGTCACCAGACGCTTGCCCAGCCAGTTGGCGGCGAAGGCTTTGGCGTCTTCCTTGCTCTTGACCAGCTTCACGCCGCCCGCTTTACCGCGGCCACCAGCGTGGACTTGAGCCTTGACGACCCACTCAGTGCCACCGATTTTGTCGCAGGCTGCTGCGGCGTCTTCGGGGGTGTCTACGGCGAAACCCTTGGATACGGGCAGGCCGTATTCAGCGAACAGCTGCTTACCCTGATACTCGTGGAGATTCATGCTTGTCTACCGTCTTCGTTTAGGTATTGCGCATACGGTGCTGCACTTGTGATGCCGCACCACCTGTGACTGCTTC
>DASRUM010000075.1:0-5306 GCA_035655415.1 Pseudomonas sp.
CGAGCAGCGCCTGGATTCTGAATACCTGTTCTTCGACGCGCAGTTGCAGCCCATCAGCCGCCGGCAGAACCTCAAGGAAACCTACGACCCGCGTAGCCGTCCCTGGTACAACAGCGCACTGCAGAGCCAGAAGCACTTCACCACCGCGCCCTATGCCTTCTTCTCCACCCAGGAAATCGGCACCACCATTGCCCGCAAAAGCAGCGAAACCACGGTGGTGGCCGCCGATCTGACCCTCGACGACCTTTCCGCCACCCTGGCCCAACATCGCCTGACGCCCTCCACCGAAGTGGTGCTGTACAGCCCCGATGGCAGTGCCGTTGCCTATCCAGACAGCTCGCGTCTGGTAATCCCTGGGGAAAAGCTGCAACTGGCGCAGGTCAAGGATCTCAGCCCAGTACTCGCCGACTTCCTTAACCTCGGCCTCGATAAGGATCGCCAAGGCGCAGTGCGCCTGAACAAGCAACGCTGGCAAATCTCCTACAGCCAGTTCACCGAGGGCGGCCCGCAGGGATTGCGCCTGGCCCTGCTGGCCCCGGAAAGTGAACTGCTGGCTGATGCCTACCGCATCCGCTGGCAGGGCGCGGTGCTGACCTTGGGCATTCTGCTGCTGTGCATCCCGCTTGGCTGGCTGCTCTCCAATATTCTGGTCAAACCGCTGCGCCTGCTGGTGGGCGAAGCCGAAGCCATCCGCAGCTTCAATTTCGATTACCCGTCCAGCGGCCGCTCCTTCGTCAAGGAAGTCGACCAGTTGGCGGTGTCGATGGGAAAGATGAAGGACACCATCTCCAGCTTCCTCGACATTGCCGCCACGCTCTCGGCGGAAACCCGCTTCGATGCCCTGCTGCGCCGGGTGCTGCGCGAAACCGTCGACCTTAGCGAAGCCAGTGGCGGCCTGCTTTATCTGCGTGACAGCAACAGCGGCCGCCTCGAACCACACGGCCTGTTTATCAACGAGCTGCAGCACAACCTGGAAGAACACCGCATCCCGAGCTTCGACTCAGACGATCCCGCCCTGCCCAGCTGGCTCGCGCAAACGGCAACCGGCGGCTCCAGCGTCACCGTGGCACTGGGCTTCGAGCATGCCCAGGGCTTCCAAAGTCTGCTGCACACCCTCGACAGCCCACGCGCTCACTTGGTCTGTACCGGCCTGCATAACCGTCAGGGCCAGACCCTGGGCGTGCTGGTGCTGCTGCACCGCGACACCGGCGATGAAGCCGACCTGGCCATGCTACGCCCGGAACGCATCGCTTATGTCGAGGCGGTTTCCGGCGTGGCGGCGCTGTGCATCGAGAGTCAGCGCCTTCTCGATCAACAGAAAAAACTGCTTGATGCCTTTATCCAGCTGATCGCCGGCGCCATCGACGCCAAGAGCCCCTATACCGGTGGCCACTGCCAGCGCGTGCCAGAAATCACCCTGATGCTCGCCCGCGCCGCTGCGGCAAGCGACGAAGCGCCGTTTCACGATTACCAGCCAACTGACGAGGAATGGGAAGCCCTGCATATCGCCGCCTGGCTGCACGACTGCGGCAAGGTCACCGTGCCCGAGTACGTGGTGGACAAGGCCACCAAGCTGGAAACCATCTACGACCGCATCCATGAAGTGCGCATGCGCTTTGAGGTGCTCAAGCGTGATGCCTGGATCAGTTACTGGGAAAACCTCAGCCAGGGCGGCAACGCCGACAGCCTCGGCCAGGTGCGCGACGAGCTGCTCGCCACCCTGGATGATGAGTTCGCCTTTATCGCCCGCTGCAACCTGGGCGGCGAGGCGATGGCAGACGCCGATATTGAGCGCTTGCAGAGCATCGCCACGCGTACCTGGACGCGCACTTTGGATGATCGCTTGGGGGTTTCCTGGGAAGAGAATCTGCGCCAGTCACGCACGCCGGCGCCGGCGTTACCGGTGCAGGAAGCGCTGCTCAGCGACAAAGCCGAACACCTGATTGAGCGCCCCGAAAGCGAGCTGATCGCCGAAGACAATCCCTGGGGCTTCAAGCTGGAAGTGCCGCATTACAAACACAACCGCGGCGAGGTCTATAACCTCGGCATTAGCCGCGGCACCCTGACCAACGAAGAGCGCTTTATCATCAACGGCCATATGGTGCAGACCATCCGCATGCTCAGCCACCTGCCCTTCCCCGCGCACCTGGCGAACGTCGCCGAGATCGCCGGCGGTCACCATGAAAAGATGGACGGCACCGGCTACCCAAAACGCCTGAAGCGCGAGGACATGAGCCTGCCGGCACGGATGATGGCGATTGCCGATATCTTCGAAGCGCTGACCGCCGTGGACCGTCCCTACAAAAAGGGCAAGCTGTTGTCCGAATCACTGAACATCATGGCCGGTATGTGCAAAGGCGCGCACATCGACCCCGAATTGTTCGGGCTGTTTGTGCGGGAAAAGATCTACCTCAGCTACGCCGAACGCTTTCTACGTCGTGAGCAGATTGATCAGGTCGATAACGATGCGTTGCTGGCCAAGGCTGGCCTGAGCGACTAACGAGGAAGTACAGAAGGGAAAAGCAACAGGGCATGCGCGATGCATGCCCTGCTTACAGGTTTTAGGCCTGATTGATCGAGTTGTCTGGGTACCAGACGTCGATCAGCGGGCTAGCGGTGAAATCCACCAGCTCGTCACGGCCTTTCAGCCAGGCTTCAACGGCAGCGCGCTGCTCTTCGTTGACCGAGCCACGCTTGGACAGGCACACCAGACCGAAGTCATCGCCGCCGACATAGCCCAGGCCGTTAGCGGTCATGGCTTCACGCAGGAACTGCTCAAGAAAACTGTCGATGGCGTCATCGGCCAGGTCTTGCTTGAAGTTCAGGTTCAGCTCAAAACCCAGCTCCTGGAATTCATCCACGCAGAGTTTTTTGCGCAGACGGCGGGAACGGTTAGTAGCCATGGAACAATCCTCAAAAGTGATAACGCGCGGCACTCTAGCAGTTTCGCGGCCTGCGCGCCCGCTTCGAAGACGACAGGTCGCTCGATTGCCCGCAGAAAAGCCCTACCGATGGCACTAACGGCCACTCGGCCGGTCCTGTATTGGGGCATAATTGCCGACATTATCCCAACCCGCGAGGGGACCTCTTTACATGTCTCGCGTCATCTTTCTCCCTCAGCTGGAGGGTCGTTACCCATGATCAAAACCCTGCGTCACCTGGCCATCGCTGGCCTGCTATTACCCGTTTGCCTGCCACTGGCAGCCGCCCCGAGCGGTATTTCAAACAAGGTTCAGCAGTCGCTGAAAGCCAACAAGATCAGCAGCCAGTCGCTGTCCGTGGTCACAGTGCCGCTCAATGGCCCTGGCAGCAGCACCTTTTTCAATGCCGATATTTCCGTTAACCCGGCTTCCACCATGAAGCTGGTCACCACCTACGCAGCGCTTGAGCTGCTGGGTCCGACCCACCAGTGGAAAACTGAATTCTTTACCGACGGCCAGCTGAAGAACGGCGTGCTCAACGGCAACCTGTACCTCAAGGGCGGCGGCGACCCCAAACTGAACATGGAAAAGCTCTGGCTGATGATGCGCGACCTGCGTGCCAACGGCGTGTTGCAGGTGACTGGCGACCTGGTGCTCGACCGCAGCCACTTCGTACAGCCGCAGCTGCCCAGCTTCAATGACGACGGCGGCGACGCCAACAAGCCCTTCCTGGTGGCCCCCGACTCGCTACTGGTTAACCTCAAGGCGCTGCGTTTTATCGCGCGCACCGAGGGTGGCAAGGTGCATATCGCCGCCGAGCCGCCGATTGCCGATATCCGCATCGACAACCGCGTCAAAGCCCTGCCCGCAGCCAAATGCCCGGGCTGGCCGGATGTGCGCTACAACCCGGTAACCGAGTTCGATGGCACCACGGTGATTGTCAGCGGCAAACTGGCCGAGGGCTGCAGCTCACAGACCTACCTGTCGCTGCTGGATCACCCGAGCTATGCCGCCGGCGCCATCCGCGCCATCTGGCAGGAACTGGGCGGCAGCATCATGGGTAAGGATCGCCTCGCAGATGTGCCGGAGAAGGCCCGCCTGCTGGCACGCGCCTACTCGCCGGACCTGACCGAGATCATCCGCGACATCAACAAGTACAGTAATAACACCATGGCGCGGCAGCTGTTCTTGAGCATCGGCGCGCAGTTTCGCAACTCCGCCGATCAGGACGATAGCAAGGCCGCGCAACGGGTCATTCGCAGCTGGCTCGCGCGTAAAGGCATCACCGCGCCGCATTTGGTGATGGAAAACGGCTCCGGGCTGTCCCGCGCCGAGCGGGTCAGTGCGCGGGAAATGGCGACACTGCTGCAAGCAGCCTGGAAGAGCCCGTACGCCGCAGAGTTTATGGCCTCGCTGCCACTCGTGGCGATGGACGGCACCATGCGCAAGCGCCTGCACCGCACGCCACTGGCGGGCGAAGCACGGATCAAGACCGGTACGCTGAACAACGTACGCGCCATCGCCGGTTTCAGCCGCGACAGCAATGGCAACAGTTGGGCCGTGGTGGCCATCCTCAACGACCCACGCCCATGGGGCGCCTCGTCGATTCTCGATCAGGTGCTGATCGATCTGTATAAGCAGCCCAAGCTCAGCGCCCAGCGCTAAGGCAGCAACGCCGCGCCTACCTGGCGCGGCGTTTCTATTCCATCTCCCCGCACAGCTGCGCCGCGCGTAACAACGCGGCGGTCAGGCTGTGGCGCTCCCACTCCTCCAATCCGGCAAAACGCTCGACAAACTCCGGCGGCAGCAGGCTCGGCGCTTGTTGCAGCAGCGTGCGGCCCTGCTCGCTAAGCAGCAGCCACTGCCGGCGCCGGTCCTGATCGTCGCGCTGACGTTGCAGCAAGCCCTTTTCCTCCAGCCGGTCGAGCATGCCCGATAGGGTCGCAGCCGTCAGGCTGACGCGGCCACTCAGATCGCTGGCCGTCAGACGCGTTTCTCCTGCTAGCACCTGCAGAATCATCAATTGCATCGGCGTCAGCCCACCAAAGCGGCTGAGCCGTTTGGCATGCACTTCACCGGCCTGTTGTAAACGCCGCAACGCCTGAAACAGCGGCAGCTCGAAGGCCGAAACAGATGACAAATCTATTTCAGTAGAAACCTTTTTATCAGCCATACATGCCTTTTAATTCGATATAAAACTTTGACATAAAAGCATTATTTTGTTTTGGTGTAAAAGGTTCGGCTGCCCCGAACCACTCCCCAACGGCAATACCGGTAAGGAATTATGTGCGCAATCGCTGGAGAATTACGTTTTGATCAACGACCGGCCGACCTGGCTGCAGTCGAGCGAATCACCCACCACATGGCCGCCCGCGGCCCCGATGC
>DASRUM010000076.1:0-10752 GCA_035655415.1 Pseudomonas sp.
GGTAGTCGAAGCGCTGCGTAGTCTGTAATCTTCCTGGCCCGCCGGAGGTCTCCGGTGGTCAGCTTATATAGGTGTAGTGGTTATGAAACGTGTAGGTCTGATCGGTTGGCGCGGCATGGTCGGTTCCGTGCTGATGCAACGTATGCTGGAAGAACAGGATTTCGACTTGATCGAACCAGTGTTCTTCACCACCTCCAATGTCGGCGGCCAAGGCCCGGCTATTGGCAAGGAAACGGCGCCTTTGAAGGACGCCTACAGCATTGACGAGCTGAAAAGCCTGGACGTGATTCTGACCTGCCAGGGTGGCGACTACACCAGCGAAGTGTTCCCCAAGCTGCGCGAAGCCGGCTGGCAAGGCTATTGGATCGATGCCGCCTCGTCGCTGCGCATGGATGACAGCTCGGTTATCGTGCTTGATCCGGTCAACCGCAAGGTGATTGATCAGCAACTGGATGCCGGCACCAAGAACTACATCGGCGGCAACTGCACCGTCAGCCTGATGCTGATGGCCTTGGGCGGCCTGTACGAAGCCGGTCTGGTCGAGTGGATGAGCGCCATGACCTATCAGGCGGCCAGCGGTGCTGGTGCGCAGAACATGCGCGAGCTGATCAAACAGATGGGTGCGATCAACGCCTCCGTGGCCGATGAACTGGCTGATCCGGCCAGCGCCATTCTGGATATCGACCGCAAGGTGGCCGAAGCCATGCGCGGCGAGTCCTTCCCAGTGGACAACTTCGGCGTACCGCTGGCCGGCAGCCTGATTCCTTACATCGACAAGGAACTGCCAAACGGCCAGAGCCGTGAAGAGTGGAAGGGCCAGGCGGAAACCAACAAGATCCTCGGTCGTTTCAAGAACCCGATCCCGGTCGATGGCCTGTGCGTGCGCATCGGCGCCATGCGCTGCCACAGCCAGGCGCTGACCATCAAGCTGAACAAGGATGTGCCGCTGTCGGATATCGAAGGCCTGATCAGCCAGCACAACCCCTGGGTCAAGCTGGTGCCGAACCAGCGCGAAGCGAGCATCCGCGAGCTGGGCCCGACCGCTGTAACGGGCACCCTGAGTGTACCGGTTGGTCGTCTGCGCAAACTCAATATGGGTTCGCAGTACCTCGGCGCGTTCACCGTGGGTGATCAGCTGCTGTGGGGCGCGGCCGAACCGCTGCGACGTATGCTGCGTATCTTGCTGGAGCGTTGATCGCGCTGCGCTGATACACATACAGGCTGTTCAAAAGGGGCAGGCTGTTGGGTGTTCGAGTCAAATCGAGCGCTCAGCAGTCCGCTTCTTTGCATTTGGCGGGTGCAGCTATACAGTGCTGGGCTTATTTCTTCGAGCCTTGTCATGACCCGTACCTTTGATATTGCCGTAATTGGCGCCACCGGCAGCGTTGGCGAAACCCTGGTGCAGCTGTTGGAGGAACGCGAGTTTCCGGTGGCTAATTTGCATCTGGTGGCCAGCGGTGAGTCGGCCGGCCGCTCGTTGTCCTATAAGGGCAAGAACCTGCGCGTGCGTGATCTGGAAACCTTCGACTTTGCCAGTGTGCGGCTGGTGTTCTTGGCTGCCGGCAGCAAGGTGACGCAGAAATATGCGGCGCAAGCCGCTGCGGCTGGCTGCGCGGTGATTGATCTGGCCAGTGGTTTGCCTGCCGCGCAGGCGCCACGGGTGATCCCTGAGGTCAATCCTGAAGCATTGGCGAGTCTGGCCACCCCCTACGTGTTGACCAGCCCAAGTGCTCCGGGTATTGCGCTGGCTGCAGTACTGGCGGCGTTGCCTGAGCAAGCCAGCATTCGTCGGGTGACTGTGACGGCCTGTCTGGCCGTCTCCAGTCGCGGGCGTGAAGGCGTCTCCGAGCTGGCGCGGCAGACCGCCGAGCTGCTCAATGGCCGTGCGTTCGAGCCGCAGCTGTTTGATCGGCAGATGGCGTTTAATCTGTTGGCGCAGGTCGAGCAGACTGACAGTGCAGGTCACGCTGCTCTGGAACGGCAGATCGCCGCCGAGCTTAAGGAGTTGTTGGGATTGCCTGAGTTGCAGGTAGCGGTGACCTGTATTCAGGTCCCGGTGTTCTTTGGCGACAGCCTGAGTGTTTCACTACAAACCGAAGCGGCCATCGACCTTAAAAGCGTGTATGCCGCGCTGGACGCTGCTCCGGCCTTGGAATTGGTGGAATTGGATGATTATCCAACCGCCGTTGGCGACGCCGTCGGCCAGGATGTGGTCTATGTTGGCCGAGTGCGCGCAGGTTTGAGTGATCCGGCCGAACTCAATTTGTGGATTACGTCTGATAACGTGAGAAAAGGCGCGGCTCTAAATGCTGTGCAATTAGCCGAGTTGTTGATAAAACACTATCTGTAAAAGATACTTACCTAGAAATTTGAAGAATCTTTCGAGCTTGGCAATACTGGCTGAGTTGATTGCTGAATGGGGTTGCGTCTTTGGGCGTAGCAGGCAGCAATTTTCAACATCCTCTCGCTGGTCGAGAAAAAAAGATAAAACAAGGGATAACGCTATGGTTCGGGTTCGCAAACTGGTGCTGGCAATCGCAGCTGCTTCGGCGCTGTCATCCGGTATGGCGCACGCGCTGGGGCTGGGTGAAGTGACCCTGCAATCGGCGCTCAATCAGCCGTTAGTGGCTGAGATTGAGTTGCTGGAGGTGCGTGACCTGGCTTCTAACGAAGTTATACCGACCCTGGCGTCCCCGGAAGCATTCACTAAAGCCGGCGTTGATCGTCAGTTCTTCCTGACTGACCTGAAATTCACCCCGGTACTTAAGCCCAATGGCAAGAGTGTCATTCGGGTGACATCCAGCAAACCCATGCGTGAGCCATACCTGAACTTCCTGGTTGAGGTGCTCTGGCCGAATGGCCGTTTGCTGCGTGAATACACCCTGCTGCTTGATCCGCCGCTCTATACCCCGCAAAGCGTTATCCCTGCTACTGCACGCCTGCCTGTAGCCGCCCCGGCTCCAGCCCCACGTGTGCAGGCTCCAGCTCCTACGCCGCGCCCAGCAACTGCTGCAGCCCAGCCAGCAGCCCCGACGGCTCCAGCAGCACCTGCTGCGCCAGCAGCCAAACCGCTGCAAGGCAATGAATACAAAACCACCGCCAACGACACCCTCTGGGAAATTGCCCAGCGTGCGCGTGCTGGCGGCAGCGTGCATCAGGCCATGTTGGCGATTCAGGACCTGAACCCGGATGCTTTTATCGGCGGCAATATCAATCGTCTGAAAAGCGGCCAGGTACTGCGCCTGCCTGATGAACAGCAAGTGAAGAGTCGGGCTCAGGGCGAAGCTATTGCTCAGGTTGCCGAACAGAATACTGCCTGGCGTGAAGGGCGCAGTGTTGCCGCCAGCGCCCGTCAGCTGGATGCCACTAAGCGCACCAGCGCTGCAGCGACTCCAGCCAAACTTGAAACCGGCGACAGCCTAAAACTGGTTGCTGCTGATAGCGGCAAAGCCACTGCCGGCAGCGACAAGGGTGCAGCTGACAGCAAAGCGCTGACTGACAAGTTGGCCGTGACCCAGGAAAGCCTGGATTCCAGCCGTCGTGAAAACGATGAGCTGAAAGGCCGCATGACGGATCTGCAGAGTCAGCTCGACAAACTGCAGCGCCTGATCCAGTTGAAAGACGACCAGATGGCCAAGCTGCAGGCCGATCTCGCTGCGCAAGGTCAGGCACCCGCTGTTGCGCCTGCCGTCCCAGCAGCCCCTGTAGCTGAAACCCCGGCTGCTCCAGTTGAGCCTGCTCCAGAGGTCGCACCACAAGATCCAGCTGCACCTGCAGCACCTGCAGCACCTGCAGCCACAGGTGAAACCGATTTTAATTACAGCGAAGAGCCCGAAGCCGCTGCGCCAGTTACGGCGCCTGAGCCAGCTCCGGCCGCTGCTCCCGAGCCAGCTCCGGTAACGCCCGTTGCACCGGTTGTCGAAGCGCCGGTAGTGGCCGAGCCGCAAGCCGAAAGCAGCACCATGGATGATTTACTGGCTAACCCAATGTTGCTGGGCGCCGCTGGTGGTGGTGCGCTGCTGGTATTGCTGATTGCGCTGATGATGTTGTCGCGCCGCAATGCGCTGAAAGAAGCCGAGCTGCAGGAAAGCCTGGCCGCCGATGACGGCTCGTCCGATCTGGGGGCTGGTCTGGATCTACCGGATGACAGCTTTGCCGGTGTGGCTGACGACCTGGATGGTCAGCAAGCCGACCTGCCGAACGAGGAGCGCGTGACCGCGCAAACCGGTGATGCGCTGGGTGAGGCGGATATCTACATCGCCTATGGCCGCTTCCCTCAGGCTGCTGAGCTGCTGCAAGGCGCGATCAATGATGAGCCGCAGCGCGGTGATCTGCGTCTGAAATTGATGGAAGTCTATGCCGAGATGGGGGACCGCAATGGTTTCGCCCGTCAGGACAATGAATTGCGCGAGATCGGCGGCAGTGCTGCTGAGCTTGATCAGATCAAGGCCCGCTACCCAGCCATGGCCGTTGCGGCTGGTGCAGGCTTTGCTGCCGCGGCTGCTGAAGAGAATCTGGATAGCTTCAGCCTGGACGATTTGGCCCTGGACGAACCGAGCCCGAAAGCCGCCACTGGCGATCAGGATGATGCATTCGATCTGAGTCTGGATGATCTTGAGTCCGAACTGGATCGTGATCTGCAGGCTGCCGGAAACACTGCTTCGCTGGATGATCTGGATAGCTTGTCACTGGATGACGATCTGGATTTCAGCTCGCCAGTTGAGCAAGCCAATAACAAAGACGACGACCTGGGTTTTGACCTGAGTCTGGCTGATAGCGGCGATAGTGGTCTTGATCTGAGCGGCGACCTGGCTGACTTCAGCCTGGATCTGGATGAACCTGCCAAGCCAGCAGCGGCTGCTGAAGATGATTTCCTGCTGAGCCTGGATGATGAACCAAGTGCAGCGCCGGCTGTGGCTGAGTCAAGTTTTGACCTGCCAGATGAGCAAGCGGGCGGCGACTTTGACCTGTCGGCTGATTTCGATCTGTCGCTGAATGATGAGGCGCCTGCGCAACCATCGAGCGACAGTTTCGCTGCTCAGTTGGATGAAGTTAGCGCTGAGCTGGATCTGCTATCTGATGATCTGGATCAGCCAGCGGATCTGGGTATGCCGGCAAGCGCCGCCTCGTCCAGTATGGATAATGACGATGACTTCGACTTCCTCTCGGGTACCGACGAGACGGCAACCAAGCTCGATCTGGCTCGCGCCTACATCGACATGGGTGATACCGAAGGTGCTCGCGATATCCTCGATGAAGTCATCACCGAAGGTAACGAAGGTCAGCAAAATGAAGCGCGTGAGCTGATCGCTAAATTGGTTTGATACATGTCTGATGGTCTTACTACAACGGCAGCCGATTCGGCTGCCGTTGGCGTTTTCAAGATAGCCCTGGGTGTCGAGTACAAAGGTTCGCGCTATCGCGGCTTTCAGCGCCAGCGTGCTGGCGTGCCTTCCATTCAGGAATCATTGGAAAAAGCCTTGGCGAAAGTCGCTGGCGGCGTTCCCGTTACCCTGAGCTGTGCCGGGCGTACCGATGCACTGGTGCATGCCAGTGCCCAGGTGGTGCATTTTAATACACCGGTCGATCGCTCCATGCATGCCTGGGTCATGGGGGCGAATATGAATCTGCCCGGTGATATCAGCGTGACCTGGGCCAAGTCGATGCCAGCGCACTTTGATGCGCGCTTCTGCGCCCAGGCGCGGCGCTATCGTTATGTGATTTACAACGACCAGATTCGCCCGGCGCATATGGCCGAAGAAGTGACCTGGAACCATCGGCCGCTGGATGTCGAGCGCATGCGTCAGGCGTCTCGCGCATTTATCGGTACCCATGATTTCAGTGCCTTCCGCGCCCGCCAGTGCCAGGCCAAGTCGCCGATCAAGACGGTGCATCACCTGGAGTTACTGCAGTACGGGCGTTTTATCGTGCTGGATATCCGTGCTAATGCGTTCCTGCATCATATGGTGCGCAATATCGCCGGGGTGCTGATGACCATTGGAACGGGTGAGCGACCGGTTGAGTGGGCGCAGGAAGTGCTGGAAACCCGCGTGCGTCGCACCGGTGGAGTGACCGCGCATCCCTATGGGCTGTACCTGGTGCAGGTCGATTATCCCGAAGAGTTTGACTTGCCCAAGCGCTATCTGGGCCCGCACTTTCTTTCCGGTTTGCCGGACCTGGCGGCGAGCAGCTGAAAAATCATGTGTTAAAAGCTGCCGACTTTTCGCGGCCACGTGGCTTGCGTAGAGGCGTCAACAGACCCTAGCATCCCGCTTCAACTGAATTTATCGAGGTCATCCTGTTGTCAGCCGTTCGCAGCAAGATTTGTGGCATTACCCGCATAGAGGATGCATTGTCGGCTGTCGAGGCGGGTGCGGATGCGATTGGCCTGGTGTTTTATGCCAAGAGCCCGCGCGCCGTCACGCTGCAGCAGGCGCGCTCGATTATTGCTGCCTTGCCGCCTTTTGTGACTACGGTGGGCCTGTTTGTCGATGCCAGCCGCTGCGAGTTGGGCGAGATTCTCGATGCAGTACCGCTTGATCTGCTGCAGTTCCATGGCGATGAGAGCCCGGAAGACTGTGATGGCTACCACCGACCCTATATCAAGGCACTGCGGGTCAAACCTGGCGATGACATTGCCGCCCAGGTGGCGCTCTACAAGAATGCCAGTGGTGTGTTGCTCGATACCTATGTGCCAGGCATTCCGGGTGGCACAGGTGAGGCGTTTGATTGGTCGCTGGTGCCTGAAGGTTTGAGTAAGCCGGTTATTCTGGCGGGCGGCCTGACGGCTGAGAACGTTGCACAGGCCATCGTTCAGGTGCGTCCCTATGCCGTAGATGTCAGTGGCGGCGTAGAAATGGCCAAAGGCATCAAGGATGCCGCGAAGATTCGCGCTTTTATGCAGGCGGTAAAGGCTGCCTAAGGTGCGCCAGGTTGATGTGACGACGCTGCGGGCTTGGCCGTCCATAACCCTGTTGCAGGTTGGATAAACGCTGCAGGCGGTCGTTCGAGGTGGCGGGTGAGTATGTGCTGATGGCAGTGCACCGGCCCCTGAAACGACTGTACCCATGAATTTTCCCGGTTAGGCTTGGTCGCATTAGCGCAGCCCGCCCGATCAACAGCTTTGGAGAGTCAAGAGCATGAGCAACTGGTTGGTAGACAAACTGATCCCATCGATCATGCGTTCCGAGGTCAAAAAGAGTTCGGTGCCCGAGGGCTTGTGGCACAAGTGCCCGTCCTGTGATTCGGTGCTGTACAAGCCTGAACTGGAAAAGACCCTGGATGTTTGCCCCAAGTGCAATCACCACATGCGCATCGATGCCCGCTCGCGCCTGGATATCTTCCTGGATGCCGAGGGTCGTGAAGAGCTGGGCGCCGACCTGGAGCCGGTTGACCGCCTGAAGTTTCGCGACAGCAAGAAGTACAAGGATCGCCTCACCGGTGCGCAGAAGCAGACCGGTGAGAAAGATGCCCTGGTAGCCATTCGCGGCACCCTCGAAGGCATGCCGATTGTGACCTGCGCATTCGAGTTCTCCTTTATGGGTGGTTCGATGGGCGCCATCGTTGGGGAGCGTTTTGTCCGCGCCGCCAACGCGGCCCTGGAGCAGCGTTGCCCGCTGGTGTGCTTCTCCGCATCCGGCGGCGCACGCATGCAGGAAGCGCTGATCTCGCTGATGCAGATGGCCAAGACTTCGGCCGTGCTGGCGCGTCTGCGTGAAGAAGGTATTCCGTTTATTTCCGTGCTGACTGATCCAGTGTATGGCGGCGTGTCTGCCAGTCTGGCCATGCTCGGTGATGTAATTGTCGCCGAACCCCGCGCATTGATCGGCTTTGCCGGCCCGCGCGTGATCGAGCAGACCGTGCGCGAGAAATTGCCAGAAGGCTTCCAGCGCAGCGAGTTCCTGCTGGAGCACGGCGCTATCGATATGATCATTCACCGCGCCGAATTGCGTCCGCGCCTGGCGCGTCTGCTGGCTCAGTTTATGGGGCTGCCATCGCCTGTAGCCTTGCCGGCGACTGCATGACCGAGCGCTCCCTTGCCGATTGGCTGAGCTATCTGGAGCAGCTGCATCCCAGCGCCATTGATATGGGGTTGGAGCGTTCTCGGGTAGTGCTGCAGCGTCTTGGCTTGACCAAGCTGGCGCCGCGGGTGATTACCGTCACCGGAACCAATGGCAAGGGGTCGACCTGCGCATTTATTGCCTCGCTGCTGCAAGGGCAGGGGCTGAAGGTCGGTGTTTACAGCTCGCCGCACCTGCTGCGTTACAACGAGCGGGTGCAGATTGCTGGCGTCGAAGCCACTGATGCCATGCTCTGTGAGGCCTTCGCCGTGGTCGAAGCCGCGCGCGGTGAAACCTCGCTGACCTATTTCGAGATGGGCACTCTGGCCGCCTTTTGGTTATTCCAGCAAGCTGGGCTGGATGCTCTGGTGCTGGAGGTCGGCCTTGGCGGCCGGCTGGATGCAGTGAATCTGCTGGATGCCGATATCGCTCTGGTCACCAGTATCGGCATCGATCATGCCGACTGGCTGGGTGATACCCGTGAGTCGGTCGCCTTCGAGAAGGCCGGCATCTTCCGCGCGGGCAAGCCTGCCTTGTGTGGCGATCTTGAGCCGCCGCAGCCTTTGCTTGATCAGGTTGCGCTGTTCGATGCTCCATTCTTCCTGCGTGGTCGTGACTATGACCTGAGCATCAATGCACAGGATTGGTCCTGGTACGGCCTCAATCATCAAGGCGAAGTGCTGAGCCTGGCACACTTGCCGCTGCTCGATCTACCCATGGAAAATGCTGCGCTGGCCTTGCAGGCTTACGCGGTGATGCAATTGCCCTGGCAGCCTGAGGTGATCAGTCAGGCATTGCAGCGGACGCGGGTGACCGGGCGACTCGATCGCAGAATGCTTAATTGGCAGGGTAAGTCACTCACGCTGCTGCTCGATGTTGGGCATAATCCCCATGCTGCCGAGTATCTCGCTCAGCGCCTGGCTAGTCGGGCGTTGTCAGGCAAGCGCCTGGCCGTGTTTGGTTTGCTGGCTGACAAGGACTTGCCCGGTGTGGTGGCGCCTTTGCTGAGTGAAGTGGACAGTTGGGCGGTGGCGGCTTTGCCGACAAGTCGCACGCGCGCAGCCGCCGAGTTGCAGGCGCATCTGCATAACAGCGGGGCGCAAGTGTCCGCTTATGCCAGTGTGCAGGCAGCGCTTGAAGCTCAGTGCGAGCAGGCTTCGGATGGGGATGAAGTGCTGCTGTTTGGATCTTTCTACTGCGTGGCCGAGGCCCTGGATTGGCTGGCCCGCCAAGCCAATGGGGGCGTGCAGGATGGCTTTGCTGGATAAGGGATTGAAGCAGCGCATGGTCGGTGCGCTGGTATTGCTGGCGCTGGCAGTGATTTTCCTGCCGATGCTGCTGTCGCGTGAAGATGAGTCGCAGCGGGTTCAGGTTGATGCACCGGCAATGCCGGCGGCTCCCGAGGCTCCTGAGGTCGAATTGCAGCCGGTAGCCGTGCCTGAGCCGCAGTTATTGCCTGATGAGCCGATTGGTAGCGAGGCCGCGCAAAGCCTGGAGCCAAGCGAGCCTGTTGTGAGTGAGTTGCCGGCCGAACCCATCACTCCAGCGGCACCAGCGGCCGCGCCTGAGCCTGTGGCAAAACCACCTCAGCCTGCGCCGAGTAAGCTGGATGCCAATAGCCTGCCGATCAGTTGGTCGGTGCAGCTGGCCAGTCTGTCCAGTAGCGATGGCGCGCAGAAACTGCAGAAAACTCTGCGCAGTCAGGGCTACAACGCCTATATCCGCAGTGTCGATGGCATGAACCGGGTGTTTGTCGGGCCGCTGATCGAGCGTGCCGAGGCGGATCGCCTGCGTGATCAGCTCAATCGTCAGCACAAACTCAATGGTTTTGTGGTGCGTTTTCAGCCCGAAGCCAGCTGATTAAGCGGCTTGGTGTACCTCGCCAAGCCCAGCTGTCTGGCCTGCCGCTAGGCGGGCCGGGCATTTCAGCGGTTGGCGAATCCTTTGCTTACGCCTCGCACAGGTGCTCTGCTAAAATGCAGCGCCTTTCCCGTCGGTAACCTGCATCGTGGCATTCACCTGGGTCGATTGGGCGATTATCGCCGTTGTCGCCGTTTCAAGTTTGATCAGTCTGAGCCGAGGCTTCGTCAAGGAAGCCCTGTCATTGCTTACCTGGATCGTTGCTGGCGTGGTCGCCTGGATGTTCGGCGGCGCACTGTCGCAGCACCTGGTGGATTTTATCGAGACGCCATCGGCGCGCGTGATTGCAGGTTGCGCGATTCTATTTGTGGTCACCCTGTTGGTCGGTGCCTTGGTCAATTACCTGATTGGTGAATTGATCCGGGTGACCGGACTGTCGGGAACCGATCGTTTTCTCGGCATGGTCTTTGGCGCGGCGCGCGGCGGCCTGCTGGTCGTAGTGCTGGTTGGTCTGATCAGCCTGGCACCGGTTCAGCAAGACAGCTGGTGGCAGGAGTCAGCACTTGTACCGCATTTTCTGATGGTTGCGGACTGGTCGAAAAACCTGATTCTGGGTCTGTCCAGTGAGTGGCTGGCCAGCGGCGTTACTGCGCCGGTGGAGTTACCGTTCAAAGAGGCACTGCAGCAGCCAAAACTGCCGTAAGTGCATTGCGAATCATCGTGTTTCATTGAGTAGGGGTTGCGTCACATGTGCGGCATTGTCGGTATCGTCGGTAAATCGAACGTCAATCAGGCGCTGTATGACGGGCTCACCGTCCTCCAGCACCGCGGC
>DASRUM010000077.1:0-28247 GCA_035655415.1 Pseudomonas sp.
TTGCGGACGCAGCATCAGAATCAGGATCACCGCAGACAGGGTGAACACCTTGGCCATCGAACCGCTCATAAAGAACTCCATCAGCGACTGCGCCTGGGCAATGCTGAAGGCCGAGGCGATGGTGCCGAGCAGGCTCGACGCGCCACCGAAGACCACCACCAGAAAGGTGTCGACGATGTACAGGGAACCGGCGGTCGGCCCGGTCGAGCCGATGGTGGTAAAGGCCGCGCCGGCCACCCCGGCTACGCCGCAACCAAGGGCAAAGGTCATGCGGTCGACTTTCTTGGTATTGATCCCCACGGCACGGCTCATCACCCGGTTCTGCACCGTGGCGCGCACCTGCAAGCCCCAGCGCGAGCGGTAGAGCATGAGGAAGATCATGCCAGTCATCAGCACGGTCAGGCCCATGACGAACAGGCCGTTACGCGGAATATCGATGGCCTCGGTGGGGTTCCATGAGCCCATCAGCCATTCCGGCAAGGTGGCGCTGACCTCACGCGCACCGAAGATCGAGCGGAAGGCCTGCTGCATCACCAGCGACAACCCCCAGGTGGCCAGCAAGGTGTCCAGCGGGCGCTGGTAGAGTTTGCTGATCATCGCCCACTCGGCGAGCCAGCCAATCGCACCGGCGATAAAAAACGACAGCACGATGGCGAGAAAAAAATAGTACGGGCCGAAAAACGGCGCGTATTGCTCGGTAAGTACCGAGACCACGTAGGTGGTGTAGGCACCGATGGTGAGGAACTCACCGTGGGCCATGTTGATCACGCCCATCTGGCCGAAGATGATCGCCAGCCCCAGGGCCATCAGCAGCAGGACACAGAAAACGGACAAGCCGTTGAAGCCCTGCATGGCCGCGATGGCACCAAATTCCGATAGCCATTCCATGATGATGGTCTCCAGACGGAAAGAAAAAACCCTGTAGGAGCCGGCTTGCCGGCGATCCATTTATCGCCAGCAATCCGGCTCCTACAGATACTCGACAGCGCTTATTGGTAGCCTTTCGGGAATGGGTTCGGCTCGATCAGGTCGGACTCAAACACCACCTTGAACTGGCCATCCTTCTGCACTTCACCGATGCGGGTCTTGCTCCACAGGTGATGGTTGTCGTGCACTTTCACGTAGCCTTCTGGCGCGGTGGTCAGCTCGATGCCAGGTGAAGCTGCTGCCACCTTATCGACGTCAAAGCTGCCGGCTTTTTCGACCGCAGCCTTCCACAGCCATGGGCCGAGGTAGGCCGCCTGAGTCACGTCACCGATCACCGAATCCTTGCCGAACTTAGCCTTGAAGGCTTCGACGAAGGCGGCGTTGTTCGGGTTGTCGAGGCTCTGGAAGTACTTCATGGAGGCGTAGAAACCTTCCATGTTCTCGCCGCCAATGCCCAGCAGCTCGTCCTCGGTTACCGACAGGGTCAGCAGGGTCTGCTTGGCGCTGGTGACGCCGGCGGCTTTCATCTGCTTGTAGAAGGCCACGTTGGAGCCGCCGACCACCGCAGTGAAGACCACGTCAGGCTTCTTCAGCTTGACCTTGTTGATCAGCGAACCGAACTGGGTGTTGCCCAGCGGGTAGTACTCCTCGCCGACCACGGTGCCGCCGAGCACATTTTCGATGTGCTTACGGGCGATCTTCATCGAGGTGCGCGGCCAGATGTAGTCCGAACCGATCAGGTAGAAGGTCTTGGCGCCCTTCTCTTTGGCGATCCAGTCGAGGCCGGCAAGGATCTGCTGGGTGGCCTCCTGGCCGGTGTAGATAACGTTCTTCGACTGTTCCAGGCCCTCATAGAAGGTTGGGTAGTAGAGCAGGCCGTTTTCCTTCTCAAACACCGGCAGCACAGCTTTGCGCGAGGCCGAGGTCCAGCAGCCGAACACCGCAGCAACCTTGTCGCCGACCAGCAGCTTCTTGGCTTTTTCCGCGAAGGTCGGCCAGTCAGAGGCACCGTCTTCCTGAATGATCTTGATCTGCCGGCCGAGGATGCCGCCGCTGGCGTTGATCTGCTCAATGGCCAGACGCTCGGCCTGGATCGAACCGGTTTCGGAAATGGCCATGGTGCCGGTGGCCGAGTGCAACTGGCCGACCGTCACTTCGGTGTCGGTCACGGCCAGGCCGGTGGTGTTGACGTCGGCCAGGGCCATTTGGCTGAACACACTGGCCGCCAGCAGCGAGAGTGCCGCAGCACCCAACGCTAGCCGACGAGGGAGAAAGCGAGTCGGTGAATCCATGGTCATGCTCCTCTGGGTGGTTTTCCTCCCTGGCTCGCCTTGCGGGTACCAGTTCGGTTCGCCACCAGCATGCGTTTGCCACCAGCGCTGGCGGTATACGCAGCATGACGTAACGGCATACGTCATTTGACGTACTGCCCAACGCCCCAGGCTGGTGCAAGCTCACGCCCGAGCTTGCAGGCAGACAGAAGCTCGCGCGCGCATGGACGGCGACTGCAGACGCAGGGCATGGATGTTGCAGATTCAAACAAGCGTATTAACGTCGTCCCAGGAGCGTCCTTGTGCAACCGACCGGCACCCAGCGCATCGTCAAGATCCGCCGCGACTACAACAGCTGGGTCGCCGACGAGACCATGGAAGACTACGCCCTGCGTTTCACCCCCAAGTCGTTCCGCAAGTGGTCGGAGCTACGCATCGCCAACACCGCCCTGGGCGCGGTATCGTTTCTCGCCCTGGAAGCCATCGGCGGCGCCCTGGCCCTGAGCTACGGTTTTACCAACACGCTGTGGGCCGTGCTTGCGGTGGCGTTGGTGATCTTTCTTACCGGCCTGCCGATCAGCTATTACGCGGCGCGCTATGGCGTGGACATGGACCTACTGACCCGTGGCGCCGGCTTCGGCTATATCGGCTCAACCATCACCTCGCTGATCTACGCCAGCTTCACCTTCCTGTTCTTCGCCCTTGAGGCGGCGATCATGGCCCTGGCGCTGGAGCTGTACTTCAATATCCCGCTGGCGCTGGCCTACGTGATCTGCTCGGTGATCGTCATCCCGCTGGTGGCCTACGGCATCACCCTGATCAACCGCCTGCAGATGTGGACCCAGCCGCTGTGGCTGTTTCTGCTGTTCCTGCCCTACATCTTTGTCATCGGCAAAAACCCCGAAGCGATCAGCGACTGGACCAGCTTCGCCGGCCGAGAGGGCGAAGGCGGCACCTTCAACCTGCTGTATTTCGGTGCGGCCTGCACCGTAGGCCTGGCGTTGGTCACGCAGATTGGCGAACAGGTCGACTACCTGCGCTTTCTGCCGGAAAAGACCCAGCGCAACCGCAAGCGCTGGTGGGCCGCACTGCTGATGGCAGGGCCCGGCTGGATCATCCCCGGAGCGCTGAAAATGCTCGCTGGGGCCTTCCTGGCCTTTCTCGCCCTGCAACACGAAATCCCCATGGAACGCGCTGCCGAGCCGACGCAGATGTACCTGGTGGCGTTCAACTATGTGTTCAGCTCGCCGGAGTGGGCGCTGGCGGCCATGGTGCTGTTCGTTATCGTGTCGCAGGTGAAGATCAACCTGACCAACGCCTATGCCGGCTCCCTGGCCTGGTCGAACTTCTTCGCCCGCGTCACCCACAGCCATCCGGGGCGCGTTGTGTGGCTGGTGTTCAACGTCGCCATCGCGCTGATGCTGATGGAGCTGGGGGTGTTCCAGGCCATCGAGGAAGTGCTCGGCCTGTACGCCAATATCGCCATCGCCTGGATCGGCGCAGTGGTGGCGGACCTAGTGATCAACAAGCCGTTGGGCCTGTCGCCCAAGCACATCGAATTCAAGCGTGCGCACCTTTACGACATCAACCCGGTGGGCGTCGGCGCCATGCTGATCGCCTCCTTGCTGTCGATCCTGGCCCACGGCGGCTTGTTCGGTCAGCTGGCGCAGGCCGCTTCGCCGGTCGTCGCACTGGGCTCGGCGATGCTGTTCGCTCCGCTGATCGCCTGGCTGACCGGCGGGCGCTACTACCTCGCACGCAGCAGCGATCCACTGTTGCTCTACCCGCTTGGCGTGACCACCACGGTGCAATGCGGACTGTGCAGCAACGCCTTTGAAAGCGAAGACATGGCCTTCTGCCCGGCCTACAGCACGCCGATCTGCTCGCTGTGCTGCTCACTCGACGCGCGCTGCGGAGATGCCTGCAAGCCGCGGGCGCGGTTGTCTGAGCAGCTCGACGATTTTATTCGCTGGCTGTTCCCACGGGTGTCGATCCCGCGCCTGCACAGCCGCCTGGCGCAGTACCTGGGCTTGCTAACGGTGTTGGTAGCGCTGCTGTTCGGCGCCCTGGCGCTGATCTACAGCCAGGTGTCTCAGGGGCTGGTGGCGCAATCCGCAGAGGCGCAGGGAACCCTCTATCTGGCGTTTCTCAAAGCCTTTCTGACCCTGTCGCTATTTGCCGCGATCCTCGCCTGGTGGGTGGTGCTGACCCGCGAAAGCCGCCGCGTAGCGCAAGAGGAATCCGATCGTCAAACCCAACTGCTGATGCAGGAGATCGAAGCCCACCGCAAAACCGACGAAGCCCTGCAGAAAGCCAAGGAAGCCAGCGAAGCCGCCAATGCGGCGAAAAGCCGCTACGTCACCGGGCTGTCCCACGAGCTGCGTACGCCGCTCAACAGCATCCTCGGCTATACGCAGATCCTGCAGCGCGATGCCGGTATGCCGGGGCAGCATCAGGACGCCCTGGCCACCATTTTCCGCAGCGGCTCACACCTGCTGTCACTGATCGACGGCCTGCTCGACGTAGCCAAGATCGAGGCCGGCAAGCTCAACCTGGAACTGACGGAAATCCCCTTCCCCGAATTTATCCACCAGCTCGAACGCATGTTCACCCCGCAAGCCGAAGAGAAAGGCCTGCGCTTTCGCCTGAAAACCAGCGGGCGCATGCCGGCGGTGGTGCGCGGTGATGAAAAGCGCGTACGGCAGATCCTGATCAACCTGCTCGGCAATGCAGTGCGTTTCACCGACAGCGGCGAGGTCTGCCTGCGCGTCAGCTACCTGCGCGAAACCGCCAGTTTCGAGATTATCGACACCGGTATCGGCATCGATCCCGAGCAGATCGAGCGCATCTTCCAGCCGTTCGAGCGTGGCGACCTGATGCGCCAGGACAACGGCGTCGGCCTCGGCCTGACCATCACCCGCATGCTCACCTCGCTGATGGGCGGCGAGCTGTCAGTCAAAAGCGTGCAAGACCAGGGCACCAGTTTCCAGGTGCGGCTGTTCCTTTCCGAAGTGCGCGTGCCCCAGGCGGTGGTGCATGTGGAGCACGACATCATTGGTTATCAAGGCCCGCGTCGGCTGATTCTGGTGGTGGACGACCATATCGAACACCGCCGTGTACTGGCGGGCATGCTCGAACCCTTGGGCTTCACCATCGCCCAAGCAGCCAGTGGCCAGGAGGCCATACGCCAGGTCGCCCTGCTGCACCCCGACCTGATTCTGATGGACCTGTCGATGCCACAGATGGATGGCTGGGAAACCAGCCGACTGATTCGCCGCAATGCACAGAGCCAGGCACCGATCATCGTGATCTCGGCCAATGCCTTTGCCGATGACCGCGAGCGCAGCGTAAGCGCCGATTGCAATGACTACCTAGCCAAACCGGTGCACACCCCCGAGTTACTCGAACGCATCCACAAGCACCTCGACCTGCAGTGGCTACGGCGCACCCTGCAACCCACGGCAGCAGCACCAGACGCTCTAGTGCGCCCTAGCCCTAATGATCTCGACGCACTGCGCGAGCTCGGGGCCATCGGTTATATCCGCGGCATTCAGGAGAAACTCGACGCCATTGATCGGCTGACACCCGCCAGCACCGGCTTCACCGCGCCCTTGCGGGCCCTGGTGAAAAGCTATCGCCTGGACGAATTCAACCGCCAACTCAAGGAGGCCGAGCATGAACGCGCTGACCCATCCATCTGAACACCACGCCAGGGCCGCCGAGCGTGGGGTGATCCTGATCGTCGACGACACGCCGGACAACCTGGCCCTGCTCTCCGACGCCCTCGATGAAGTCGGCTACATGGTGCTGGTGGCGCTGGATGGCCTGAGCGCGCTGAGCCGTATCCAGCGTCGGCGCCCCGACCTGATTCTGCTCGACGCCATGATGCCGGGACTGGACGGCTTCGAGACCTGCCAGCGGATCAAGGCCGACGCCGCCACCGCAGATATTCCGGTGTTGTTTATGACCGCGCTGACCGACAGTGAACACGTGGTAAAAGGCTTCGAGGCTGGCGGCATCGACTACGTAACCAAGCCGATCAACACCGAAGAAGTGCTCGCCCGTGTGGCCTCACACCTACGCACCGCGCGCATCCTGCAAACGGCGCGCGCCGCCAGCCAGGCGCAACCGCTAACACTGAACGATGAGCCCGCCTATGCCACGCTCTCGGCGCGCTTCCAGCTCACCGAACGTGAAGTGGAAGTGCTGCGCTGGGTGGCCTGCGGCAAGACCAACCGCGACATCGGCGACATTCTTGGCCTCAGCCCGCGCACAGTGAACAAACACTTGGAGCACGTCTACGTAAAACTCGGCGTGGAAACCCGCACAGCCGCCACCTCAGTGGCCCTCTCAGCAATGGCCGAGCGCGCCTGAACAGGCTGACTATCGAGAATAAAAAGGTTACATGTTGTGAGGCGATAAGTCGTAGGTTGGCGTTGAGCGCAGCGAAGCCCAACAGGCAGTGGCATACCGCGTTGAGCTTTGTTCACACGAGCTGCTGATCAGACGCGGAACGCACCGATAAGCTGCTTCAAGCGCGCCACCAAACCGGACAGCTCCCGGCTAGCCTGTTCGGTCTGGCTGGCACCTTCGGCGGTACGTTCGCCAGCCTGGCTGATTTCGACGATATTCTGGTCGATATCGTGGGCCACAGCCGTCTGCTCTTCGGCGGCAGTAGCGATCTGTTGATTCTGATCGACGATCATGCCCACCGCGCCGAGGATATTCTCCAGCGCCTGTTGCACCTTGCCCGACTCACTGACAGTGGTATCAGCCATTTTGTGGCTGGCGCTCATGGCCTTGACCGCCGCGCCCACGCCACTTTGCAGCTTGGCGATCATCGACTCGATTTCCTCGGTGGACTGCTGGGTGCGCTTGGCCAGGTTGCGCACTTCATCGGCCACCACGGCAAAACCGCGACCCTGCTCACCGGCCCGCGCGGCCTCAATTGCGGCGTTGAGCGCAAGCAAATTGGTCTGTTCGGCAATGCCCTTGATCACGTCCAGCACTTGGCTTATTGAAGCGCTGTCACTGGCCAGTTTGTTGATCACCGCCACCGACTGGTCGATCTCACCGGCCAACCGCTGGATGCTACCCACCTGGGACTCAACCAGCGCGCGACCGCTGACCGTTTCATCATTCACGCTCTGTGCACTGCCCACTGCCGCGGCGGCGCTGTGCGCCACCTCCTGGGCAGTGGCGGACATCTGATTCATCGCAGTGGCGATCTGATCAATCTGCCCACGCTGGCCGGCAACCGCCTGGTTGCTTTCGCCGGAGACCTGCTGCACGCGGTCTGCCTGACGTTCGACCTCAACCACGGTCTGGCCCACGCGCTCAATCAACTGGTGGATCTTGCTCACCGTCTCATTGAACACCTGGCCCAGCTCACCCAGTTCGTCCTGGCTCTGCGCCTTGAAGCTGACGGTCATATCGCCAGCGGCCACCTGGTTCATCACCTGGCCGAGCTTTTTCAGAGTGGTGCGGATCGACACATAGAAGCCGCCGTACAGGTAAACGATCAGCAGGAACACCACCACCAGGGCAGCGACCAGCAGCACCATCTGCGTACGGTTTTCCTCCAGGCGCACCTGCAACTGCTTGTCGAGGAATACCAGCACCGCATCATTGAGCTGGTAGGTCTGCTCCATGGCGCCGCTGATATCCGCGTAGAACTGCGCCCAAGGTGTGTCCAGCGAGTCGGCGACAACCACCTTGTCCTCAAACACCACCACAGTGGTTTTCAGGGTTTCCAGGCTGCTTGCGGCCTGACTGGCCAACTCCGTGCGGGCCTGCGCACTGCTGTTGAGCGATGCCTGCAGATTCAGGCCGTACTCGCCATGTAGCTTTTCCAGCTCCAGCAACAGTTCATCAAATGCGGTGCTGGCCGATGAATTGAGAAAGCCCTGGGCCAGCGAGTAGGCGCCTACCGCACGACCTTCGCTAAGAACGGCGGTGACTTTGGGCGTATCCACGGTGACCAGTTCGATCATCTGCCGTACGGAGCCCTGGCGATCCTGACTCAAGCCAGCTTGACCAGCGACCAGTTTGATAAATACCTGAGAGCTGCCCAGCAGTTTTTCGGCCAGGCCAATCTTGCCCTGTAGCGAGGTCTCGGCCTGCACAGCAGCCAGCTCGGCAATCAGCTGATCACGCTTGCTGTTGAATTCCTCGATCTGCTCAGGCTCACGCACCACAGCGGCCATGCCCTGCAACGCCTCGCCTATGCTGCCTTGCAGCTTGACCAGGCGCGCTTCAAGATCACCCGCCTGACCGGACTGACCGATCATCGCGTTGATCTCAGTGAGGTCGACAAAATCTTCGAGATTACGCCGCAGCGTCAGGCTTTCCCCGAGCAGATCAATGCTCTCGAGAGCCGCCTGGGTACTGATGAACTGCCGGTAGGAGTCACGCACAAGATAGAAGTTGGTGACCAGCATGGGCAGAAAGAACAGCACACTGATCAGGCTGAACTTCATACCAAAGCTGAGGCGATTCATTAGCGCGATGGCCGGATACAGCACGGTCTTCACAGGACGTCTCCAGTTCTAATTATTGTCGTGTAAGGTACAAAGCGGCCGTGCAGAATCTCAAAACGGTGGCTTGTATGTCCCTTGATGCTCGACCTGCGGCATTTGCATCAGCTGAGTAAATACGGGCAGATTTATGTGATCAATATCACAAAGTAACGGTCGAGCATGGCGTCATGTATACCTCTTATCGACCCCAACCTCTGTAACTTAAGGTTAATGATGCGCACACCACTGAAGCTCGGCATTGATCTGGGTGGCAGCAAAGTCGAAATAATCGCACTGGAAAACGGCCAGCAAGTCTTGCGCCGCCGCGCCCCAACACCGCAGGGCAATTACCAGAAAACCCTCACCCTGATTGCCAGCTTAGTTGAAGATTGCGAGCGCGAACTAGGCAGCCGCGGCAGTGTCGGTGTCGGCATACCCGGCACCCGCTCCCCCGACCATGGACGGATCAAGAATGCCAACTCGCAGTGCCTGATCGGCGAGGACCTGCAGGCCGACCTTGAGCAGCGCCTACAGCGCCCGGTGCGACTGGCCAATGACGCCGACTGCTTTGCCCTGTCAGAAGCCTGCGATGGCGCGGGCGAAGGTGCCGTAAGTGTTTTCGGGGTGATTCTTGGCACCGGCGTCGGTGGCGGCCTGGTCGTGCGCCAGCAACTGCTTAGCGGCCCGAATGCCATCGCCGGCGAATGGGGCCACAACCCCCTACCCTGGCGGCGCAACGAAGACGGCCCGAGCCGGCACTGCTATTGCGGCCAGGAAGACTGCATTGAAACCTTTCTCAGCGGTCCGGGCTGGGCGGCGCGTAGCAATCTTGGCCTGGATGCAAGCGCCTTGGTGAGCGCTGCAGAAGCGGGTGATTCTGCAGCGGAGCAGGCTTTTGCCCGCTACTGCGACCAGCTGGCGCGCGGCCTGGCGTCAGTGATCAACCTGATGGATCCGCATGTGATTGTGCTGGGCGGCGGCATGTCCAACAGCACCGCACTCTATACCCAGGTGGCGCCATTGCTGCCGCGCTATGTGTTTTCCGATCAGGTCAATACGCGCTTGTTACAGGCCAAGCACGGCGACTCCAGCGGCGTGCGCGGCGCGGCCTGGCTGTGGAACGAATAAGCAGCCTTAGAGAAGCAGGGTCCAAACAGCAAACACCGCGTACCAGAAAACTGCGGCGCGCACTAACAGCTGCCAAAGCCCGTCCAGGCTGCTGACACCGACCTCGCCAATCACCGGTTCCGGCGTCTCACCAGCAGCACGCGCAGTAATAATCGCCAACTGCGCCGCACTGATATCCCAGCTGAGCAGTTCGTGCAACAAGGCCCGGCTGACCCCAGCAAAGTTGCCCACCAGGGCAAAGCTGGCGGCCAGCACACGCACGGGCAGCCAGTCGAAACCGTGGCGTACCTGTACGGCAGCCTCACGCAAGGTCGACAAGGTGGCATGTTCACTGACCAGGGCGACCAGCCGATACGCAAGCGCAGCCAATGGCCCGAGCAAGCCATACCAGAAGATCACCGCAAAGAAGCTCTGGTAGGCCTGCCACACCAGGTGGCCCTGTACGCGCTGGAGCAATTCGCCCTCTTCGTCTGCCTCAAGCGCTAGATCACGCCGCGCCACCAGATACGCTGCCTCGGCGTCCTCACGGCGCCAACTGTCACGAAACGGCCCAAGCGCCGCGAGCAAATCACCGCGCCCCAGGCTGTAAATCACCACCAACAGATGCACCGGCAACGCCAGCCAACCATAAGCCACTGGCTCCAGCACCAGTAGAATCAGCCCCAGCGCAAGCAACGGCAGCAGCACCAGCAAGGCCAGCGCCAACCAGGGCCGCCCAGCCCACTGCGGCTTGCTCTCAGTCGCCGTCAACAAGCGCAGCCAAGGGCCATCGTGTTGAATGGGCTTGCGCCAGGACGAGAACTTCTCGACCCATAGCACCAGCAGTAGCACCAGAAAATTCATATCAACTCCTTGTCTTGCTGCAATGCCAGGCGTACGCGCTGCCAGTCAAATGCCGGGCCGGGGTCTGTCTTGCGGCCTGGGGCGACATCACTATGACCACAAATACGTTCCAGCGTGATGGCTGGGTAAGCCGCTTGCAGCTGCTGAATCAGCTCAATCAGTGCAGCATACTGCGCCGCCGTGAACGGCAAGTCATCGGTACCTTCAAGCTCGATACCTAGGGAAAAATCATTACAGTTTCCCCGCTCAGCAAACCGTGACACGCCAGCATGCCAGGCGCGCTCGTTACAGGAGACGAATTGCGTAACAGCGCCATCACGCTCGATAAAGAAATGCGCGGACACCTGCAGGCTGGCAATGCTGGCGAAATAGGGATGCTCATCCGCATCCAGACGGTTCTGAAAAAACGCCTGCACCTTGCCCGTGCCAAACTGCCCAGGCGGCAGGCTGATGTTATGGATCACCAACAGAGAAACTTCGCCCAGCGGTCGCTGATTGAAGTTCGGCGATGGGCAGCGCTGGATGCCATCGCACCAGCCACTGGAAGGGTCCAGCTGCATAAAGACTCCTTGAACGAGCCACCACTCTAGTGCAGCACCCGTTCAAGGCCAAGGGCGAATGCCTGAGCCAGCACGCAGATGCGACAACGCCGCCAGAGCAGAAGCCCGGCGGCGTTGTTGTGGAGCATCAATGCAGAACGATCAAGCGCCTTTAAGTTTGCGCAGATTACCGATTACCGACTCCAAGGCCCGATCAAACAGTAGCGCATCATCAAGCAGGCGAATCGCACTGCGGCGGAACTCTACGGCCAAGCCCATACGGGTTTTCTCCAGCACTTTCATACCGGTACGGTTGACGAAGATGTACTTGCCGGTTGGCTTGATCACCGCTGCCAACTTGCAACGCAGCTTGTGCTCTTCATCTTCCTGAAACTCGACCCAGCTACCGACTCGCAGGTTATCGACCTGCAGCAGCGACTCATCATCGTCCGGCAGACTGTTTTCCGGCTCAGCGGCGCGCAGCTCGCCCGGCGCCAGCAGAATGATTTCTTCCACCACCTCAACCATCGCCGGCTCTTCAACCGCGTCGGCGGCTGGCAGCTCTAGCAGTGGCAAATCAATCCCGGCCTCGACCAACGCCGCTCGTTGTTCATCATCAAGCGCAGGCATATCATCCTGCGGATTTTCTTCCGGCAGGCTGCGCTTGAAGCGCTGGAAAGCCTGCACATGCAAAGCTTCCAACTGGCTGAAAAACTCACCAGTGGAGAACGGATCAAATGCCGCGCTGGCCATGCCTTCACGCAGCGCTTTAAGCAGCCCCGGCACCATCTCCAGCAGGCGCATGCGTGCTTCTGGATCTTCATGGAGCTCAACGCTCCAGACCAGATCATCCATGGTCGCCAGCGCCGCTTGCCACTCAGCCGACTCAACGCCGTGCTTCAGGCAGGTCAGCATCAGCACCTTGCTCCAGGCTTCCTGCAGCAAGCGCACCACCACTTCCGGCAGGGTCTTGCCAAGCAAGCGCTCATTCAACGCCTGTTCAACTTCACGCCGCGCCAATGCAGCCTTGGCACTACCCTCTTCAGCATCGCGAGTGCGCTGCTCAAGCAGCTCACTGCGACGGCGCTCATCACCGGTGAAGGCCAGAAACTCTGCCAGTAGCTCGGAGAAGATCACCGGATCATCGACAAAGTCATTAAGCAGACGCTGCACCACCTGCTCGATCTTCTGATACAGGCTGTCGCGCTGCGCATCGTCCTGCTCACCCCAACCCAGGGCGGCAGAGGCAATTTCATTGAGCAGGCGGCGAGCCGGATGGCTGCCACGACTGAAGAAGGTCTTGTCGATCACCGCCACTTTCAGCATCGGGATCTGCAGACGGCCAATCAGTGCCTTAAGCGAGTCCGGCAAGGTGCGGTCATCGAGAATAAATTCGAAGAGCATCGACACCAGGTTGATCACATCTTCATCAACTTCACCGACCACCCGGGCTTTGCCGGCTTTGGCACTGGCGCGGGTCAGCAAACCTTCCAACTGCTCACGCAGATCAAAATCGTCGCTCGCCTGCACCGGCGCACGCTGCTGCATATGCGAGAGCAGGCGCATCAGGTCATTGCTGGAGATCGGCATGGCGTCAGCCGGGCGATTGCGCCGCGGAATAACAGAGCCACGCGCCTGAGAGAGCAGCTCCTGCAGCGCACCGAAAACCTCCTGCACACCCTCATCGGCAAACTCCGTCGAGAGCTCCGGTGATGCATCCTGGCGAGTACCACTGGCGGAAGCGCTAGCGCGCGAGGGATTGCGTCGTGCTGGTGCGGATTTGAGCTCGGGCAGTACGCCGCCTGCGATCAACGCCTGGTTGGCTTCGGCATACAGCTGATCAAGACCGCTGAGTACGTACTTCTCGAACAGTTTAAGGATGATCAGCTTGACCCGGATCTCAACGCCCAGGCTGCTGCACGCATCAAGGAAGAACTCACACAGGCAGGTCGGGCCGACAGGGTTGCTCTTGTCGTCCAGCTTCTTGCTGACCATGGCGTTGAAGCGCGTGGTCAGGTGGCTGAGCGCCGTACCGTCACGACTGACAACCTTGGCGACCATCGAATCCAGCGCCACCGACTCCTCCAGCGCGTCGTTCTGTACCAGCGACAGGGTGTCAAACGACACCGCATCCAAGGGCGCCGGCTTGCCGATTTCATATTGATTCAGAGTGGCGAAAGACTCGAAGACCTTCTGCAGAAAGCCGCGCTCGATATTTTTGCGCTTCAAACGCAGATCGCGCATCGCCTCGAAAAAAGCATTCTGCTCGGTATTGCTAGTGGCACGGTCGGCCATCTCGAACAGCGTATCGTCCGCATTGTCGAACAGCGCCTGCAATGCCGTCTTCAGCTGTTGCGCCGCTTTGTCACGCACATTTGTCAGCGCCACAGGCAGTCTTCCTACCGGCGAGGTGGGCGATTGCTCAGGGGTCACCTTGCTCAGGTGAACCACATTCGCATCAGTCTTCATTGCGAGTCTCCTGCAGACTGCCCCTCTTGGGCTAACCGATCTGCACAGCGATCAACTGAGCGTCGTCCGTAACGTCAAAGTCCTGGCGTCAACAATTCTAAAAAGTAAAGCCATTATAGGGATGCGCGCGCGCATACCAAGCTGACTTTTCCTCCAGACATGACCCGCGTCACAGATGCAGCGCCACAGCTTCCCAACGGTTACCTGCATACGACCAACGCAACACGCATACGTTGCAGCTAACGAAGAAACCTCCATCAGCATAGCCCCACCGCCGCCAGAGAACAGCCGCAAACACTGCGCAAACAGCCATCAATCCCTATAATCGGCGCATTCTGCTGACTGGAGCCCAACATGCCTAACCTTATCCTCGCCGACCTCGCCAATGAAATCGAGGCCAACGTGCGCCGCGCACTGGCAGAGGATATCGGCAGCGGCGACATCACCGCCCAACTGATACCCGCCGAGCGCCTGGCACACGCCAAGGTTATCACCCGCGAATCCGCAGTAATCTGCGGCACAGCCTGGGTAGACGCGGTATTCCGCCAACTCGACCCGCGGGTCGCCGTGCACTGGCATATCCAGGACGGCCAACGCGCCGAAGCCAACCAAGTATTGTTTGAACTCGAGGGCCCCGCCCGCGCCCTGCTCAGCGGCGAGCGCAGCGCCCTGAACTTTCTACAAACCCTCTCTGCTGTCGCCACCCGCTGCCAGCACTATGCCGACCTGGTGCAAGGCACCGCCGTCAAACTGCTCGACACCCGCAAAACCCTACCCGGCCTACGCCTGGCGCAGAAATACGCCGTCACCCAAGGCGACTGCCACAACCACCGCATTGGCCTCTACGACGCCTTCCTTATAAAAGAAAACCACATCGCAGCTTGTGGCGGCATCGCCCAAGCCGTAACCGCCGCCCACAAGATTGCCCCAGGCAAGCCAGTGGAGGTTGAAGTGGAAAGTTTGGAAGAGCTGCGCCAGGCGTTAGATGCTGGAGCTGACATCATCATGCTCGATGAGCTGAGCCTGGATGAAATGCGTGAGGCTGTAGCCCTCACCGCCGGCCGCGCAAAATTGGAAGCTTCGGGCGGGGTAAACGAAAGCACCTTGCGGGAAATCGCTGAGACAGGGGTGGACTATGTGTCGATTGGCGCGCTGACCAAGGATGTTAAAGCGGTGGATTTGTCGATGCGGTTGAGCCTATAGCCATCCAACGGCTCTGTAGGATGGGTTGAGCAAAGCGATACCCATGCGCGCCATCAATGATGGGTATTGCTGCGCTCAACCAACGCGGTCCGAGCCATCTACGAATGATTAACGCGCGGCCTGCTCAAGAATCTTGAAGAACACGGTTTCCAGCGATACAGCCGGCTTAACAGTCAGCAGATGACCACCCACGTTATTAAGCTGTGCAATAAACGCCGGCAAGTCTGCCTGCGACAGCTCGCACTCAAACTCCATTTCGCGCAACTGCTTGCAGCCATCAATCATTGGCTGCTCTGCATTAAAGCGCACCAGCATCTGATCGACCCGCTCCGCGGCCAGCTCACGCGGCGAGCGAACGGTCAGCAGCTCACCCTTATTGATAAAGCCAAAACGGTCGGCAATGCGCTCTACGTCGTGCAGCACATGGGAGGTAAAGAAAATCGCCCCGCCCTGCTGCTTGTACTCCGTAAGAATACCCACCACATCCTTACGCCCCACCGGGTCAAGCCCCGATAACGGCTCATCCAGCACCAGCAATTTAGGCTGCACCACCATGGCATGGGCCAGCGCTACCCGCTGCACATTGCCCTTGGAAAGCTCACGAATACGCCGCTTGGCATTCTGCACAACAGAAAAGCGCTCCAGCCACTGCATGCACCAAGCATCGGCATCCTTGCGCTTGATGCCATACATGGACAAGCCCATGCGCAGAATTTCCAGCGGGGTGAATTGCTCATAAAGCGCAGGCGATTCAGGCACAAAAGCCAAGGGTTGGCGTGCCTCGGCACGCCGTGCATCCACACCATAGATGCGCACTTCACCCTGGTAGTCATTGATGATGTCGAGCATCACTTTGATGGTGGTGGACTTGCCGGCGCCATTAGGGCCGACAAAACCGAAGACTTCGCCTTCAGTTAGGCTAAAGCTGACATCGCGTAAGGCCTGAACTTCTTTGCTTTTGCTGCGGAAGGCATGGCTGACGCCATTGAACTCAAGAACTGCGGACACTAATACCCCTCCAGGCCGGCAATCTTCATCTTTTTCAATATGATTTCCCCCTCGCGCAACTCATACCCAAGCCTGAGAGGGTCGTCCGGCAAAGCCGGCAATAAACCATGCTCGACCAATTGATCGAGACTAACCAGGGCACCGCTTTCGGCTTCAAAACGGCGCTGCGCCTCGCGCAGAGCGACCAGACCTTGCAGGCGGACGGCCCGCTGGCCAAGCATATCGCGCAGCTTGGGGTCGCTGGCGGCATCGCGCTGCTGAATTAAATAGTCCAGAGCTAGCTTTTCGTCGGCGAAACTTTCTGCCTGTAGCATCACCACCATCTTGCGAAAGCCGGCAGCATTGACAGGCGAGCGCTGGGCCGCCAGCTCCAGGGCACGACTGGCCTCGGCGATATCCTTGTTGAAGAACGCCTGGTTGAAGCCATAGAAAAAGGCCGGCAACTCGTCCCAGAAGCGACACTGCATGGCGCGGCGCAGCACCTCGGTGCCCTCGCGGTCCGCACCGCCCCAGGTAAGCAGGCCGTTGGCCAGGTAATAGTTGTCTTCATGGCAGGGGTTGAGTTCGGCCACTACCTGCTGGGCACGGACTAGATAGCCAGTATTGGCTTGCCCCAAGTCCACCCCTGTGGAGGCCAGGCGCATGGTTTCCAGGCTGGCGGCAAGAAAGCGGTCGCCGCCGAACAGCGCCGCAAGAACCGGCGCAGCGATCACCACCCGCCCCTCAATGATGGGTGCCACAGGCACTGGCACCTCGGCGCGCCACTGCACGGCGACGGAGAACACACCGAAGCCCAGCAGTGCAAGCAGCAGAGACCGGTAACGATGGCGAGACATACTCATGCGAAACGCTTGCGTTGCAATGCCCAAACCGCAAGAGCCAGCAGGGCAACTAGATAAGCCAGACTGGAGAGCAGCAGCCAGAACCAGTCGGCCGGCAAGAACTTCATGCTGCCGTAGAGCGCGATCATGCGCACATCCAGCGCACCGAGATCTGGCAGCAGATAGCCGAGCAGTCCGACACCGGCGCGGTAGCTCTCGGCATCGCCGACTACGGAAGCGTTGCGACCGAGCAGCTCGACGATGGCGGCGAAGGAACGCGCCGCCAGCATGAAACCGAAGGTGCCTACTAGGACAAAACTGGGGGTCGAGGCAACGACTGCAAGCAAACAGGCCAGAGCGGTCAGCAGCAGCAAATCCACTCCGACAAAAACAATGCTGATCAGATAGTGCCGCCCCATGGCTACCGGCGTACCTTGGACATAACCCTGGCTAACCAGTTCGACCAGCAGCGCCAGCAACAGCGCCATCGCCATCAACAGACCCAGAGTCAATACGGCAACGGCAAGAAAACGGCCGAGCAGAAGATGATGCCGTGGGCGCGGGTAAGTCAGGGAGTTAAGAAAATAGCGCCGATCAAACTCGCGAGAGAGCAACTCCTGGATCATCAACACCAACACCATCGGCAACAACAAGCGCATCACCGAAAGACCAACATCCAGCGCCACAGTGGCGGGCTGACGGCCGCTAAACTGACTGGCCAGCATAGCGGCCAACGCCAGCATCAATAAAGAACAGCCGGACAACCATAGGTAACGAGCACGCCAAGCCAAACGAAGTCCGATTAGAAAATCAGATGAATAAAGCATAAGCAACCATTGGGAATTTATTGAGGGGTATAAAAACTATGATGAGGGACCACCTTTCCTGGCCAGGCAGCCAAAACGCAGAACAAACTCTAACCACACTCCCCTTACCGACCCTATTTCCTAACAGTCACATTAAAAACCTTAAAGCCATCCATGGCCAATTATTCCATTTTAAAAACACATATCAACAGCTACCGACTAATGACATTTGCCTGAAACCCTTTATTGGGCAGCGGCAGCCGACACAGCAGTCAACACGCTGTTCGCACAAGCTCCAGCCTGGGCCGGATCAGCATCGCAAGTAGTCCCAACAGAGCCAGCAGTAACGCTGCCACCATCACTGCTGGCAGTAAATAAAGTGTTACCTGTGGCCTGGAAATTTCCAGTACAGGTTGCACCGCCAGCCGATGATGGCACAGTAGACGCACAGGTAGAATTGTTACAAGTAGTTGTATCCGCACCCACATCTGAAGACGTAACAGCACAAGCTATTGTGCGATTTTTAGTTGTACCGCGCTGACTCGCCGTACCAATAAAAATTGTATTATTTGCGTTGCTGTTACAGTCGTAAGCGGCAACGACACCGGCGGAAAGAGTAGCACTCACATTGGAGGTAATCCAAGTACATTGGACATTGGTGACCGTACCACTAGCCGGCAGGGTCCCTGTGCCAGCAGCATGCGCCTGGGCAACAAATACTAGCGACGCAGCTAACGATGCAAAGAGTATCTTCTTCATATTATCTATCTCCTGAAAAATCATAAACCGAACCAATAACTACGCTTAGTTAGCCATCGATACCATAAGAGTGATAAAATTCCTTGCATCGGAATTCGCAGTGCCGTCGCTGGCTTTTTGGCGATACTCATTAAAGGAAGGAATAGCGATGGCAGCAAGAATACCGATAATCGCAACAACGATCATCAGCTCAATCAGGGTAAAACCTTTTTGTTTCTTGAGAGACTTCATGGATAAGCTCCTGTTGTGGTTAAGGTCAACGACCTGCAAAGGACAAAGCACAAGCCGTGCCAACCGCTGAAAGCCAAGCTTTAATCGTAGAGCGACCTGTCGCGATGATCAACACGTACATCGAAAGGGCAGCAACTGCCGTTTTTTGTCACCCCGCCTTACCCAGCTTGGGCTACTGCTAAATTTGAGCTATAAGACAACGACCCCACCTAGCAAAAAGCACCCAATTAATCATGAGCGAAGCCCCTAATCTGACCGGACTGGCCCGGCAACTGGTCAATGCCGAGCTGCTAAGCGAAAGCACTGCTTCCCAAGCGCAAGCGCAAGCACTGCGCAATAAAATCCCGCTGGTCTCCTATCTCGTACAGAACAAGCTCGCCACCAGCAAAGCGGTTGCTGAAGTAGCTGCCGAGCAATTTGGTGTGCCCTTCTGCGACCTCAACGCTATAGAGAAAGAAAGCCAGCCACGCGACCTGATTAGTGAAAAGCTGGTTCGCCAGCACCGGGTTATTCCGCTATTTCGTCGCGGCAATAAGCTATTTGTTGGTGTCTCCGACCCGACCAATCACCAAGCGGTTACCGATGTACAGTTTTCCACCGGTTTAACCACCGAACCCTTGCTGGTTGAAGACGACAAGCTGACCGATGCCATCGAAAAATTCTTCGATACCGCCAATAGCGGCATGGAAGAACTGGGCGATGTCGACCTCGACGGCGTAGATGTCGAAGCTGTAAATGATGACAAGCAGGACGGCAATGACGGCAACTCAGCAGACGACGCCCCGGTTGTGCGTTTTGTCCATAAGATGCTGTTGGATGCGATCAAAAAAGGCTCGTCCGATCTGCACTTTGAGCCCTACGAGAAAACCTACCGCGTGCGCTTCCGCACCGACGGTATCCTTCAGGAAATTGCTCGCCCCCCCATCCAGTTGGCACCGCGCATTTCTGCTCGCCTTAAGGTCATGGCCGGCCTGGATATTTCCGAGCGACGCAAGCCGCAGGATGGACGCATTAAAATGCGCATCTCCAAAAACAAATCCATCGACTTCCGCATGAGCACTTGCCCGACCTTGTGGGGCGAGAAGATCGTGATGCGGATTCTCGACTCGGCCAGCGCGCAGATGGGCATCGACGCCTTGGGCTATGAAGAGTCGCAAAAAGACCTGTATATGACCGCCCTCAAGCAACCGCAGGGCATGATTCTGGTGACCGGCCCGACGGGCTCCGGCAAAACCGTATCGCTCTACACCGGCTTGAATATTCTCAACACCGTGGATGTGAATATCTCCACAGCCGAAGACCCGGTAGAGATCAACCTGGAAGGCATCAACCAGGTCAACGTTAACCCCAAGCAGGGCATGGACTTTACCGCCGCACTGAAAGCCTTCCTGCGCCAGGACCCGGACATTATCATGGTGGGGGAGATCCGCGACCTGGATACCGCATCTATTGCGGTAAAGGCAGCACAAACCGGCCATATGGTGATGTCGACCCTGCACACCAACAGCGCCGCGGAAACCCTGACTCGCTTGCGCAATATGGGCGTGCCGTCGTTCAACATCGCCACCTCGGTCAACCTGATCATCGCCCAGCGCCTGGCACGCAAGCTGTGCAGCCACTGCAAAAAAGAAGTGAAAATCCCTCGCGAAGCTCTGCTCGAAGAAGGTTTCCCGACCGACAAAGTCGACACGCTTAAACTTTACGGCCCTGTAGGCTGTGAAAACTGCAACGGCGGTTATAAAGGCCGTGTCGGAATATATGAAGTGGTTAAAAACACGCCGGCCCTGCAGCGGATTATCATGGAGGAAGGTAACTCCATCGATATTTCCGTACAAATGCGCAAAGACGGCTTCAATGACCTGCGCACCTCCGCTTTACTGAAAGCAATGCAGGGCATCACTAGCCTTGAAGAAGTCAACCGTGTGACCAAGGATTAAGCCATGGCGGCCAAAGCTCCAAGCATCAGCACCTTTGCGTGGGAAGGTACCGATAAAAAAGGTGCAAAGATCAAGGGTGAAATCAACGGCCAAAACCCGGCCTTGGTCAAGGCGCAATTGCGCAAACAAGGCATCAATCCGCTTAAGGTCAAGAAGAAACCCAAGCCGCTCTTCAGTGCTGGCAAGAAGATCAAACCCATGGACATCGCCCTGTTTACTCGGCAGATGGCAACCATGATGAAGGCCGGTGTTCCGTTGTTGCAATCCTTCGATATTATCGGCGAGGGCTTCGATAATCCGAAAATGCGCACACTGATTAATGACGTTAAACAGGAGGTCGCAGCGGGCAATAGCTTTGCTGCCTCACTGCGCACCCGGCCGCAATATTTTGATGATCTGTATTGCAACCTCGTGGACTCCGGCGAGCAATCCGGTGCTTTGGATACCCTACTGGACCGAATCGCCACCTATAAGGAAAAGACCGAAGCGCTGAAAGCCAAGATCAAAAAGGCCATGACCTACCCTATTTCGGTACTGGTCGTAGCCGTCATCGTCACGGCAATCCTTTTGATCAAGGTGGTTCCGCAGTTCGAAAGCGTGTTTGCTGGTTTTGGCGCAGAGCTCCCGGCATTTACTCAAGTCGTGGTAGGTATGTCACGCGGCTTGCAAGAGTGGTGGTATCTCTTTTTATTGGCTTTCTTTGTAATCGGCTTTACGTTTAAAGAGGCGCACAAGCGTTCTGAAAAATTCCGTGACTTTTTAGATCGCACCCTACTCAAAGCCCCCATTATTGGCGACATCCTCTACAAATCCGTCGTAGCACGCTTTGCTCGTACGCTATCTACTACGTTTTCGGCGGGTGTTCCGCTAGTAGAAGGCCTGCAATCAGTTGAAGGGGCTGCCGGCAACGTCGTATTCCGTCAAGCAGTGGCCAAAATCCGCAACGATGTATCGTCTGGCACTCAGCTCAACTTCTCCATGCGCACTACCGGCGTATTCCCCAGCATGGCCATACAAATGACCGCCATCGGTGAAGAATCTGGCTCACTGGATGAAATGCTGGACAAGACAGCCGAGTATTACGAGGCCGAAGTGGATAACGCTGTAGACAACCTGACAACCTTGATGGAGCCATTGATTATGTCGGTACTCGGGGTTCTGGTCGGCGGCTTGATCATTGCCATGTATCTGCCAATTTTCCAGCTCGGCTCGGTGGTTAGCTAACTTATGATCCCCGACCTTCTGGCCGGCAATTTGCCGGCCTTTGTTTGTGTAGGCCTGCTGCTCGGTCTTTTAATTGGTAGCTTCCTCAACGTGGTGGTTTACCGCTTACCCATCATGATGCAGCGGGGCTGGCGCGAGCAGGCCCGTGAGATATTAGAGCTGCCTGCCGAACCTCAGACCGCAACATTCAATTTGGTATTGCCCAACTCAAGCTGCCCGCACTGCGCCCATGAAATAAAGCCATGGGAAAACATTCCGGTTATCAGCTACCTGTTTCTGCGCGGCAAGTGTTCTAGCTGTAAAGCACCTATCAGCCTGAGCTACCCCTTGGTTGAACTAACCTGCGGACTGCTGTCGGCCTTTATAGCCTGGCACTTCGGTTTTACCTGGCAGGCGGGCGCGATGCTGCTGCTAACCTGGGGGCTGCTGGCGATGAGCCTGATCGATGTTGATCACCAGTTGCTGCCGGACTCGCTGGTGCTACCGCTGCTGTGGTTCGGTTTGATTGCCAATAGCTTTGGCCTGTTTACCAGCCTGGAAGATGCGCTGTGGGGAGCGATTGCCGGCTACTTGAGCCTGTGGTCGGTGTACTGGCTGTTCAAGCTGGTAACCGGCAAGGAAGGGATGGGCTATGGCGACTTCAAGTTACTGGCCATGCTCGGCGCCTGGGGTGGTTGGCAGGTATTGCCCTTGACGATATTGCTGTCTTCGCTGGTTGGAGCAGTGTTGGGCCTTATTATGTTGCGCCTGCGCAACGCTGAAACCAGCACGCCGATCCCTTTCGGCCCCTATCTGGCGATTGCCGGTTGGATTGCCTTGCTCTGGGGCGAGCAAATCACCTCCAGCTACCTGCAGATTGCCGGATTCTAAGCTTTTGTAGGAGCCAGCCTGCTGTGGTTCGGCACTCCGACGATGCGGTTATCGCCAGCAACTTAGTCCGTATGCAACTCGCGCAATCCATCCCGGATTGCATCCGGGCTAAGGCACTATAGGAGGCGCTTTAGCGGCGAGTTTTTAAATGACCAGCGCGGCTAAAGCTCCTCCCTACGCCGGACTCAACGGCTCTGATAATGCGCGCAAAACGACCGCGTTCGCCAGCAGCCAAGCAGCTGCACTACAATCGCGCCCCTGAATGACCGACACGAGCGCGCACCTTGACGACAAAACCCTGGATTCTCGGCCTTACCGGCGGCATTGGCAGCGGCAAGAGCGCTGTGGCCCAGCACTTTATCGACCTGGGCGTGCACCTGGTCGATGCCGACCACGCAGCGCGTTGGGTGGTTGAGCCTGGTAAGCCGGCGCTGGCCAAGATCACCGAGCACTTCGGCAGCGATGTGTTGCAGGCCGATGGCCAGCTTGATCGCACAGCACTGCGCAGCCGGATTTTTGCCGATGCGGATGAGCGCCGCTGGCTCGAAGCCCTGCTGCATCCGCTGATCAGCCAGGAAATCAGCCAGTATCTGGCGCGGGCAGAATCACCTTACGCCATTCTGGTCTCGCCGTTGCTGGTTGAGTCAGGCCAACACAAGTTGACCCAGCGCATACTGGTGGTGGACGCCCCCGAGCAGCTGCAAATGCAGCGCACCATGGCCCGTGACCAGAGTTCCAACGAGCAAGTACAGGCCATTCTCAAGGCCCAGGCCAGCCGTGAGGAACGCCTGCGCCACGCCCATGACGTGCTGCTCAATGATCAAGACTTGCCCTGGCTGCGAGCCGAAGTGGAGCGACTCCACACCTTTTACCTGAGCCTACGCGGAGGCCAAGCATGAGTACGCCAACCCTAGTCGCCTGCCCCACCTGCAGCGCACCCGTCGAGTGGGGCCCGCAAAGCCCGAGCAGGCCATTCTGCTCCGAACGCTGCAAGCTGATCGACCTCGGCGCCTGGGCCTCGGAAGAACATGCGATTGCCGGCAACCCACTGGAGGATGATGTGTTCTCTGGCGAACTGCCACCGCGCGGGCACTAACAGACTGTTGAGACGGTCACGCTGAATTGGCTGTTGTGACTGTGGAAGCGGGCTTGCCCACACATCGAGATTAAGCAAAAGCGTCGCGGGCATGGCCCGCTCCTACAGAGATCGCAGAACTCGCCCGCATTGCAGACAATCCCATGCAGGCTCTGTGGGAGGGGCTTTAGCCGCGATTGCCTAGAAGCTGCGCCCCAAACGCGGCCAAAGCGCCTCCCACAAGAACGACATATTATCCGTGTCGCGCCACTCAGTAGTCATGGCCGCATAAAACTGTAATCGCGCTCGTCATCCAAGTTATCAGCGAGAAACTGCAGTTCTGCAGCCAGATCTGCCGTACTGCGTCCGGCTCGGCTACGCTCGATCACGGCACTGAGCAAAGCCCGCAGCGCCATAGCCTGATCAAAACCCTGCGCCTCGACTCCCCGCAAGCTCTGCTCGATTGCTTGCCTTGCCCATTGATGCACGCCCATATCACGCCCTCTCTGTTGATAGATGAAAGATCGCGCATGGCCGTTCGCGCAGCTTGATCTGGATCAACCCGCACAACCCAATCACTCAACTGAAGGTCACGTCATCAGCGCCCCCAAAGAGAGGTGCCAACATGGAATACCGCAGGACTGTAGGAGCCAGCTTGCTGGCGATCAATAAATCAAAGGCATCGTCGGCATGCCGAACCACAGCAAGCTGGCCTCTACAAAAACAAAAGGACAGACCCTAGCCATCCTTCCAGGGCGCAGCCAGATAACGCGTGCGGTTGAAGGTCTCCAGCCAATCCGGATAGAACACCACCAGCGCCGTTACCAGCATGCCGTTGATAAAGGCCTCGGGGAAAATCACCAGCCAGAGGTAGCCGATAAAATCTTCCAGCCAGGATGGCATAGGAAACAACCCGTCAACCCAGAGCACCGTAAAGGCGGCGGCGATACACAGCAATGCCGCCAGCGCCGCAGCGAAGAAGCCACTGCAGAAGATGTAGACGAACAGATTGCGCGGCTGCTTTTTCTCGACCCACAGCGCGCAGGCCTCGGTCACCCATACGGGGATCACCACCAGCAGCACGCCGTTAACGCCAAGCGCGGCAAAATCCTGCTTACCCAGCGCCAGCAAGCCCAGCTGCGCAATCAACCCCACCAGCATGGCCAGCGGCCAATCCAGCAGCAAGGTGACTGCCGTCATGCCGATAAAGTGATAGGACAGGCCCGAGTCGAAATCCCGGCGTACCAACCACAGTACAAACAGCGCCAGCGCCGTGCCACCGAGCAGATGCTGGCGGCGCAGATCACTGCACAGCTCGACCCAGGGCGCACGCCAGATCGCCCAGCAAAGCAGCGGTAAATAGATCAGCCAGCCCAGGATCTGACTGGTGGAAGACAGCAAGTGTGCGGCAATCATGCAAAACAACTCCCAAGCCATCGCGGCCTACCTGAGCAGTCTACAACCGCTTTAGCCACCCAAACTCAGCCAACACAAAAAAGCTCTGCCCCCATTGCGTGTCGGAAGGCGCTCCGCTGAGAAGCGCAGGGGCGAAACCCAATGATCGATGCCAACTCCAGTTGGGCTTCGCTGCGCTCAGCGCCAACCTACCGCGTGTATGCAATATGTAATGGGTACATAGCCTGCGAAAAAGCCTGCAACAAGCACCGCAGAGGGGTACCAACAACCTGACCGCGCAGGCTAAGCTGAGCCCATGGATGACTCAGATTACCTGCGCCTACTGACGCATCAGGCCGAACAAGCCAACGCCTTTCTCTCCAACGCGCGCAAGTGGGAGCGCGAGCGCTGGGTCTGCCAGCGCCTGCTGCAAGCGCTGAATGTCAGCCACCGCCTGGATGAATTCAGCGCCGCCAACCATGAACCGCCTGACGTGTTGTTCCGTGAGGCCAGCTTTGAAGTGTTTTTCGTCCTCGACGAGGGCCGCCGCCTGAATGATGAATGGCGCGCCGAACTGGAGCGGCGCCGCAGTGCGTTTTCCCTCAGCCAACTGGTGCGCCGTGAAGCCAAACCACGGCGTATCGCTGCTGCCGAGCTGCAACAGCGGCTGACGCCAACCCTACGCAAGAAAGCCCACAACTATAAAGAGCGCGGCCTCGACCTGGGCGAGCTGGACCTGCTCGCCTACGTCAACCTGAAGCGCGCCGTGCCGGACTTCAATAGCCACTTCCCGCCGCCCACCGAGTTTCTCCGCCAGGGTTGGCGCTCGCTATCACTGGTCGGCCCGACCTTTGCGCGCGTGCTGTTCGCCCATCCGGACGCTCCGGACTTTCTGCGCAACAACCTCGGCCGCTCTGTGCTGTTCGATGTGGGCATCAGCCTGTGAGCCCATTGCACGAACTGCTCGCGGCCGTGCCGCAACAAGGCTGCGTGCGCTGGATTGGCGTACGCCCTGCCTCGCGAGCAGAAATGATTGAGTTGGATGCCGTCGAAGCACGCCGCGAAGCAGGCCTCACCGGCGACCACAGCCGCCCAGGGCCACGCAACGCCAGGCAGGTCACCCTGATTCAATGGGAACACGTGGCGGTGATTAGCGCCTTGATGGGGCGCCCTGCCGAGCAACCGATCAGCGCGCCTGAACTGCGGCGCAATATCGCCATCAGCGGCATCAACCTGTTCAGCCTCAAGGGCCGGCGCTTTCGCCTTGGCCAGGCGATCCTGGAAACCACCGGCTGGTGCCAACCCTGCGCAAAACTGGAAGAACGCCTGGGCCTCGGCACCTTTCAGGCCATGCGCGGCCACGGCGGAATTACTGCGCGCGTGCTACAAGGGGGCATTATTCGCCTGAATGACGCCCTGCGCGTTGAGCCTTTATAAGCTGCGCGGCTAGAATGCCCAGCACTTCAGCCTCCAATCGATCCATATTAATTGCCAACCGGCCCCTTAATTCGAGGCACGTATGTCCAGTCGCCTGAATCCTGATGATCAAAAACGCGTCGAGCAATACCTCAGCGCTCCGCAGCATCAGGTCGAGCGCCAGCCATTCAAGGTTTGGCGGCTGCTGCTGATTATCGTGACCATCACGATTGGCCTGGGTCTGCTGAGCCGTCTCCTGAGTCGACTGGTGCTATGAGCTGCTTAGCGCTCGCCCACAGCGACTCACCACTTTTTCTTAAAAGCCTTGTGAGCGTGTCTGATGACTCATCAAATCGTAATTGTCGGCGGTGGCGCCGGCGGCTTGGAGCTTGCTACCCGCCTGGGTAGAACCCCGGGTAAACGCGGCCAGGCCAGGATCACCCTGGTAGACGCCAACCTGACGCATATCTGGAAACCGCTGCTGCACGAAGTGGCCGCTGGCTCACTGAACTCCTCGGGTGACGAACTGAACTACGTGGCGCAAGCCAAGTGGAATCATTTCGAGTTCCAACTGGGGCGGATGTGCGGCCTCAATCGCGCGGAAAAGCGCATCAGCCTGGCCGCCACCCTGGATGACGATGGCCAGGTGCTGATGCCTGCGCGCGAGCTGAGCTATGACAGCCTGGTCATCGCCGTGGGCAGCACCACCAATGATTTCGGCACTGCCGGCGCCGCCGAACACTGCCTGTTTCTCGACACCCGCGAACAGGCCGAGCGTTTCCATCGCCAACTGCTCAGCCATTATCTGCGCGCCCACGCCAGCCAGAGTGCAGCCACCGAGCTGATCAACATCGCCATCGTCGGCGCTGGCGCCACGGGCGTTGAACTGGCGGCCGAGCTGCACCATGCCGCGCACGAGTTGGCGGCCTATGGCCTGAATCGGATCAGCCCGGAAAACATGCGTATCACCCTGATTGAGGCCGGCCCGCGCGTATTGCCAGCCCTGCCAGAACGCATCAGCCGACCGGTGCATAAGACTCTGGAGAAGCTCGGGGTAACCGTGCTCACTGGCGCCGCCGTCAGCCAGGTCACCCGCGAGGCGCTGCATACCGAGCAGGGTCAGGTCATTCCGGCCACGCTGAAAGTCTGGGCAGCAGGGATTCGCGCCCCTGACTTCCTTAAAGAGCTGGATGGACTGGAAAGTAATCGCATCAACCAGCTGCATGTACGCCTGACGCTGCAGACCACCCTGGACGACAACATCTTTGCTTTTGGCGACTGCGCCGCCTGCCCACAACCTGGCAGCGAAGGACGCAACGTACCGCCACGCGCACAAGCGGCGCACCAGCAAGCCTCGTTGCTGGCCAAATCGCTGAAGCTGCGTATTGAGGGCAAAACGCTACCGGAATACCGCTACCGCGATTACGGCTCACTGATCTCACTGTCGACCTTCTCAGCGGTTGGCAACCTGATGGGCAACCTGACCGGCAGCGTCATGCTCGAATGCTGGCTGGCCAGGATGTTCTACGTGTCGCTCTACCGCATGCACCAGATCGCCCTGTATGGCATAACCCGCACGCTGCTGATGATGCTCGGCGACCGCATCGGCCGCAGCACCGAGCCACGTCTCAAGCTGCACTGAGGTATATCTGCAGGGCCCGTAGGAGCGTAATGCTGTTCACTTAAGCATCGGGTGGACGCGATCATCCCCTCGCCCCTCCGGGGAGAGGGTTAGGGAGAGGGGAAGGCCTCCAGTTTGGCGGTGTTTTCAGCCCTCACCCCCAGCCCCTCTCCCATAAATGGGAGA
>DASRUM010000078.1:0-3174 GCA_035655415.1 Pseudomonas sp.
TCTCCCATTTATGGGAGAGGGGCTGGGGGTGAGGGCTGAAAACACCGCCAAACTGGAGGCCTTCCCCTCTCCCTAACCCTCTCCCCGGAGGGGCGAGGGGATGATCGCGTCCACCCGATGCTTAAGTGAACAGCATTACGCCAATTTGGCGGACTTTTTCATCTCTGCGGTTTAACGCCGCTCACCTCGCAACTCAGCCACCTGGGCCTGCAGCAACTCGCGCTTGACCAGTTCGGGCGCTACCGGCGTACCGGCCACCAGAGTGATGCGCGACCACAGCCGCTTGAACAAGCCCTTGTGCGGATCACGGCTGAAAAAGCTGCCCCACAAGCCCTGTAGCGCCATTGGAATCACCGGCACCGGGTTGGCCTCGACGATGCGCTCGATGCCATTCTTGAACTCATTCAGCTCGCCATCGGTGGTCAGCTTGCCCTCAGGGAAGATGCACACCACTTCGCCGTTACGCAGGTATTCGGCGATTTTCTTGAACGCGGCGTCATAGATCAGCAGGTCTTCGTTGCGCCCAGCAATTGGCACGGTGCCGGCGGTGCGGAAGATAAAGTTGAGTACCGGCAGATTGTAAATCTTGTAGTACATGACAAAACGCACCGGCCGGCGCACCGCACCACCGATCAGCAGGGCATCGACAAACGACACGTGGTTGCACACCAGCACCGCTGCGCCTTCATCAGGGATCGCCTCCAGCCCCTTATGCTCCACCCGGTACATCGAGTGGCTGAGCAGCCAGATCATAAAGCGCATGCTGAATTCGGGAACGATCTTGAAGATGTAGCTGTTGACCGCGATGTTCATCAGCGAAATGGTCAGGAACAGCTGCGGAATCGACAGTTCGGCCACGCTGAGAAACAGGATCGAGACAATCGCCGAGATCACCATAAACAGCGCATTAAGGATGTTGTTGGCCGCGATCACCCGCGCCCGCTCATGCTCCACCGTGCGCGACTGGATCAGCGCGTACAACGGCACGATATAAAAGCCGCCAAACAGGCCGATGCCGAGGATCGAGCCGAGAATCCACCAGGCCTGGCCAATGCTCAGCACCCCGAGCCAGTCATGCGCCACCGCCGCTTCGGGGAAGCCACCGGAGAACCACCAGAGCAGAATGCCGAACAGGGTCAGACCGATCGAGCCGAATGGCACCAGGCCAATTTCAACCTTGTGCCCGCTCATACGCTCGCAAAGCATCGAGCCCAGTGCGATGCCGACCGAGAACACCGTGAGAATCAGCGTCACCACGCTTTCATCGCCGTACAGCCATTCTTTGGCATAGGCGGGAATCTGCGTCAGGTACACCGCGCCGAGAAACCAGAACCAGGAGTTTCCCACCAGCGAACGCGACACGGCTGGGCGCTGGCCCAGGCCGAGTTTCATGATCAGCCAGGACTGACGCAGGATGTTCCAATCCAGCTTGAGCTGCGGCATCGCCGCCGATGCCGCAGGAATGCCGCGACTGGCCAGGTAGCCGAACACCGCCACCAGCACCACACAGGCTGCGACGATATGCGCGTAGCCGCTGCTGGCCATGATGATGCCCGCGCCAATGGTGCCAGCGAGAATGGCCAGGAACGTGCCCATTTCCACCAGCGCGTTGCCGCCCACCAACTCCTGCTCTTCAAGGTGCTGCGGCAAAATCGAATACTTTACCGGGCCGAACAGCGCCGACTGCGTGCCCATGGCAAACAGCACGGCGAGCATCATGGGCAGGTTGCCGAGCAGCACACCGACGGCGCCGAGCAGCATGATCACGATCTCGGCGAACTTGATCTTGCGGATCAGCGAGTCCTTGGCGAACTTTTCACCAAACTGGCCACCGAGGGCCGAGAACAGGAAGAACGGCAGGATAAACAGCAGCGCGCAGAGGTTGATCAGCAAGGCCTTGTCGGTCCCGGAGCTGATCTTGAACAGAATGGCGAGAATCAGTGATTGCTTAAAGATGTTGTCGTTGAAAGCACCCAGCAGCTGAGTGATGAAAAACGGCAAAAAGCGCTTTTTACCCAGCAATGCGAATTGTGATTGTTCGGTCATCGTCCGTGTACCTGTCTGCAGTGGCCAAGCGGGTTGTCAGGCATTTGACTGCAAGAACACCTCACAAAGCCACAGCGAAACCTGCCTTTTGCTGCATTTTCCACAAATGCAGGGGGCAAATAACCCTGCTTAAAGGGGCAACTGACCCAACAACCAACGCACCATAAAGAACACCAGCAGACCGCCGCCGATGGTAGCCAGCAGATGCCGGGTCAGCGCGGCGATGGCAATAGTCGCCAGCCCCGCCAACAGGTAGGCATTGTCCAGACTGAACGCCCAGTGCTGGCCATCGGGAATCAGCATGCCCGGCAGTACGATGGCGCTCAGCACGGCGGTCGGCACGTAATGCAGACCCTGGCGCACCAGCGGCGGGAAACGCAGATCGGGAAAGGCAAACAGGCTGTAGCGAATCGCAAAGGTGATCAGCGCCATGCCGAGAATCAGCAGCCAGATAGCCATCACGCGCCCTCCCCGACAGTCACGGCCGTTTTGCAGCGCTCCAGCCGTACGCCGACCGTAATACCGCTGAGTGCAGCCGCCATCAGCCCAAGCTTGTACGGCCAGACGTGGCACAGCAGCGCCACCGCACCGGCTACCAGAGCTGCAGCAATCTGTGGTTGATTGCGCAGCGCCGGCACCACAATACCGATAAAGGTCGCCAGCATGGCGAAGTCCAGCCCCCAGCCCGCCAGGTTCGGCACACTCTGGCCAAACAACGCACCGACCAGCGAACTCGACACCCAGGACAGGTACAGCGCCAACGCCACACCGGCGTGATACCACTGGCTATGCTCAGTCATTCCGCGAGCCAGATAACGCCGCTGCACCACGGCAAAGGTCTCATCGGTCAGGCCAAACGCCAACGGCACCCGCCAACGCTGTGGCAAACGGCCGACATAAGGCTGCAGCGCCGCGCTGTAGAGCACATGACGCAGATTGACCACCAAGGTGGTGAGCAGAATTACCACCGCGCCGCTGCCCAGGGTCAGCAGGTTGATGGCAATAAATTGCGCGGAACCGGCATACACCAGCAGGGACATACCCAGCGCCTGCCCCAGGCTCAGCCCAGCCAGGCTGGCCAATGCGCCATAGATCAGACCAAACGGCAGAATGCCGACAATCATCGGG
>DASRUM010000079.1:0-8907 GCA_035655415.1 Pseudomonas sp.
CGATGGCCGGCTGTTCCAGCCAGGCGAGGATTTCCTCGGCGGCGAAGCGGCTGTCCGGCAGCGCCAGCAGATTGAGGAAGGCTTCCAGCAGGGGGATTTCCGCGCGCAGGCTGCGGTCGGCCAGGCTGAAAGGAATGCGCGGCACGCCTTCACGGGGAGCGAACACCGCCTCGATATAGGGCGCGTAACGCTCGATATCCGGGGTCAGCACCACCACCTGATCCGGGGTCAGGCCGGGTTCGGCGGCAAAGCGCGCGAGCAGCTGGTCATGCAGGATTTCCACCTCGCGCAGCGGCGAGTGGGCGATATGCAGCTCCAGCGAGCGGTCGTCCTCGAGCAGCACTAGGCGCTCATCGGCGGTGCGGGTGCGCAGGCGCAGGATGTCGTTCTGCAGCGCCTGCAACAGGCTGGCGTCGTGCAGGTCAGCATCCTCGGAATACAGGCCGATTTCCTGGCTGCCTTCGCCGGAGGCCAGGCTGAACAGGCTGTCGAAAAAGTCGCGGCCCTGCTTGCCCAGACTGGCGAGCAGCGGATGGCCGACATCCAAATACCAATCGTCCGGACTTATCTCTTGATTAGCCGCTGCGCTTTGCGGTTGTCGCGCCAATTCACGGATATCGCGAATCTCACCCCAGGCTTCGCGGCACGGATTGAGGGCGAAAATAATCACCTGGGTGTGCCGCGCCAGGCCTTCCAGCACGCGCATATGGTGCGGTGGCAGTGAGCTGATGCCGAACACCAGCACGCGCTCGGGCAAACCCGGCATGGGTTCAGATTGATGCAAACGGGCGAGCAGCTCTTCCAGCAAACGGGCGCGATGCGGATGACCGTCGCGGGTCAGCTCGCGCCAGAGCAGCGCCTGCCATGCTTCGTCCGGGCCGAGTTTAAGCAGCTCGTTGCGCTCCCAGGCGGCCAGCCAGTCGTCGCGATACAGCAGGTATTGGTCGAATACGTCGGCGATCTTGGCGGCAAGTGACAGTCGCCGCCGTTCATCGCCACCGTCCAGGTAATGCGCCAGGCGCGGCGCCTCGGCCAGATTGGCCGGCTCGCATAGCCAGTCATACAGCCGCCAGCTAAGGCTGCTGGGGCTAAAGGCCGATTGCTCTGGCAACTGGCCCAAGGCTAGGCGCGATAGGTCCCAGACAAACTTGGCCGGCAGCTGCACCTCCAGTTGCATGGCAATGCCCTGCTTGCGCGCCAGCTCCAAGGTCAGCCAACGTCCCATACCCTGACTCGGCACCACCACCAGCGCCGGCGCAAAAGGCTCGCGCATCGGCGTGGCGAGCAGCGTGGTGGCCAGCTCGCCAAGGGTTTCCAGGTCAGGGGCGTGATAAAGCGTAAGCATCGGAGGGGGTCGCTTCCGTTCAGTAGCGGGCAAGAACCTGCTTACGACCTGCTGCGCGTCGGCCTGGCGGCGTTAAAAACAGCCTCGGAATGCTCATTTACAGCTCGTAAACTCCGCTTCCTCGGCTGTTTTTGCCTTGCCCGGCTCTAGCTCGCTAGATCGTAAACAGGTTCTAAGGTTATCAGCTCACGCAGCCTGGCGGGATTGCACGACAGTCTGTGTCGCGCGCTGGCGCAGAGTGCCAACCCCAGCTAAAGCTAAATACAGGGTCTGCGCTTCTACAAGATGGGCCTTTATAACAAGTAAAAACCACGCGTCACGCTGCAACAGGGCTGACGCGCCAGGGAGCAGCACCATGCTCACCCTGCTTAATCTTCTGTCTGCCGTCGCCTTGCTGATCTGGGGCACCCATATCGTCCGTACCGGCATCCTGCGGGTGTATGGCTCGCACCTGCGCAAGGTGCTTAGCCATAACGTCAGCAAGCGGCCGCTGGCGTTTGCCGCCGGCATCGGCGTTACGGCGCTGGTGCAGAGCAGCAACGCCACCGCGCTGCTGGTCACCTCGTTCGTTGCCCAGGGCCTGATGGCGTTGACTCCAGCGCTGGCGATTATGCTCGGTGCGGATGTCGGTACGGCGCTAATGGCGCGAGTGCTGACCCTCGACCTGAGCTGGCTGAGCCCGTTGCTGATCTTTCTCGGTGTGGTGTTCTTTCTCTCGCGCAAGCAGACCCGCGCCGGCCAGCTCGGCCGCGTGGCCATCGGCCTGGGGCTGATGCTGCTGGCCCTGGAGCTGATCGTCGCCGCCGCCACGCCGATTACCCAGGAGCAAGGCATCCGCGTGCTGTTCGCCTCGCTGACCGGCGACCTGCTGCTGGATGCTCTGGTCGGCGCGCTGTTTGCGCTGATTTCCTACTCCAGCCTGGCCGCCGTGCTGCTTACCGCGACGCTGACCGGTGCTGGCTTGATCAGCCTGCCGGTGGCCATCGGCCTGGTGATTGGCGCCAACATCGGCAGCGGCGTGCTGGCCTTTCTCACCAGCAGCCTGCAAACCCCGGCGGGCCGCCGTGTGGCCTTGGGTAGCCTGCTGTACAAGCTGATTGGCCTGCTGCTGGTGATGCCGTTCCTCGATCCACTGGCCAACTGGCTGGACAGCCTGAAGTGGCGGCCCGAGGAGCTGGTGATCGCCTTCCACCTGCTCTACAACAGCCTGCGCTGCCTGCTGATGCTGCCCACAGTCGGGCTGATGGCACGCTTCTGCAACTGGCTGCTACCCGATCGCCCGGATGAAACCGGCATCGCCCGCCCGCGCCACCTCGACCCTACCGCGCTGGCCACACCGAGCCTGGCGCTAGCCAATGCGGTGCGCGAAACCCTGCGCATCGGCGACCTGATCGAGACCATGCTCAACCATTTGCTGGAAGTCCTGAGTGGCGGGCAAACCGCCCTGGGCAAGGAGCTGCGCCGCCTGGATGACGATGTCGATGCGCTCTACAGCGCGGTCAAACTCTACCTGGCGCAGGTGCCACGCGAGGTGTTGAGTGAGCACGACAGCCGGCGCTGGGCGGAGATCATCGAGCTGGCAGTAAACCTGGAGCAGGCCGGCGACATCATCGAACGCATGCTCGGCAAAGTGCAGGATCAGAAAACTGCGCAGCGCCATTCGTTTTCAGACAGCGGCCTGGAGGAACTCACCGCCCTGCATGCCCAGCTGCTGGCCAACCTGCGCCTGGGCCTCTCGGTGTTTCTCTCCGCCGACAAGGAAAGCGCGCGCCAGCTGCTGCGCGAGAAACGCCGCTTCCGCGCCCAGGAACGCCGCTTGGCCCACGCCCACGTCAGCCGGCTGCATCATCAGGTGGTGCAAAGCATCGAAACCAGCGCCCTGCACATGGAGCTAATCGCCGATATGAAGCGCCTCAACTCACTGTTCTGCGCCAGCGCCTATGTGGTTTTGGAAAGCAGCGAGACGGGGGCGCTGCATGTGGAGGAATAGGCCAGGCCTCGCGGGTTATGGAAGGTGTGCGCAATCGGCCCCTCTTGTAGACTGCGCGAACGTTGCAGCCTTCGGCACCTCAGTGCTGATTGACCATTGACGGGTAGCTCGCATGCATACGCCTCGTTCTCGGCCACGCTTAGTCGGCTGGCGCCTACTGCTTATCGCGCTGCTGGCTATCCCGGCCGGGGCTCTGGCACAGGTGCTGGATGTGACCCGCATGCCGTCCGCAGCGCTGTCGCTGACCACGGCCGTCGAGTTGCTGGAAGACCCGCAGCGCCGCCTAAGCCTGACAGACGTACAGTCGCCGGCGAACGCCGCGCGCTTCGTCGGCGATATGCCGCCCGCAGCAGCACTGGCGCTCGGCTTTACCCGCTCGGCCTACTGGTTACGCATCACCCTGGGCAACAGTAGCGACGTGACGCTGGAGCGCATGCTGGTGGTCGACAATCCGCGCATTTCCCACGTCCAGATACATCTGCCCAACGTACATGGCCAATACCAGTCAATCAGCACCGGCTGTGACACACCCTTTGAAACGCGGATCTACCCCAATCGCAACTTCGTCTTTCCCCTGAGCCTACCGGCCCAGAGTGAGCAGGTGATCTACCTGCGCCTGGAATCCACCGTCGGCCTGCTGGTGCCCCTGCAGCTCTGGACGCCAAAAGCCTTCCACACTTACGAGCGTGGTGACTACCTGGCACAAGCGTGGTACTTCGGCATGGCCAGCGCCATGATCCTTTTCAACCTGATGCTGTTTATTGCCCTGCGCGAACGCATCTACCTGTTCTACATCACTTTTGTGACCTGCACGGTATGCACCGTGGCGATCAAGAACGGCATGATCCCAGCATGGCCCGGGAGTGGGCTTAACCTGCACTCCAATGTGGTCTACTACTCGGGCGCCTCGCTGACCGTCAGTACACTGCTGCTGTTTATGCGGCACATGCTGGAAACGCAGCGCCTCACGCCACGAGTGGATCGGCTGCTGCAGGGCCTGGTTGTGTTGTTTCTGCTGTCGCCGCTGGTGTTTGCGCTGGCGTTGCCGGTGGTCGCACGCATGACCATCCTGCTTTACCTGGCCAGCGCGGCTTTGATCTTGGTGGTGGTGTTGATGTGCGCCTACAAGCGCCAGCGCAGTGCCTATTTCTTTCTTGGCGCCTTTGCCCTGCTCATCTTCGGCAGCGCCATGACCTTGCTCAGAGCGCTAGGGATAGTGCCAACCAATGCTTTTACCGTGGACGGTGTCCAGCTGGGCTCGACCATGGAGATGCTGTTGCTGGCCTTTGCTCTGGCTGATCGCCTCAACGTGATGCGTAAAGAGAAGGCCAGGGTGCAGGTAGAACTGTTGCACGCCCAGCAACAGCTGGTGGACAGCCTGAAAATCTCCGAGCGCGAATTGGAGCAGCGAGTGGCGCAACGCACCGATGAACTGCAGGTTCTCAACAGCAAGCTTGAGGCGTTAAGCCTGACCGACAGCCTGACCGGGATCGCCAACCGTAGACACTTCGATATGCTCCTGCAGCAGGAATGGCAGCGCGCCCAACGCCTGGGCCAGCCACTGGCTCTGGGCATGCTGGATGTGGATCGTTTCAAAGACTACAACGACCACTATGGCCATCTGGCCGGCGATACCTGCCTGCACGAGGTGGCCCAGGCACTCGCGGCCAACCTAAATCGCAGCAGCGACGTGGTGGCTCGCTTTGGCGGTGAAGAGTTCGTCTTTATCAGCCCCATGAGCGATGCCCAGGATGCTCTGCGCATCGCGCAACGGGTCGTTCAGGCAGTCGCCGAACTCGCCTTGCCCCACGCGGGCTCACCCATTGGCCATGTGACGGTGAGTGTCGGGGTGGTGGCCATGTTGCCAGGCCCCGAGAGCTCCACCGAAGGCATGCTCAGGCGTGCCGATGCCGCGCTCTATCAGGCCAAGAACAATGGCCGCAATTGTGCGGAACTGGCGGCAGACTAACCCCACAAACAACAAAGGCAGCCCAAGCTGCCTTTGTTGTTAACCACGACCGAACCGCAGCTCAGGCTTCTAACTTACGCCGGCGACGCTGCAACCAGATCACCAGACCGAACAGCATAAAGCCCGGAATCCACATCAGCTCCTTGGTCCAGCGATCCGTCGGGGCGCGGACGTTGAGGATTTCCTGATCGAACTCCAGGCCGGCTTCGGCTGCCGGGCTGCCGAAGGTGACGCTGTCGACCAGCACCTTGCCACCCTCTTCATAGGTCAGCAGGCCAAGTTTCTCCAGGCGCTCTTCACCAGTGGCACCTTCCGGCACGGGCAGCAGCAGGCTGAACTCGCGGGCATCGCCCACTGCATCCTCACCTTTGATGCGCAAGCGCAGTTGGCTGCCATCGGCTACATCACCCAGGGCCTGGGCCAGTTGTGCCGGCGGGATATCGCGGTAAGGGTCGTGCACGATGTCCATCCAGAAACCCGGACGGAACAGGGTGAACGCCACCAGCAACAACAGCAGGTTTTCGTACCAGCGACTGCGCACCAGGAAGTAACCCTGGCTGCCGGCGGCGAAGATCAGCATGGCGACGGTGGCGATGATAAAGATCAGCACGCCGTGCCAGAAATCCACGTCGATCAGCAGCAGATCGGTGTTGAAGATAAACAGGAACGGCAACACCGCCGTACGCATGCTGTAGTAGAACGCCTGAATCCCGGTCTTGATCGGATCGCCCTTGGACACCGCAGCAGCGGCGAACGAGGCCAGGCCCACCGGCGGCGTCACGTCGGCCATGATGCCGAAGTAGAAGACGAACAGATGCACCGCGATCAGCGGCACGATCAGGCCGTTCTGCTGACCCAACGTGACAATCACCGGCACCAGCAGGCTGGACACCACAATGTAGTTGGCAGTGGTCGGCAGACCCATTCCCAGCACCAGGCTGAAGATCGCCGTCAGCACCAGCATCAGCAGCAGATTGCCCATCGACAGCAGTTCGACCAGGTCGGCCAGCACCAGACCAACCCCGGTTTGCGACACCGCGCCGACGATGATGCCCGCCGCCGCAGTGGCAATGCCAATGCCAATCATATTGCGCGCGCCAGCAATCAGGCCTTCACGCAGGTCGATCACACCGTCCATAAACGAGCCGTGGGCATGGGTGCCATCGGTGCGCAGCCAGGTCAGCAGCGGACGCTGGGTCAGCAGGATAATCACCAGCATCACGCTGCCCCAGAAGGCCGACAGGCCGGGGGACAAGCGCTCGATCATCAGGCACCAGACCAGCACCACTACCGGCAACAGAAAGTGCAGGCCGGAAAGCAGTACGGCGCGGGTTTGCGGCAGCTTGTCGAGCGGCGCGTCCGGATCTTCGGCGGGCAACACCGGCACGCTGGCGGCAATTTTCAACAGGCCCAGGTAGATCAGCGCCAGCAGCGCGCCGACACCTGGTAGGGCGTATTCACCCAACGCCGGTTTGAGCCAGCCGAGGCCGTAATACACCGCCAGCGACAGACCGCTGATCAGCGCTGCGCCGAAGGCGAAACCGGTCAGGCGGCGTAGCCAGGGCTTGGGTTGATGTCCAGGCACGGGCTGCAGGCCGAGCTTCAGCGACTCCAGATGGACGATATACAGCAGGGCGATATAGGAAATCGCCGCCGGCAGGAAGGCGTGCTTGATGATCTCGACATAGGGCATGCCGATGTACTCGACCATCAGAAAGGCCGCTGCACCCATCACCGGTGGCATGATCTGGCCATTTACCGACGACGCCACTTCCACCGCACCGGCCTTCTCGGCCGAGAAACCGGTGCGCTTCATCATCGGAATGGTGAAGGTGCCGGTGGTCACCACGTTGGCAATCGACGAGCCGGAAATCAGCCCGGTCAGCCCCGATGCCACCACGGCCGCCTTGGCCGGGCCACCACGGAAGTGGCCGAGCATGCTGAAGGCCAACTGAATAAAGTAATGCCCCGCGCCAGCGCGTTCGAGCAAGGCGCCAAACAGCACGAAGAGAAACACGAAGCTGGTGGATACGCCGAGGGCGATGCCGAACACCCCTTCGGTGGTGATCCACTGGTGGTTGGCCATGGCATTAAAGCTGACCCCACGGTGCGCCAGCATTCCCGGCATATACGGCCCGGCCAGGCTGTAAACGAGGAACAGCAGGGCGATGATCGCCAGTGGCGGGCCGAGCACTCGGCGGGTGGCTTCCAGCAGCAACGGGATGCCGATGCACGCGGTCAGCATGTCCGCGGTGGTCAGGCTACCGGGGCGCAAGGCCAGCTGCTGGTAGAAGATAAATAGGTAGGCGGCGCTGGCGGCAGCGACCAGGCCTAGAGCGACATCCAGCAGCGGCACGCGATCACGCGGCGACTTGCGAAAGGCCGGGTAGGCGAGAAACGCCAATAACAGGGCAAACGCCAGGTGGATAGAGCGGGTTTCGGTGTCGTTGAACACACCAATACCGAACACGAACGGCAGCGGCGAGGCGATCCATAGTTGAAACAGCGACCAGAGCAGGGCCAGGCCGGTGATAACCTGGGCCATGGCCCCCAATGGGGTGCGCGCACCGACATCCTGGGCAATCAGTTCTTCGGTGGACAGTTGCTTGTCATGCATGGGTTGAACCTGCATTCGAGAGTACGGAAAACGGCAAAACCCGCAGCCTTGCAGCTGCGGGTTTGCTTATCTGAAAACACTAGCCCGTTTGCACGGGTAGTCACGTAGCCCGAATAAGCCTAGGCGCAATCCGGGAAACGCGGTCCCGGATTGCGCTGGCGCTTATCCGGGCTACACAGGCCTACAGCCAGCCGCGCTCTTTGTAGTAACGCACTGCGCCTTCATGCAGCTCTGCGCTAAGGCCGACTTTGATCATGTCTTCTTCTTTCAGGTCGGCAAATGCAGGGTGCAGACGCTTGAAGCGATCAATATTGTCGAATACCGATTTAACCAGCTGGTAGACCACTTCCGGGCTGGCCTTGGCCGAGGTGGAAAGCACCGCTTTGCCGCCAATCGACGGGGTTGGCGCGTCGTTGCCCTTGTACACGCCGCCTGGGATATCAGCTTTGGTGTAGTAGCTCTTCGCAGCCAGCAGCTTGTCGATTTCCGCACCGGTCACCGGCACCAGTACCGCATCGGTAGTTGTGGTGGCTTCCTGGATGGCACCGTTCGGGTGGCCAACGAAGTAGGTCATCGCATCGATGTTGTTATCACCCAGGGCAGAAGCCTGCTCGGCTGGCTTCAGCTCGGCCGCCAGGGAGAACGCAGAACGATCCCAGCCTTTGACCTGCATGATCTCTTCCAGGGTGTCGCGCTGACCGGAACCTGGGTTGCCGATGTTTACGCGCTTGCCTTTGAGGTCATCGAAGTTAGTGATGTTGGCATCACGGCGGGCGAGGATGGTGAACACCTCACTCTGCAGCGAGAACACCGCACGGATGTCCTCCATGGCGCCTTCTTTCTCAAACGGCGCAACGCCCTTCATGGCCTTGAACTGGTGGTCCGACTGCATGATGCCGAAATTGAATTCGCCACTGCGGATGCCGTTGACGTTGGCCACGCCACCGCCACTGGCTGGGGCGTTGCACTTGATGCCGTGTTCAGCA